>NZ_KV788224.1:96348-181594 GCF_001807225.1 Corynebacterium sp. HMSC05E07
AAGACCGAGAAGCCGGTGCCGTTTGAGACCGAGATCGTCTTTGATGATTCCTTGAAGGCGGGGGAGCAGGTCGTCGATAAGCAGGGCGAGAACGGTACCGAGGTTGTTACCTCCACTCAGAAGATTGTCGACGGCAAGCCTTCTGGTGAGCCGACTGTGACCACCGAGCGCACCAAGGAGCCGACCAACGCGGTCATCCGCGTGGGAACCAAGACCGAGGGCACGAACACCACCGAGTCCGAGGTTGAGGTTCCGTTCGAGACCGAGATTCAGTTCGACGATTCCCTGCCTGCTGGCACCCAGGAGACCGTCCAGGAGGGCAAGCCGGGCAAGGATAAGGTCACCACGACCCAGACCATCGAGAACTCGAAGGTCACTGGAACGAAGACCACGACTGAACGCGTTGAGGAGCCGGTCAAGAAGATCATCAAGGTCGGCACCAAGGGTGACACCACCTCTAAGACCGTTGAGTGGACTGAGAGCACCCCGTTCGAGGTTGAGGTTCGCGAGAACCCTGATCTCAAGGCCGGCGAGACCAAGATTGTTCAGGAGGGCAAGCCGGGCGAGGTCAAGCACACCGTCACGGTGACTTCTGATAACGGTGACATCACCACGGACGATTCGACTGAGACCATCAGCGAGCCGACCAAGCAGATCATCGAGGTTGGTACCGCACCTTCCCAGACTGAGCTGAGCGATAAGCACACCGAGCAGCTGCCGTTTGAGACGATCATTGAGGTTGATCCGAACCTCGAGGCCGGCAAGGTCATTGAGGACCAGGCAGGTTCCTTCGGTGAGAAGGAAGTAACCAAGGTTTGGAAGCTGAAGGATGGTGTAGCCGTAGGCGACCCGGAGACGACTGAGAACGTCACCAAGGAGCCGACCCCGCGTAAGCTCCGCATAGGTGCCAAGACCGTCACGGAGACCCAGAAGGTTACCGAGACGGAGAAGGTTACCGAGACGAACAACACCACGACGACCGTGACTGAAAAGGAGCCGGCACCGGCCCCCGCGCCGCAGATCGAGCGTTCTTTCTACGGTGTCCAACTGGTCAAGCCTGGCCAGTCTGAATCCCAGGATGTCAAGAACCACACGGACGGCAACACCTATGAGGTGCCGTCGGATGTTGATGGTTGGAGCGTCTCTGTTGATGAGAACGGCAAGGTGACGGCGACCGCACCGTCGACAGCAAAGTCTGGCGACTACATTGAGGTCCCAGTAACGGTGACCCCGAAGGATGGCAAGCCGTACGTGACCAACGCGGTGTTTATCGTCAAGGAGGACGCACCGATTGTGCCGCCGGAGCCGAGCGACCCAGAGGTCATCACGGCGCCGACCTACAACCCGGACGTCATCAAGGCTGGTGACACCAAGACGGTTGGTATCAACTACGGTCACACCGAGGGCAACACCTACGAGTTGGGTGAAGTTCCGTCTGGCTGGATTGTGACCATTGATGAGTCCACCGGTGAGCTGACGGTAACCCCGCCGGCTGACACCCCGAGCGGCACCATCAAGGAGATTCCGGTGAAGGTCACCACCAAGGATGGCGAGGTCTTTAACATCAAGACCGTCATCGGTGTGGTCAGTGATAACTGTGGTTGCGAACCGGTAGAGCCAGTTGAACCGACTGAGGATCCGAGCGAGGAACCTGGTAACACGGACAACAATCCGAAGCCAGAGCCAAACGATCCGGAGGTGCCAGCGGATCCGACCGGTGGCAGTGAGGAGCCGAATCCAGCGCCGGGTACTACCCCGACTGAGGATCCAACCGAGGACCCGACCGAGGACCCGACCGAGGACCCGACGGTTACCGTTACGGTCACTGAGGATCCGTCCAAGCCGACGCCGAGCGACGAGCCTAAGCCGACGAAGGAGGACCCGACGCCGTCTGGTGAGAACCCAACTGTGACGGTTACTGTGACCGAGACGCCGAACCAGCCGACCACGGATACTAAGCCGTCAGAGGGGCCGAAGGACCCAACTACGGACCCGAAGGACCCAACCGAGGACCCGACGGTTACCGTTACGGTCACTGAGGATCCGTCCAAGCCGACGCCGAGCGACGAGCCTAAGCCGACGAAGGAGGACCCGACGCCGTCTGGTGAGAACCCAACTGTGACGGTTACTGTGACCGAGACGCCGAACAAGCCGACCACGGATACTAAACCGTCAGAGGACCCGACCAAGCCAGCCGAGCCAAACGACCCGGACGAGCCAGGTACCCCAGAGGTTGACGGACTGTGGCCGGTACTCATCCCGCTGGTCCTGGTACCTGCGGTTCTTGGACACATCATGAACCAGCCGCACAACCCGGCAGCGCCGGCGCAGCCGGCTAAGCCGCTGAAGCCGGAGACCCCGAAGGACGCGGTGGAGCAGCTGAAGCCGCAGGATCCCAAGGCTCCGAATGCGGCAGAACAGCCGAACTCGATTGAGTCCAAGGATGTTGAGTCCAACGATGTTCAGCCGAGCCAGAGCGACAACACCAGCCGCTACACTGGCACAAGCCCGAACACGACGGATTCCAACAAGAGCACCAACTCTGGTCTTCTGGCCAACACTGGTGCGAACGTCCTTGGCCTTCTTGCCGCAGGCCTAGCCCTTATCGCTGGTGCCGCACTGCTGCTGCGCCCTGGTCGCCGCAAGGAATCCTAGAACTGACAAGGATCCCTGGGGGCCGGCCTGGCCCTTAGGCAACGGCGTGACACGGCCGTGAAAAAGAGCCCGAGCATCTGCTCGGGCTCTTCCTTGTATTCAGGGCACTCCGGAACTCATGTCCTTGCGAGGCCAGGGTGAGGGTGTGTGACGCTTGGACGATGGGGGAGGCGTCGACAAGCGCGCGAATGGTACAGCAGGGGCGCTGCGCCGTATCACGATGCTTGTTGGCCAGCAATTGTTAACCGCGCGGGGTAGTGGCGCTGCGATGGCCACGGCCAGTACGTGCAGGGAAGGGGCCGGGGCCACGGTGCAGCGCCGGCGCATGGCAAAGACCCCGGCCGCCACGACTCGGATGTGAGTGCGGCGACCGGGGCCAGTGCGTGTAGAGGACCTAGGCGTCTTTAGACGTCGAAGGCTTCCTCCAACAGGTTCTTCTGCTCAATCTGGTGAACCTTTGCGTTACCGGTGGCAGTCGAGGACTGCGAGCGGCGGGAAACGCGGACCATCTCCGGCATATCCGGAATGAGCTCACGCAGGTGCTCGTTGTAGAACGGCCACGGACCCTGGTTGGCCGGCTCGTCCTGAACGAAGCGAATCTGCTCAGCGTTCGGGTAAGACTTGAAGGCCTCACCCAGACGGTTGAACGGGATCGGGTGGAGCATCTCTACGCGCACGATGGCGATGTCATCGCGGCCGTCGGCCTCACGCTTCTTGGCCAGCTCCCAGTAGAGCTTGCCGGAGACCAGCATGATGGTCTTGACCTTCTCTGGGTCCCCAACCTTCTTGCCATTGATGTCGAAGAAGTTCGGGTCATTGATGACGGATTGGAACTTCGTGACCTCAGTGAAGTCGGAGACCGAAGAGGTCGCTGCCTTGTTACGCAGCATGGACTTCGGGGTGAAGACAACCAGCGGACGCTTCATCTCACCGAGAGCCTGGCGGCGCAGCAGGTGGAAGTGGTTAGCCGGAGTGGACGGCTGGGCCACAGTCATGGAGCCCTCAGCACACAGCTGCAGGTAACGCTCGATGCGGGCGGAGGAGTGGTCTGGGCCCTGGCCTTCGTAGCCGTGCGGCAGCAACAGGATCAGGCTGGAAAGCTGGCCCCACTTGGCCTCACCGGAGGAAATGTACTCATCGATGATGGTCTGCGCACCGTTGGCAAAGTCACCGAACTGCGCCTCCCAGGCCACAACAGCATCCGGGTTACCCACGGTGTAGCCGTATTCGAAGCCCATGCCGGCAAACTCAGTCAGAGCGGAGTTGTACACCATGAACTTGCCGCCGTTGCCCTTGGACCCAGCCAGGTGAGCAACCGGGTTGTATTCCTCGCCGGAGTTTGGGTCAAAGGCCACTGCGTGGCGCTGGGTGAAGGTACCGCGGCGGGAATCTTCGCCGGCCAGGCGGACGACCTTGCCAGAGTTCGCCAGGGAGCCGAAGGCAATGAGTTCGCCCCAGCCCCAGTCGATGCCACCCTCGCGGGAGGTCTTCTGGCGGTCCTTAGCAACCTTGCCCACACGCTTGTGGTACTCAAAGCCCTCCGGCGGGGTGCCGTAGGCATCGCCGATTTCGGCCAGTTCCTCGGCGGTGATGGAGGTGTCCAGACCACGAGTCAGCTCCTGGGAGGAGGTGATGCCGGTCTGCTCCTTCGGGCCAGCCTTCTCAGCTTCCTTGTGCTCAGCGAAGACGGACTCCATCTGGTCGTGGAAGTCACGTGCTGCTGCCTCTGCCTCGTCATCAGACAGGTCGCCGCGGCCAATGAGTTCCTCGGTGTAGCGCTCACGGACGGACTTGTGGTTATCAATGATGTCGTAGAGCTGCGGCTGGGTCATGGACGGGTCGTCGGCCTCGTTGTGGCCGCGCAGGCGGTAGCACACGAGGTCGATGAAGACATCCTTGCCAAAGCGGCGGCGGTATTCGGTGGCAAGCTTACCTACCCAGACAACGGCCTCCGGATTATCACCGTTGACGTGGAAGACCGGGCAGTCAAAGCCCTTCGCCAGGTCGGTGGCGTAGTGCGTGGATCGGCCCGAATCCGGGGTAGTGGTGAAGCCCACCTGGTTGTTGACCACGACGTGGACGGTACCGCCGGTGGTGTAACCACGCAGCTGAGAAAGGTTGATGGTTTCCTGAACCACGCCCAGTCCGGCGAAGGATGCATCACCGTGCAGCATGATCGGGACAACGGTGTGGCCCTCCGGGCCCTTGTCCAGGATGTCCTGCTTGGCGCGGGCAATACCTTCCATGACCGGGTCAACGGCCTCAAGGTGGGACGGGTTTGCAGCCAGTGTGACCTTGATTTCACCGTCGCCGAACATCTGCAGGTGCTCGCCCTCGGCGCCCAGGTGGTACTTCACGTCACCGGAGCCGCCGAGCTGGCCACCCTTGTAGTTGCCGTCGAACTCGCCGAAGATATCGGCCAGCGGCTTGCCCACAATGTTGAAGAGAACGTTCAGACGGCCACGGTGCGGCATACCAATAACGACCTCGTCGAGGTCCTGGCCGGCGGCAGTGTCAACGATGGAATCTAGTAGCGCAATGAGGGACTCAGCGCCTTCGAGGGAGAAGCGCTTCTGACCCACGTACTTGGTCTGCAGGAAGTTCTCGAAAGCCTCAGCGGCGTTGACCTTCTGCAGGATGTACTTTTGCTCAGAGTTGGTCGGCTTCGGCATGCCGGCCTCGATCTGCTCCTGCAGCCAACCGCGCTCGTCGCGGTCCATGATGTGGGCGTACTCGGAGCCTACCTTTAGGGTGTACGCGGAGCGCAGACGGGTGACGACTTCACGCAGCGTCATGGTCTCCTTGCCACCGAAGCCACCGACATTGAAGGTGCGGTCGAGGTCCCAGATGGTCAGACCGTGGGTAGCGAGGTCCAAGTCGCGGTGATCCGGCCACGGCAGACCAGGCTGCTTCCAGCCCAACGGGTTGACGTCCGCAAGCAGGTGACCACGGGAGCGGTAGGCCTCGATGTACTGCATGACGCGCGTGTTCTTATCGACGCCCGTGTTCGGGACGTCGGCAGCCCAGCGGAAGGGCTGGTACGGCACGTCGAGGGACTTGAAGAGCTCGTCCCAGAAGGCATTGTCCAGAATCAGCTCACCGATGGTGCGCAGGAACTCACCGGACTCCGCGCCCTGAATAACGCGGTGGTCGTAGGTGGAGGTCAAGGTAACGAGACGGCCCACGCCCATGTCTGCCAGGCGGTCAGGGGAGGTGCCAGCGAACTCAGCCGGGTAATCCATGGAGCCCACGCCAATGATGGAGCCAGAGCCCTTGGTCAGGCGTGCGATGGAGTGACGGGTACCAATACCGCCCGGGTTGGTGAGGTTAATGGTGACGCCGGAGAAGTCATCCATCGTCAGCTTGTTCTTGCGGGAGCGGTCCACAATGTCCTGGTAGGCATCGATGAACTCGGCGAAGGTCTTGTTCTCCGCCTCCTTAATAGCAGCAACCACGAGGGCGCGGGAGCCGTCCTTCTGCGGAAGGTCGATGGCCAAGCCCAGGTTGACGTGCTCCGGCTGAACCACAGTGGGCTTGCCGTCCTTGATTTCGTAGCGCACGTTCATGTCCGGGTGGATCTGAACGGCCTTAACGAGGGCGTAGCCCAGGATATGGGTAAAGGAGATCTTGCCGCCGCGGGTGCGCTTAAGATGATCATTGATCATCGCACGGTTTTCCCACATGAGCTTGACTGGGATGTCACGCACAGTGGTAGCGGTAGGAATCTCCAGAGACTCGTCCATGTTCTTAGCAATGGCCTTGAACATGCCCTTGAGCGGGCGGGAACCCGGCTCCGGTGCGTCCTGGATGCGGTCGAGCGGGGACTCGGCCTTTTTCTTGTCTGCCTTCGCCTTCGTGGCAGAAGTCTTGGAATCGCTCGGAGCCTTGGCACCCGGGGCGGCGGGGGACTTTTCAGCGCGTGCGGAGTCCTTGGACTCAGCAGCGCCCGCCTTGTCCTTGGCCGGGGCAGAAGCCTTGGAGCTGGAGGCCTTTGCGGAGGAGGCCTTGGGCTGTGCGGCTTGCTTGGGAGCTCCGTTTGCCTCAAAGTAGTCGCGCCACTCCTTATCTACGGAGTTGGGGTCCTTTGAGTACTGCTGGAACTGTTCGTCAATCAGCCACGCGTTCGGGCCGTAGATGCTCGAGTTGCTCACGGCAGGTGTTCGCCTCTTTCTGTGCTTCTAAGTTTGTCTTTAGTCGACTCTAGTAGGCCGTTCCATGGGTGCGAAAGGCACCCCGAAAGGTGTCTCCTCATATGATACGGCCCCTGTAAGTTTGCTCACTACCCTGGGGCGCGTTTCCCGTGTTTATTCCCCCTGCAGGGGGGAGAGCTGGGTGTCCGAATGCTTCATAACTTGGCGGGCAAGTTTACGGTTGGCAGTCGTTCCCAGTACCGCACCGACACCCATCGGCAGGAGCTTGGAGAGCCATGCCCACTTGTGCTTCTTTCGGGCCTGCTTGAGGAAGAGCTTGGTCAGTCGTCCGTTGATACCGCTCAGGGTGGGGCCGGAGAAGCGGGAAAGGGTAGCGGCCGACTTCATGCCGGAGAGCGTTGTGACGTCACCCAGCAGAGTATCGACCAGAGCGCTGCCTTGGGATCCGGTAAGGACAACGAGGACGAGAGCGCGGCGGCGCTCTTCATCACGAATGTCATCGCCGCGCAGGTGTGCGGAGGCCAAGATGTACCAGGCAGCGGCCTCGAGGAAAAGGAGTGATTCCGCACCAATGGCTGCAGCACCAGACACCAAACCGATGCCGGGGATGGCCGCTGAGGCGCCCGCAGCCGCACCGGTTCCAGAGACAATGTTGAGGAAGTGCTTGTCAATGAGCTCCTGCAGCTCTTGAGGGCTGGCATTCTTGTTGCTCTTCTTCAAGCGTTCGACGTAGCCGATGATGATAGAGGACTGTGCCGAGATCACCTTGTTGAGTGCGGCCATGAAGCTCTGGCTAATGCGGTTGTTTTCATCCACTTCGAGCTTCTCCACAGCGGCGGGTTCGTCCTGTGTCTTTTCTCCAAGTCCAAACATGTTTTTCACCTGATTTCGTCTAATTTATAAACAGTATGTACACCACCGTATCGAAAAACGTGTCCCCAGCGCGGAGCCAGGCTGTGGCATTAGTCTAGGTGCTATGAGCGAGTACGAGCCTTTCCCTCCGCGTGAGGTCAGCGCGGCTGCGGCCCGCCTGCTTGCTGAGAACCTGCATGCCCGCGCCCACGCAGCCCATGAGGCTGCCAAGACGGCGCTAGCGGATGACATCACTGTTTTAACGACCTCGGGATGGGTTCGCGGCTGCATTGAGGAGGAGTTGCGCCCTGACCGGCCAATCTCTTCTCCGGTGCGCTCATGGCGTGGGATTCCCTTCGGAGCGGATACCTCGGGAGATCAGCGTTTCCAGGAACCAAGGCCGGCACCGGCCTGGGAGGGGATCAGGGATTGCCGTGAGTTTGGACACGTGGCACCCCAGCCGGTTTATTCGTGGACGGATCGTATTGAGGGCTCGGAGGATTGCCTGACGCTCGATATCGTCCGCCCACACACTCAGCACAGCTCTGAATTCGTGCCAAATACGGAGAAGCTTCCCGTTGTTGTCTATTTACACGGTGGCAGCTTCATCGTTGGGTCCTCTCACATGCTCATGCTTCGCGGCTTTGAGTTCGCGGCGCAGATGGACGTGGTCTACGTGTCCGTCAATTTCCGTTTGGGGGCCTTGGGCTATCTAGATGTCCGCAGTCTTGGCGGGGAGGCCTGTGCCAACCCTGCCGTGGCGGATCAGGTTCTTGCTTTGGAATGGGTCCGCAAAAACATTGCTGCCTTTGGTGGTGACCCGGACAACGTCACCCTCATGGGTGAATCTGCCGGTGGCGCAGCAGTTCTCACGCTTTTGGCTGTTCCTCGTGCAGAGGGCTTATTTCACCGAGCTATTGCGCAGTCACCGCCGATTGGCATGATTCATTCGCGCGCTCAATCCATGTTCTGGGCGCGCGAGCTGGTGGACAAGATGGCGCTGCCTCGGGATGCAACGGCTGAGGATCTGCGGCGGGAGGACTTCGCGGATCTGGTGCGCTCTGGGCAGTCGATGATGTGGCGCGCGGGTGAGCTGCTGTATTTGAATTCCTGTTACGCCCCCACCGTGGATGGTGAACTCATTCCGCAGCATCCTATTGAAGCGTTTGAGGATGGTGCCCAACACCCAGTGCCGTTGCTCATCGGTACGAATTCCGGTGAAGCCAGCTTCGGTAAGTTTCTCTACCAACGTCAAAGCTCCCGAGAGCGCGCCGCGTTGCGCCTTCTGGCTTCCTTCGATCCGGAGAGCGCCCCTGATGTGGTCGCTGCCTATGGTGGGGCGGTGTCTCGTCGGGACTTTGGAGACTTGCTTACCGACGCCCTGTTCTGGGGCCCCACCGTCCGTGTTGCGGGTGAGCATGCGCGCCGTTATCCCACCTGGATGTACCGTTTCGATTTCGCCCCTGCGGCTCTGCGTTGGTTGGGCTTGGGAGCGATGCATTCGATGGAGCTATCCAATATCTTTGGTGACCCTGGGGCGTCGCGGGTGTCCTTTCTGACCACCATGGGTAAGTCCTCCGATATGGAAGAGGTTACTGAGAATATGCAGGCCCAATGGGGTTCATTCATCCGGAACGGTGCTCCGCTAGAGGATTGGCCGCGATACCGTTCCCCACAGCGCGAGACGATGATCTTTGACGTGGAACCTCATGTGGAATCGGCACCGATGGAATCGCGCCGCCAGGCGTGGGAGTCCTATGACATGTTGGAGTGGGGAACCGGACGTCCAGAAATCTTAAAGCGTCTGGGTTTCATGCCCGATGGCCACGATCGCGGGTAGGATGTGGGTGGCCTTGGCAGCAGCCGGGGTGAGACCGCCACATGGATGGATGTTAATCACATGAGCTTTTTTGAAGATATCGCTTCTGCGCTGGACGGGGAGGGTATTGAGTCCCGCGTCAACGATGATGTGATGTTTGTGCCCATCACCTCCGATTTGGAAATCCAGTTTGTGGAAATTGACCCGATTCTCCCCGCGGCCAACGTCTACATTGCTGCCGCGGATGTAGATGAGGATGATGAGGATTTTGAAGCAGTTCTCGTCTCCGTTGCCTTTTCCGTGGAGGATGCGGTGGAGGCGGTGTCTCGCCACATTGCCACCGACCAAGTGGTCACCGTGCTGCGAGACCTGCTTGAGGGTACCGATGAGCGCATTGCCGAGTTGGAGTTTGTCCAGGATGAGTTCAACCCGAACCTCGTCGTGGCTGACGTTGCTAACGATTCCGAATTGCGCGTTCTCGTTGAGACTATTGACGGTGTTCCGAGTGCAGTCGTGCGATTCCTCTCGTTTGACTTCGACGAAGAGGAACTCGACGAGCTTGAGGATGAGGCCATCAACGAGTTGTGGGAGAACGACTCTGTGGAGGACTTGAGGGAGGAGGAGCGCGTCGCGCTTTTCGACGCCGGGGAGTTCGACGACACCACCCTTGCCCCCATCATCGAAGTGCCTGCTGAGGCTCTTGAGCTTGGTACCTACACCGATTTTGATCGTCTTTTCGACGTCCTGAGTTTGGTCTCGGATCAGGCCTTGGATTGGGAGGCTCAGCTCGTTAGCGTGGATGACCCGGACTTTGATGAGCCGGACGTTTATGACATCTTCGGCGCTGACGATGAGGATGATGACGTGCTCTTCGACGATGACGAAGATGATGAGGACGACGACACCGATGTGGACGCTGATAATTCCAATGGTGAGGCTGACGACAGCGAAGGCTAGTCGCTTCGTGCGGAAGGGCGCGCTAGGATAATCGGGTACATTTTTGAACTCGATGAGGGGCGTCCAGGGACCATGCCGGTTGATATGGCTTTTCGCGGCCAGCGAATCTGCGTTGGTTTCGCCCTAGCATGTGCTGCATTCGCGTGGTGCCTCACGCTTGACCCAAACTTTGAACATGCCGATAGGACGTTTGAATCCGTCCTGCCAGCATCGGTCTGGGGTTTGAGCCTTCTTAGTGGGTTACTCTTTTTTGCCTCTCAATGGGGGACGCTGAGAAGCCATGCGATCATCAACCCGCTGTTTGCTATCGCCGTCAACATATTGGGATCCTTGTTGATCTTCAACCTCAACATTCCGCTGTATTTGGACACCGCCGGAACGATGTTTATCGCCATTCTCTATGGTCCAATTCTTGGCATGGGGACATCGGTGCTCTCAGTGAGTCTTGGGGCCGTCAGCAATCCGCTGGGCTTGGCATATGTTCCAAACGCCGTGATCGTGGCCTATTTGGTGGGGTGGATGGCTCGCCGCGGCGTGTTTAAGCGAATGATAGCCACGCTGCTCTCAGGCTATGGGCTTGGAATCGTGGCGGGGTTGGTGTCCTTGCCGTCGACACTGCTTGCGTTTGATGAGAATCTTCAGCGCGGACCCCGAGAGCTCACGAACTTCATCCTGTTGATTGTCCATGATGAAAACATTGCTGCGCTGATTCAGGCGATGAGTTCTGACCCCATCGATAAGGCCTTTACTGTGGTCCTCGTGTGCTTGGCCATTCGCTTTGCGCCGAAGCCCATCCGGTACTTCTTCGATCGCCCCGAAACCCATGCAGCCGTTGGCCGGGTCCTGACTGAGGACCGTTTTACGCTCTCACTAGATGAAGAGCCGCCCCACGGTCTTCTAGACCGCCTGCAGCGCTACTTGTAGCCGAACCCCCGGTGTGGAGGAGACAGCCATCGTAGGCGTAGCGGCTTAGGCCGCCTGGCTAAAGCCTTCGAAAAGTGACAGTGGTGACCGCACCGGGGTGTAGGAACTATCAACAAGCCACACAAAGGTTGCGGCGCTGCTGCTAGAAATCTCGTGCACGGCTGACACCAAGTCTTCTGGGACGAGCGTGCGGACCCACGCTTCAGCTAAGGCTGGCGATACTGGTTGTCCTGACGGAGACGTAATACGCACGGTAATGAGATAAGCCGGTACCCGCTTTTCACCGAAACCCAAAACGCGAGCCTGGGCGCGCTCGCCAACGCGATGACGGGAGACGGTGAGCGTCAGCGGTGGGGTAGATTCACCTTCTCTAGTCCGGAGCGACACAGGTGGCAGAGACTGTGACGGCGGCCGCCACTGCGGCGTGGGTCGGGCAAGTGAGCGTGGATGGTGGATGATGCTCTCGATGGATTCGAGGATCTCGGGGTGATGGAAAAGGATGTCCGCAGTGAGCTCACCGGTATCGATAGGAGATTGAATGGAGCGTGGGGAAGTGGTGCGAAAGGCGTTGTAGTTCTTCATGGCCTTCACACTAGAAGAGGGGATGGACACGAATTCGACTACAGTAGAAAATAAGTTCGATTATTTGGAGGGGTAGGCTACAGTTAGTGAAGCTATGAGTGACGGTGTGATGCAAGAACTAAAGATTCCGCGAGAAATCTGGGTGATGGTCTCGGCGGGTTTCATTATTGCCTTAGGCTACGGGCTGATTGCCCCATTGCTTCCCCAATTCATCGTCAGTTTCGATGTCTCGATGGCTGCCGCTGGGCTCGTCGTGTCCATATTCTCTGCGAGCCGCCTGATTTTCGCCCCTGCGGCGGGGCGCCTCATTGATCGAGCAGGAACGCGGGGCGTGTACCTCACTGGCTTGTTAACTGTCGCCATCACCACCGGACTAGTGAGCATTGCCCAGGACTATTGGCACATTGTGGTGCTGCGCGCTATTGCCGGAATCGGATCCACCATGTTCACCGTGGCAGCGATGTCCCTTATCGTGAAATTATCTCCTCCCGCTATTCGGGGGCGCTGCTCGGCGACGTACGCGACATCCTTCCTCCTGGGTAATGTTATTGGTCCACTCGTCGGCGCCAGCTTGTCCTTCCTTGGTTTTCGTTGGCCCTTCTTCATCTATGGGGTTGGGGTAGCAGTCGCTGCGCTCGTGGTCTGGGTGCTTATGCCCGTGGTCGACGAAGCTGAAGATCCGCGGCGTCGTTTGCCGCCGATGCGACTGCAGGAGGCATGGGGGGATACAGCCTATCGTGCGGTGCTTACCTCCAACTTTGCGCAGGGCTGGATCAATATGGGAGTGCGAGTTGCGGTGCTGCCTCTCTTTGCTGCTGCCATATTCCATAACGGTGCGGAAGCTTCCGGCATAGCACTAGCGGTCTTTGCTGCTGGCAATGCCGTTGTTCTGCAGTTTTCTGGATCGTGGTCGGACCAGGTTGGCCGGCGTCCTTTAATTATTGCTGGTTTGGTGGGGTCGGCGGTGTTTGTGGGAACTCTGGGCTTGGCGCACACCGTCTGGATGCTCCTTCTCCTGTCCGCCTTCGCCGGTGCTTCTTCTGGGCTCATTGTGCCGTCCCAGCAGGCGGCCATCGCTGATGTGGTGGGATCGAAGCGTTCTGGTGGGCAAGTCTTGTCTACCTTCCAGATGGCCGGTGACTTTGGGCAGATCCTCGGCCCCATCGTCATTGGATTCCTTGCGGACCACTACGGTTTCGAGGTGGCCTTTGCGCTCTGTGCTGTAGTGGCGGCAGGGGGTGTCGTTGCGTGGAGCTTTGGCCGCGACACTTTGCAAGACAGGAAGATTATTTTGCAGCGATTGCGCCGCGACTATAAACCAAGGTTATACTAGCCAGCAGGAATGTTAATGTTTGCGTTATTTTTCAGCAATATGCCACTGCACCCGCAACATTTTGAAGAAAAATGTCACGATCTAAAAATTTTTTGTTAAACTCGGGGTGTGAATTTTCAACAAAGGGTGGAGCGTCACCGGTCGGAACTTAGCAGGGCGGATGAGGCAGTTGTCGACGTTATCCTGAGTCGCCCCCAAGAGGCAGCTTTGTGGCGTGGCGAAGATGTCGCTGCAAAAGCCGGTGTGCACGGTTCGGCCGTAACTCGTACAGCGAAGAAGCTCGGATATAAAGGCTACTTGGAACTGCGTCAAGAGCTGCGCATGCTGCATGATCAGTATCTTGCCGCTGAGCATTCAAGCAGTAGTCAGACTTTCCGTAACGAGGCCGGCCAGACCATTTTGGGGCAGCTCGTCTCGAAGGAGTTGGACTCCCTGTCCGTGGCGTCGGGAAGCGTAGACCAGCACTCCGTCAACAAGGCTGCGGACTTGGTCATGAACGCTCGCGATATTTACATCTATGGCCGCGGTAACTCTATCCCGTTGTGCGACCAAGCTGAGCGTCGCCTGCGTCGACTCGGACGTTCGGTACACGACCTGTCTGGGGAGACCGACCGGGATATTGCTGAACAGCTCCTGCTTATGGGTGAGCCCGATTTGCTCTTGGTGTTTGCTTTCCGTCGCTCGACGCGCTCGCTCCGCCAGCTACTGAACTACGCTGAGATGGTGAAATGCAAGGTCATCCTCATTACAGATGATCTGCGTATCGTCCACCCAGTTCCCGTGGTGACTCTCGCGGCCCCGCGTGGCGATGAAGGAGCCTTCACTACTCTCTCTGTCCCGATGCTTATGCTGAACGCGATTGTGCTGTCCATTCTGCAACGCTACGAACATGACGTTGCCCCGTATCAGCAGAAACTTCAGAACATTCTGAATGGTTTCGAGCTGTAACGCTTGCTTTCGCTTCACTTCACTGTGCGTAAACCCCCACTCGATGTGGGGGGTCTCGTGCTTTAATGCGGGTTGCTGAATGTAAGCAAAGCCGCCAATGTGGTGAGGCTATTGTGTCCTCGGCTGAATTAGCGGTAAAAGCGATGGGGCAGGAGTGGGGGCGTGGCTCTAGTGGCCGGGGTGCTCTTTAGTGGATAGTGCGAGCTCGCTGGCTGCAGGCGGCCCAGCGCGGGTTATTGCCTGACGAAGACTTGAAGTTACGCTCGCGGAAACGCGTGAAGCCATAGTTAGAAGACTCGGAACCGGTGTTCGGGCGGCTCCATCGCTTTTGGTTATTCTCGCTGGCGGCGTCCATGTCCTTCCTCCGTCTGTTTCTGGCTAGCCATTTATACTTAGCTCATTTTAAGCTGATGAGAGAATGCTAGGTTAGGCTGTGTTGTTAGTCAATTTCACAGAGTGAGATCTTTCCATTCGGGGGTAGCTAGGCGTTGTACGTGTGGCCAATCGGAAAAATGGTTTACGTGTCATCAACTGCGGTTATCTATCGGCCCATCGTATTTGGGGGTGACTGGAGGTGTCCGAATTTAACTCAAGTCACCTGACGTTTGGATCCTGAAAATTCTTATAACAATTCGACGCAACTGTGCAAAATAACTTGCATTGTGCGGGTGGGGATCTAGACCAAAGGAGTTGTAATCGTATTTAGGCTACCGTGCGACCGGCGGTATAGAGTCTCTTCGGCATGTCACGGCGAAGGCGCCACTCAAACTGGATGGGCTTTTCACCCCTGTGGTCAACGTAATCGACGTTGCCGAGGAAAGTGTACGCCGATGCTGTTTCAACCTTGTTCTTCTTGGTAAAGCGTGTAGCAATGATGATATTGCCGCCGCGCTCGCGGTGTGTGATGTAACGCTCGGCCATCGCGGACTTGAGCGACGTTGTGGATTGTGACTCCCAATGCAATAGATCAGGGGACAACGGATAGTCGCGATAGTTAGTTGAAGCACTGACGTTTTCATCTTTCTGGAAGGTGATCAGGAACAGATCAGTATTCGACCTGTCGAAGCGTTTGACTCCTTCGCGCGGTAGGTTCGCCAATTTTTTGAGAGGTCCGTCATCCAGTGCCCCAATGAGTTCGGCAAGGCTGTAGTCTGCATGTGTTTCGAGCACGCTACTCGAAGACCTCTTCGGGATAACGCGGGATTCGTCGAGCGAGTATCGCATGACTTGGTTAACTTCGTTAACGAAGGCTGGGTAGGACCGGATAAGTGAGAACGCATCATCCAAAGTGGCGGGAACTGCTCTATTGGAGTTGGCCCAGAGAGCTAGAGTGAGCATGGTGGCATATCGCTTCTCCCGGTCATCCATGTCTTTTTCTGAAGGGCCGTTCGCTGCCATGAGACGGCTATAGGCTTCGACACGATCAGGGTCATTAATGTGGAGGAGCACGCGAATGCGGCTAAGAAGGAAACTCTCTACCTCATCTTCTATCGGCGATGGGAGGAGATTCTCGTCCCTGAGCAACGTCGTCCACGAAATTCCTTTGCGGCGGTAGATGTCCTCCACGGGAATATCGGAGGTGTGGAGGAAGGCTGAGAGGTCAGTAGTGCCGTGTTCGCTAATCTGAGCCCTAATTTTCTTAATGGAGTTGCGTGCCAGACGCTTAACGTTAGCCAGTACGCGTTCGGTCGTCACGCGGTCCAAGGTGATGTGGGAACCTGGCGGCGCGGTAGGAAAGCCTTGCTCTATTTCTCTGATTAAGCTCTTGCCGCGAGCGGCGGTGAGTACCTTGTAGCGCTCCTCAAAGTCGAATTCCTCATGTTGGAGGCCGAGAAAGTCAAAGACAATACACGCATCCTTCCCCTCGTTGAGACGTAGGCCGCGGCCAAGTTGCTGGACGAAGAGTACCGGGCTTTGAGTAGGGCGAAGGAGCAAAAGAGTGTTCACGGAAGGGATATCGACGCCTTCGTTGAAAATGTCGACGGCGAAAATGATTTTGATGTGGCCGTCGCGAAGCTGCGACAGAGCTTTTTGACGTTCCTGAGTGGTCAGTCTGCTGCTTACCGCTAGCGAAGGAATCCCGAATGCATTGAACTGCTCCGCCATGTACTCAGCGTGAGCGATAGACACACAGAAGCCGAGTGCCTTCATGGAAGCTAAGTCGAAGATGCGACGGTTGAGTTCATTGATGATAAACCTGGTTCGCTTTTCGCCGGCCTTGATGTACAACTCGCTGAGCTCTGATGCCTTGTAATCCTTCTTGCCTTGAACCCATGTCAAGCTCGTAAGGTCGGTATTGTCGTCGACGCCGTAGTAGTGCAACGGCGCCAGCAGTTGGAGCCGCAGTGCGTCCCATAGGCGAAGTTCATGGGCAACACGGTAATCGAAGAACTTTTGGACGTTGTGACCGTCGCCGCGCTCTGGGGTTGCCGTCAGTCCTAGAAGCTCGCGGGGCTGGAGGTAGTCCAAAATCTTCCGATAGGTTGCTGCTTCAGCGTGGTGAAACTCGTCGATCACGACGATCTCAAAGTGCTCGGGCGAGATGCGAGTCACGCGCTCTCCATGAAGCGACTGGATGCTCGCAAAAACGTGGTCCCAGTGATGAGGCTCCGAACCTCCGACAAGAAGCTCGCCGAAGTCAGAGGCCTGGAGAACTTCGCGATATGTGCGGTGGGCTTGTTCAAGAATCTCGCGGCGATGAGCAATGAACAGCAGCCGAGGCCTACGACCGTAGGATTCACAAAGTCGACGATAATCCAGCGCGGCTACCACTGTCTTTCCAGTACCGGTGGCTGCAATGAGAAGGTTCTTATGGCGGTCGTGGAGTTCACGCTCGGAACGCAACGCCTCTAGCATCTCCTGCTGGTAGGCGTATGGCTCGACGCGAAGTCCCGACAGTTCGAGTTTATGTCCCGATGCGGAGCCGAGGAACTGTGCTCCGTGCAGTGCTTCTAGCAGTCGATCGTAATCCCGTGCTGGCTCAAAAACCTTGAAATGATTATCATGCCAGTAGCTCTCGAAGGTCTTGATGAACTTTTCAATAATTTCCGGGGTGGAGGATCGAGAACCGCGAACGTTCCATTCCCAGCCGTCGACCAGCGCTGAGCGCGACAGGTTAGAGCTACCAATGAAGGCGGTATCGAAGCCTGATCTACGACGGAAAAGCCAGGCCTTAGCGTGGAGACGCGTCGATTTGTGTTCGTAACAAATGCGAACCTCGGCGTTGTAGTCTTCGACAAGGCGGCGAACCGCGGCGGCTTCGGTCGCACCGCAGTACGTCGAGGTGATCACACGAAGCGGAATTTGATGATCTCGCACATACTCAAGCTCGTCACTGATTACGGAGATCCCTGAGCTCTTGATGAAGGCACACAGTAGATCGACGGAGTCTGCAGTCCGGATTTCGCGGGCAATCTCTACCGACATATTGGTGTCATCCACACTATTGGTGAATAACGCGCTGGTGTTGAGGGAGACTTCAGGAAGAGAGGGAGGGTCAGCAAGCTCCGACCTGTAGATGGCGTAGAGCAACTGCTCAGCAGACATCCTCTCGTCTGAACCAAGGTGCTGCGCAAGGCTATTGATGAGCGCTACACGTTGTTCCGGATTCCTGATCTCGGTGAGTCGCTGCTCAAGGATCTTGGCGAAATGCTGCGCAACTGCAGCAGCAAACCTTGGACTCACCTCGGCGGAGCTATCCTCCACAATGCCCGAAGCAGCCGTGGGAATAGCCCGTTTTGTCTCCTCTATGCGCTCGTGAATACGGGCGGTAACAGGAGTTTCATATATGCCGAAAGGAAGGAGAGAGTGGGAGGTCATAGGCGCGACGAGATGAGTTCGACTGCTGGGATGTCTGCCGGTGCCCAGTCGAGTGTTTGAGCCTCAGCTGCGGTGACCCAGCGGGTGGCGTCATGGTCAGTAAGAACCAGCTCACCAGACTGGATAGTACACAGGAACGTGGTTAGTTCGATGGTGGCGAAGTCATATGTGTGGACAGTCGTGGTTACTTTGTCACCGACGACCGCCGTGAGGGAGAGCTCCTCGCTGAGTTCGCGAGCCAGGGCCTCTTCAGGAGACTCGCCCGGTTCAATCTTGCCACCGGGGAATTCCCACAATCCTGCCAAAGACTTTCCGGGAGCTTTTCGACAGGCCAAGACACGATCGCCATCAACAAAGATGGCGCCGACAACGCGAATCGGTGAACACATGGGACCAGTATGCCGGCTGGCCCGACTCTTATCCAGAGAACCCAAACTTTGACTAGACAGCGGGGACGGAAAAGTGCGCGTTCACGATGTCGTCGATAAGCCGGGCTGCAAGCTTGGCGGTGCGGGAGTCGAGGTCGAAAGAGGGGTTGAGCTCGACAACGTCGACAAGCGCAAGGCGTCCGGTGGAGGCGATGGAGATGGCAAGGTCGCGGATGATGCGAAGATCCACACCGAGGCCGGCGGGGGCAGAAACACCGGGGGCTTGGGCGGCGGGGAGGACATCCAAGTCGATGGAGAGGTGGATGGGGGACGAGTCGGCGCAGAGCTGTGTGGCGTGGGAACGCAGCTCATCCCGAGTCATGGCGAGCAGTTCCTCATCCAGGGTGATGGTGACACCGAGGTTGGCAGCCTCGTCGAAAAGAACCTTCGTGTTATTGGGGCGGGAGATGCCGAGAACGGAGTAAGCGAAATGTTCGGGGCCGACCAGCTCAGAAATCTGTTTGAAAGGAGTGCCAGACGTGGGCACATCGGCGGTGCGCAGATCGAAGTGAGCATCGAGGTTGATGATGTTCAGTGGGCCCTGAGCCCGGAAAGCGCCGCGGTGCGAGCCGAAGGCTGTCTCATGGCCACCGCCGAGAATGATCGGCAGGTGGCCTGCACGAGAGAGGGCCTCCACAGCGTCCGATAGGCGCTCATGGGAGGACTCGAGGTCGGTGCCTTGGGTGGTGATCGTGCCGGCGTCGTAAAGCACATGCTCATGGTGCAGCGCCAGGGAACCCAACGCGGCGCGCAAGGCAGCCGGGCCTTCCGCCGCGCCGGGGCGGCCATGGTTGCGTTCCACACCCTCATCAGAAGCGAAGCCAAGCAGGGCGATGCCAGGCTGTGCCTGAGGGTTCGTCACATCGAGGGGGCGGATCACACTGTGCCACCGCGCATGATCAGGACCTGGTCCATCGGAGCGGCCGGACCACTCAGGGGCAGGGGAGTACGCGGGGGCATCAACGCTGTTCATAGCTATCCTTTCGAGGTGGGAATGGAGTCACTGCTGGTGGCCTGAGTCCGGCGGCCCGTGACGTAGAAAATGGCGGTCATGAGGATGATGAAGCCAACGCCCACAGCAAGGGCCGGGCGGTACTGTGCCTGCCATGCCATGATGCCAAAAGTAAACGTGATGAAGGCGATGGCGAAGTATTGGCCCCATGGCCAGAAGGGAACCGTGTAGGTAAGGCTTGCGCGTTCCTCCGGGGACATCTTCTTGCGGGAGGCCACGTGGGCCAGAAGAATCATAAGCCAGACGTAGATGGTGGCGAAGGTAGCCAGGGAGGCAATGACCTCAAAAACATTCTCCGGGATAAGGGCGTTAAGGGCGGTACCGATGACCATGACGATAAGCAGGATGACCATGGTCATGACTGGTACGCCGCGTGCTTTCTTGGCCATGATCGCGGGGGCAAGGTTCTGGCGAGCTAAACCGGTGAGGACATTGCCAGCGCCGAAGAGATCGGCGTTGATGGCAGAGACCGCCGCGGTGATGACCACGACGTTGAGTGCGGCAGCGGCCCACGTGACGCCCAAGGTGGAGAAGATTTGGACAAAAGGACTTTCCTCACCGGTAATGGTGCGCCACGGGTTAATCATGAGGATGACCAGGATGGCGAGCACATAGAAGAGGAGGATGCGTACGGGGATGGTGTTGACGGCCTTTGGCACGGACTTCTCCGGTTCCTCAGCCTCCGCACTGGCGACGCCCACAATCTCCGTACCACCGAAGGCAAAGAGCACAAGGATAAAAGAGGCAATCATGCCGGACGGGCCGTTGGGGAAGAAGCCGCCATCGTTCACAAGGTTGGCGGGGCCAGTGGTCTCCGCGGTGGAGAGGCCGAAGGCCAAGACCGCTACGCCGCCAAGAATCATGGCGACGACTGCCCCGACCTTGACGATGGTAAAGGCGAATTCGAGCTCGCCGAAGGCCTTGACTGTTGCGAGGTTCGCACCGCCAACGAGGAGAAGCGTGGCAGCAACCCAGACCCATTGCGGTGAGCCGGGAAACCAGAATTGCATGTAGACGCCGATGGCGGTGAGGTCCGCGAGCGCCACGATGACCATCTCAAAGGCGAACATCCAACCGGTGATGTAACCAGCCCAGGGGCCGAGGAAGGCGCGCGCGTACTCAGCGAAAGACCCCGTGACCGGGTGGTGCACGGACATCTCGCCGAGTGCCCGCAGGAGGAAGTACACCACGGCGCCGCCAAGGAGATAGACCAGCAACACTGAGGGGCCGGCAGCTTGGATGGCGCTGGCGGAGCCGTAGAAGAGGCCGGTGCCGATGGCCGAGCCAAGTGCGATGAAGTGCAGGTGGCGGTGCTTGAGGCCTCTGCGCTGGGTGGTGGTCTCGGGCACGATGGCCGTCCTCCTCCTTTGTTACTAGTGCGAGTGGACAATGCGTCTGAGAGCTACTTTCCTCTAGTTGCCGCGCGGGGTCAATTCCATGACATTCTGTTCAGTGACGTGTCTTTCACTAGGTACCCGGGGGTGAGCTGGATGACATTTAAGAAAAATGTGGTTAGTATTCTTGTGACCCGCGTGTGGCTGTTGCGTGGGCATGGTTGGCGTGTCTTCCTTCACCGTGTGTTGGTGGGCTGCCTGCCGTGCTAGAGACGTGTACTTTGTCGCCCATTCCGTGAGGTAAAACATGAACAACGAAGACGCCCTTGTTGACGCCTTCTATGAAACCGAAGATGCCACGCCCACGAAAAAGGGGCTGTGGCGGCTGTTTGTCTACAGTGCCATCGGAGCTTTCGTCTTCTTTTTCCCCATTAGTTACGACGGGAAGAAGTCCATACCGCTTGACCATATGGTCACCATCATCCGTACACACGCAGAAGCTGCGGTGCCGTGGATTATTTTGGCGCTGGCCGTCTATGGCACCGTGCGCAGCATTGTGAACAAAAACTGGCGGGACGGCGCCATGCAAGCTGTGTTTACCGTGCTCAATGTCGTGGGCATGGTCGTTTCTTTCCTCATGGTGATAGGGACTTTGCCAGGAGTGCTGGCACATGAGGACATCGTTCCCTTCCTGTGGAACTCCATCGCCACGCCCGTAGGGCTTATCGTCCCCATTGGTGGTGCCTTCTTGGGCCTGCTTATTGGTTATGGCCTGCTGGAGTTCGTAGGCGTGTTCATGCAACCCATCATGCGGCCGCTCTGGCGCACGCCAGGGCGCTCCGCCATCGATGCCGTGGCTTCCTTTGTGGGTTCCTACTCGCTGGGTATTCTCATTACTGACCGGGTGTACCAGCGCGGCGGGTATACCGCCCGCGAGGCTTCCATCATCGCGACGGGTTTCTCCACGGTGTCTGCCGCTTTTATGGTCATAGTGGCCAAGCAGCTGGACTTGATGGACATGTGGGGAATCTATTTTGCTGTGTCCCTGGTGGTGACGTTCGTTGTTACCGCTATCACCGTGTGGATTCCGCCGCTCAGCACCATCCCCAACGAGTATGTTTCCGGCGTGACACCGGACCCAGAGAAGCCGGTCAAGGGCAATTACTTCTCAGCAGCATGGAGGGAAGCTTTGTTGCAGCTCGACCGTGCACCGTCGTTGAGGGCAGCTATCTGGGAGAACCTGCGCGACGGCGCGCGCATGGCCGCGGCCATTGTTCCGTCCATCATGTCGGTCGGCCTCATTGGCCTGCTGCTGGCTAAATTCACGCCGCTCTTTGATTGGTTGGGCTATGTGTTCTATCCCTTCGCATGGATTGTGCAGCTTCCAGAACCCGAGCTAGCGGGTAAAGCTGCAGCGATGGGGATTGCGGAAATGTTCCTACCAGCCACCATGGTGGCGGATTCCTCCAGCCTGACGCTGAAATTCGTCATCGGCGTGGTAGCGGTGTCTGCCATCATCTTCTTTTCTGCACTGGTGCCGTGCATTCTGGCCACCAAGATTCCTATCAAGCTATGGCACTTGGTTGTTATCTGGTTCGAGCGCGTGGTCCTTACCATTATCATTGCCACTCCGATTGCTTTCCTCGTGACCTAGCTAGACTGTCGCGCTATGAGCAACTCCCGCGTTCCGGCCGCGCGCAATGCGCTGGAAATCCTCCGGCTGCTATCCACCATCGATGTGCCCATTTCAGCGGCACGTATCCGCAGCGAGCTGGACCTGCCACGCTCATCCACTTACCACCTGCTCAAGGAGATGGTGGACGCGGGATTCGTGGTGCACCTCCCAGAGAACCAAACCTACGGGCTGGGCCTCGCGGCCTACTCCATGGCCGCGGCCTATGCCACGCAGCAACCCCTCGTACGGGCTACGCACAACCACCTCGAACGCATTGCTGGCAAGGTAGGCGGCTCTGGGCACCTGTCTCGCCTGGCGGGGTCAGAGATCCTTTACCTTAATGAGGTCCGGGCGCCGAAGGCTTTGTCTTTGGTGACGGACAGAGGGGTGCGCCTCCAAGCACAGCGCACCGCCTCAGGGCGAGCGATGCTGGCTCTGCTTCCGGAAGCCGAATGGCGTGCGGCGTATTCGGCCGGAGCTCTCAGCTTTGGGCAGTTCAAGTCCATCCTGCGTGACGTGCGTGAGCGCGGGTGGGCCGAAGAGGTTGAGGTGGTGGCGCGCGGACAAGCCTCGGTAGGGGTGGCAATCGTTGACCATGTGGGCAGGCCAGCCGCGGCGCTTGCGGTAACGTATCCGGTGGGCACTGCCGACGCACCATCCATAGCGCAGGAACTGCAGGCGGCGGCAGAGCAGGTGGCGGAGAGAATGTATGGACGGCGTTAGGGGTCAGGGGAGTGCCGGGGGTGCGCGCCGGGGTGGCTGTTGTACTATGAGCGCAACGCGTAGGGCTGTTGCGCGTATCACTTTATTTCCCTACTTGTGAAAGCAAGTATGTATTTTTTCGCGTGCCTTTTTCTCTGCCTGGCGTTGACGCGGGCGGTCTGAGGCCACGCGTCGACACGTGAAGGAGCCTTATCATGTCTATTTCTTATCCCTCATCCGTCACCGTGGGCATTGGTGCCTTGAGCATTGAGGAAGTTGTGGCCGTTGCGCGTTATGGCGCGAAGGTAGAGATCTCTCACGATGCTCTGGATGAAATTGCCACCACACGTTCCCGAGTGGAGGAGCTGGCCCAGGACCCGACGCCGGTCTACGGAATTTCCACTGGTTTCGGTGCGCTCGCTCGTCGCCACATTCCGGAAGAAATGCGCGCCCAGCTGCAGCTCTCCCTTGTGCGCTCCCATGCCGCAGGTACTGGCCCGGAGGTGGAGACCGAAGTCATCCGCGCACTCATGCTGCTTCGCCTCTCCACCCTGTGCACCGGCCGCACCGGCGTGCGCCCGGTGGTGGCGGAGACCTACGCCGCGGTGCTCAACGCCAACATTCACCCGGTCATCCGTGAGTATGGATCGCTAGGCTGCTCTGGTGACTTGGCGCCGCTGGCTCATGCGGCACTGGCGCTGCTGGGTGAGGGAGAGGTGCGCGTCGATGGCGGCGACATCATCCCGGCGGGTGAGGCGCTAAAGGCGGCGGGCATCGAGCCACTGCAGCTGCGTGAGAAGGAAGGCTTGGCGCTCATTAACGGTACCGATGGCATGTTGGGCCAGCTCTGCCTGGCCATTACTGATTTGCGCGAGCTGGCTAAGACGGCTGATATTGCTACTGCGATGACGGTGGAGGGCCTGCTGGGTACCCTCGTAGTTTTTGCCGATGATCTTCAGCAGCTGCGTCCGCACCCAGGTCAGGCGGATGCCGCTGCCAATATTCTGGCTGTGGCAGAAGGGTCTGCCATTCTGGAGGCTGCCCTTGAGGAATTCAAGAAGAACCAGGTTCAGGACGCCTACTCGGTGCGCTGTGCCCCGCAGGTGGCCGGCGGTTTCCGCGATACCGTGGCGCACACCGCTGTGGTAGCAGAACGCGAGCTTGCCGCAGCTGTGGACAACCCCGTCGTGACTAAGGATGGTCGCGTGGTATCCAACGGTAACTTCCACGGCGCTCCGGTGGCTTATGCGTTGGACTTCCTGGCTATTGTGGTGGCTGACTTGGCCTCCATGTCGGAGCGTCGTACCGACCGCTTCCTTGATACCGCCCGCAACCGCGGCCTACATGCATTCCTGGCCGATGATCCGGGCGTCGACTCCGGCCACATGATTGCGCAGTACGCGCAGGCAGGCATCGTCTCCGAGCTCAAGCGCCTGGCAAACCCGTCCTCCGCGGATTCCATTCCGTCCTCCGCTATGCAGGAGGACCATGTCTCCATGGGCTGGTCTGGCGCCCGCAAGCTGCGCAAGGCCGTCGATGGCCTGCAGCGAGTGCTCGCCATTGAAATCCTTACCGCGGCCCGCGCCATCGATATGCGCGAGGGTGAGCCGGCCAAGGGTACCGGCGCGGTTATCGCCGCCCTCCGCACGACCGTGCAGGGCCCGGGCACAGACCGCTACTTGAGTCCGGAGATTGAGGAAACCGTGCGCCTGGTCAAGGAAGGTGCGCTCGTGGATGCGGTAGAGGAGGTCGTCGGTACGCTGCGCTAAGCGCCACCCCGGCCCCCATGGACCCTGCTGAGTTTCGCACGGTCCATGGGGGCCTTTTCTGTGCGTTTTCGAATCCACGTGTCCAGACCTCAAAGCCGAACGGCGCAGGTGGGCGTCGAGAAGCGCGTGGCCAGTGCTTGGCGACGACCTGGGTGGTTGGACTTCTAGGTCTGGACATATGGCTCGAGCTTGGTAGGTTCACGATGATGCCGGTCGCTCGACAGTCTGGCATGTGAGACAGGTGGACAAAATGTGGTCTAGAAGATAGACGTGAGTCACAGTAGTTTGTTCTCTGTGACGCCAACCAAACTTCGGGGACAGCCCCGGGAAACCGGCCTGGGGTTTGGGAGGGCGTCGATAAGCACGAGTGAAAGGAAGCCATGTCTCAACCCCGCGAAGTACGCGCCCCGCGCGGAACCGAACTCACCGCCAAGTCTTGGCAGACCGAAGCCCCACTGCGCATGCTCATGAACAACCTTGACCCTGAGGTTGCCGAGCGCCCAGAGGACCTCGTTGTCTATGGCGGCACCGGCCGAGCCGCCCGCAGCTGGGAAGCCTTCGATGCCATCGTGGAGTCTCTCAAGGACCTCGAGTCCGATGAGACCCTCCTGGTGCAGTCCGGCAAGCCTGTGGGTATCTGGAAGACCAACGAGTGGGCACCCCGCGTGCTCATTGCTAACTCCAACCTGGTCGGTGACTGGGCCAACTGGGAGCACTTCCGCAAGCTCGAGGACGAGGGCCTCATGATGTATGGCCAGATGACGGCCGGCTCCTGGATCTACATCGCTACCCAGGGCATTCTGCAGGGCACCTTCGAGACCTTCGCGGCCGTGGCTAAGAAGCGCTTCAATGGCAGTCTGGCCGGAACCTTCACCCTGACCGGTGGGTGCGGTGGCATGGGCGGTGCGCAGCCGCTGTCGGTCACGCTCAACGGCGGTGCCTGCCTCATCGTCGACGTGGATGAGACTCGTTTGAAGCGCCGCCAGCACAAGCGCTACCTGGACGAGGTTGTGACCGACCTGGATGAGGCTCTCAAGCTTGTCTTGGACGCCAAGGAGAATAAGAAGCCACTGTCCGTCGGCCTCGTGGGCAATGCTGCTGAGATCTTCCCGGAGATCCTGCGCCGCCAGCGCGCGGGCGAATTCACCGTGGATATCGTCACGGATCAGACCTCCGCGCACGACCCGCTGAGCTACCTGCCCACCGAAATCACTGTTGAGGACTGGCACAACGAGGCTAAGGCCGACCCGACCACCTTCACCAAGAAGGCTCGTGAGGCCATGGCTGCCCAGGTCCAGGCCATGGTGGAGTTCCAGGATGAAGGCGCTGAGGTCTTTGACTACGGCAACTCCATCCGTGACGAGGCCCGCAAGGCCGGCTACCAGCGTGCCTTCGAATTCCCGGGCTTTGTTCCGGCCTACATCCGCCCGCTGTTCTGTGAGGGCCTGGGCCCCTTCCGCTGGGCTGCGCTGTCCGGCGACCCGGAGGACATCAAGGTCACCGACCAGGCGCTCAAGGAACTCTTCCCGGACAACGAGCACCTGCACAACTGGCTGGATGCCGCCGAGGAATACGTCGAATTTGAAGGCCTGCCGGCACGTATTTGCTGGCTGGGCTACAACGAGCGACACAAGGCTGGCCTGCTCTTTAACGATCTCGTCCGCGAAGGCAAAATCAAGGCCCCGATCGTCATCGGCCGTGACCACTTGGACTCCGGCTCCGTGGCCTCCCCGTACCGTGAGACCGAGGCCATGCTCGATGGCACCGATGCTGTGGCAGACTGGCCACTGCTCAACGCCATGACTGCCGTGTCCTCCGGGGCAACCTGGGTCTCCATCCACCACGGAGGAGGCGTGGGCATGGGCCGCTCCATCCATGCCGGCCAGGTCACGGTTGCTGACGGTACTGAGCTGGCCGCCGCGAAGCTGCGCGCGGTGCTCACTAATGACCCCGGCATGGGCGTTATCCGCCACGTGGATTCCGGTTACACTCGCGCCAAGGAAGTAGCGGACGAGCGCGGCGTGCGTATTCCGATGGAATTCAAGGCCCGCGACTAGACAAGAGAGGAATAGAAGATCATGTCCACCCTGTTTACTGGAATCTCTGAACTGCGTACGGTGTCGGAGGCTGGCACGCTTGCCGACGCCGCACTCATCGCCAACACCGACGGCACCATCGCCTGGATCGGAGCGGCGTCTGAAGCGCCGGACGCCGACGAGAAGGTCGACCTTGGCGGGCGCGCAGTTCTGCCGGGCTGGGTGGATTCCCATACCCACATGATCTTCGATGGCGACCGCTCCGCCGAGTTCGAAGCCCGCATGGCGGGTGAGTCCTACCAGGCCGGCGGTATTGCCGTGACCATGGATGCGACGCGCTCGGCAGGGGAGGAGCGCCTGGAAAAGCTGTTGGTGGAGCGTATTGCTGCAGCGCACCGCGGCGGAACCACCACGCTGGAGACTAAGACCGGCTATGGCCTCAATACCGAATCCGAGGCCGAGGCCGCGCGCGTGGCCGCCCGCCACGTTGATGACGTGACCTTCCTCGGCGCTCACCTTGTCCCGCCGGGGGCGGAGGCTGAAAGCTACCTCGACGAGGTTGTTGGCTCGATGCTCGATGGCGTGGCGGAGTATGTCCAGTGGATCGATGTCTTCTGCGAGCGGGGTGCGTTTGATGAGGAGCAGTCGCGCCGCGTGCTCGAAGCCGGCAAGGCCCGCGGGTTGGGTGTTCGTGTGCACGGTAACCAGCTTGGTGAAGGCCCCGGCGTGGCCCTCGCTGTGGAGATGGGCGCTGCGTCCGTTGACCACGTGAACTACCTCAGCGACTCAGACGTCGAGGCCCTCGCTGCCTCCGACACGGTGGCCACCTTGCTGCCCGCCTGCGACCTCTCCACGCGCGAACCCTTGGCCCCGGGGCGCACGCTTCTCGACGCCGGCGCGACCGTCGCCATCGCCTCCAACCTCAACCCCGGTACGTCGTACACCTCCTCCATGAATTTCTGCGTGACCACGGCTGTACTGCAACAGCACCTCACCCTCGACGAGGCGATTGCTGCCGGCACCCTCGGTGGTGCCACGGCATTGCGCCGCCAGGATGTTGGTGACGGTAAGGATGTGCAGGGCCGCCCCGCAAAGGGCTCGCTGGTTGTGGGGGCAGCTGCGGACCTTCACGTCCTCGACGCTCCGAGCGCCATCCACCTAGCCTACCGCCCGGGAATGCCGATGACCTGGAAGACCTTCGTGGCCGGTCGCGAGGTCTAGGCCGAAGGGGCAACGAGGACTCGAGCCCCTTAGCTTGAGCTACTGGCGAGGAAGAGCTCCGGCAGCCTTCGAACGTCTTCCGTGATGTGCGGGAGAAGTGCACGCTCAACGGCGGCCCTCGCAGCAAAATAGCTAAATGTACGTAGGTGCCGTACTCTGGTCTGGGCAATGAGCATTACCGATAACGCCACCGGCGGCGTGAACGAGCCGGAAGAATTCAATAAGTCGGAATCTCAGGAAAACTCGCAAGGTGGCGAGGCGCAGGACGCTTCGCAGGTGAATAACCAGGACACCGGGGCTGCGAATAACCCTGAGGACACCGGCGCTGAAGACACTTCAGCCACTGACAACTCCCAGGGTTTTGCACACCTCGGTCTGCCTGATGACGTTCAGGCCGCTGTCTCCAAGGTGGGCTTCACCCAGCCATCCCCGATCCAGGCAGAAACCATCCCGATCCTCATGGAGGGCCGCGACGTTGTCGGCCTTGCCCAGACTGGTACGGGTAAGACCGCAGCTTTCGCGCTGCCGGTTCTCTCCCAGATCGACGTCGATGCCCGCCACCCGCAAGCACTCGTCCTCGCGCCGACGCGTGAGCTGGCCCTCCAGGTCGCGGACTCCTTCCAGTCCTTCGCCGACCATCTCGGCCGGATCGAGGTTCTGCCTATCTATGGTGGCCAGGCCTACGGCATCCAGCTTTCGGGTCTGCGCCGTGGCGCCCAGGTCATCGTGGGTACCCCGGGCCGCGTCATCGACCACCTGGAGAAGGGCTCCCTGGATATCTCGCAGCTGCGCTTCCTCGTCCTCGATGAGGCCGATGAGATGCTCAACATGGGCTTCCAGGAAGATGTCGAGCGCATTCTTGAGGACACTCCGGATGACAAGCAGGTTGCGCTGTTTTCGGCCACCATGCCGAACTCCATTCGCCGCCTGTCCAAGCAGTACCTCAACGACCCAGCGGAAATTACCGTCAAGTCGGAGCGTCGCACGAATGACAACATCACCCAGCGCTTCCTGCTGACCCCGCACCGTCACAAGATGGATGCTTTCACCCGCATCCTCGAGGTCATCGATTACGACGCCATTATCGTCTTCTGCCGCACCAAGCATGAGACCGAAGAGGTGGCGGACAACCTCAAGGAGGCTGGCTACAACGCGGCTGCCATCAACGGTGATATTGCCCAGCAGCAGCGTGAGCGCACGGTTGACCAGCTCAAGGATGGCCGCTTGGACATCCTTGTCGCCACCGATGTCGCTGCCCGCGGCCTTGACGTAGACCGCATCACCCACGTGGTGAACTACGACATTCCGAATGACACTGAGTCCTACGTCCACCGCATCGGCCGTACCGGCCGTGCCGGTCGCAGTGGTGAGGCCATCTTGTTCGTCACTCCGCGTGAGCGCCGCATGCTGCGTTCCATTGAGCGCGTTACCAACGCCCGCCTCGAGGAGATGGACCTGCCGACGGCCGACGAGGTCAACGCTAAGCGCAAGGAGAAGTTCTTCGCCTCCATCGCTGCCTCGCAGGAGGACAAGCAGTTTGAGTTCTTCCGCGACATGGTCCGCGAGTACTCCGCTGCTGAAAACGTGGCCATGGATGACATCGCTGCGTCGATTGCCGTGCAGCTCCAAGGCGGTACTGACTTCCTGCTCAAGGAACGCCCAGTGACCAAGAAGGACCGTCGCGATCGCGAGCGCTTTGATCGTGACGGCCGTGGCCGTGACCGCGACCGCGGTGGACGGGGTCGTGACCGCGATCGTGACCGTGGCCCACGCCGCCCGGACGGGGACTTCGAGACCTACCGTCTGGACGTCGGCAAGCGCCAAGGCGTTCGCCCGGGCGCCATCGTGGGCGCACTGGCCAACGAAGGTGGCCTGACCTCCAAGGACTTCGGACGCATCACCATCGCGGTGGGCCACACGTTGGTGGATTTGCCGAAGAACCTGGACCCGGCCGTGCTGGATCGTCTCAAGGACACCCGCATTTCTGGCCAGCTCATCAAGATTCAGAAGGACACTGGCCGCCCGCCGCGCCGCAACTACGATGATGACCGTGACCGTGGTGGTCGCGGCGGACGCGGTGGCCGTGATCGCGGTGGACGCGGTAGCTATCGTGACCGTGACCGCGGTGGCCGTGGCCGTGACCGCGGCGGACGCCGAGGCGGCTGGCGCGACTAACGCCTGGCACGAAAGAAGCCTCCTGCACTGACAAGGATTGCGGCTCGGAGCTGAAGCTCTGGGCCAAGTCCCATAAGTGCGGGAGGCTTTTCTATGCTCTATCTGCGCGTGTGCGCAACGTTGTTATTTAGATGTACATGAGGAAGGCACACACAACCCACAGCAGATTGAAGATGCCGGAGAACATAGCCAGCTGCTTCTTCAGCTTGGAGGCATCCGCAGTGCCCGGGGTAGCGATAGCGGCCATGGCCTTATTCTGCTTCGGAATAATGACAACGAGCAGGATGACCCACGCGATGACGGCGAGCAGAAGCGCAATGTGGAACTGAATCTCGGACTTGTAGGCAGAGAGGTCGGTCAGGAAGACAGCCAGACCCAGAACCGGGACGATGGCGGAGATGTAGCCATAGGTGGACGTGATCTTGTTGAGGATGCTCGCAGCACCAGCAGCGGAAGCATCACCGGCAGCGGCCTTCTCAACCTGACCTGGGAAGGCGGAGGTGGAGATGCACACGGTACCGACCAGCAGAATGGCCGCGAAGACGTGGAGGAAAATTAGCAAGCTAGACATGAGGAGAAGTGTGTACCTTTCTGATCACGGGGTTTTCCAGCGAAAGTCTAACGGCGCCAGCTGATGAAATCGAATTGACACTGGTGGCGCATGGTCTCATAATCGCGGGCGGGGAGGGGCAACTCGTACTTTCGCGCCACCGCGGCCAGTCGCCGGGAATAATCGCAGCGGTCTGCTGGTGGAAGCCAGTCCGCGGGTAGCGAATCTGACTTGGTTTGGTTGAGCGCGCTGGCCGTGGCCACGAGGTTGAGAGGATCGTTGGCAAAGGCCAGCTTCTTGTCTTTCGTCCACATGGAGGCCCCGAGATCCCACGCCGCGGAGAGCGGGAAGACGTGATCGACCTCCACGCGGTTGCCGGCGGGGGCACGGGCATAGGGGTCATACAGAATGCCGTCAATAGTCTGCGACTTCATGACGGTGTCGCGGGTTCCTGGCAGCCAGCCCCCAAAGTCCGCGCGCACGTAGCCGGGGACCTCGACACGCGCGGACACGGTTGCCACGCCCAGGTCGGGCCCGGGCAAAAGGTGCCAACACGCGTAGAACACAGTGGCTACGGAAAGGAAGCCGATATAGGCCGTGCGCAGGTTCATACACTTTTAGACTGCGCGGTGGCTCTAGGGGTTCCCGTAGTGCTCCATTGCAGCGTCAAACGGTCCCTCTAGTTTGGTGCCTATACTTTGGTCTCTTTGCTCACCAAAGGAACCATTTAACCGTAGAAATAGCGTCTAAAAGGTCTCTTGTCAGTGCACAGGGACCAAAGTAAAAGAACCTTTTGGCCAGCATGTTAGGGCCATGCCTGAAACGGCGAAACCCCCGCCCCAGCAGAACGGTTAACTGCTGTCGGCGGGGGCCGCGTTGAAAGAGTCGGAAGGAAAACGAAAGGGGAGAGGGAAGTAGGCTACTTCTGAACCTGCTCCGCGGCCTCCTCGAAGTCGAGGTCCTTGTTGTTCTCGACTAGCTTGGCCAGGCGAGAAGCCTCCTCGAATTCCTGGGTGACCTTCTCGTCTGGAGCCTTCGTGGCCAGGGACACACCGACAGCCACGAGGAGTGCGGAGAGGAAGCCCGGAACCAACTCGTAGAGAGTATCGCCCAGCGGGCTCATGCCCCAGCCGATGGCCACGATGGCGCCGGTGAGCATACCGGCGATGGCGCCGGTGGAGTTGAATCGCTTCCAGTACAGCGACAGAAGGACGATCGGGCCGAAGGCGGAGCCGAAGCCGGCCCAGGCGAAGCCGACCAGACCCAGAATGGAGTCCGACGGGTTGATGGCCAGCAGGGCACCGATGATGGCGATGGCCACAACTGCAGTACGGGACAGGTTGATCAAGACGTTCTGGCTTGGCTTCTTCTTGGCAAAGATGAGGAAGAGGTCCTCAATGAGGGAGGTGGAGACAACCAGCATCTGCGAAGACATGGTGGACATGATGGCTGCCAGAACAGCGGTCAGGACCAGACCAGCGAACAGTGGGTGGAACATGACCTGGGCCATGTCCAGGAAGATGGTCTCGTAGTTCTCTTGGTCGGTAATAGAGTGGTTGGTCTCGGTGAAGAAGACGGTGCCGGACAGCGCAACGAAGATAGCGCCGATGAGGGAGATACCCATCCAGCTGACACCGTAGAAGCGGCCTGCGCGGGCATCGGAAGGCTTGCGCAGCGCCATGAAGCGCACGATGATGTGCGGCTGGCCGAAGTAGCCGAGGCCCCAGGCGAGGTTACCGATGATGACGGCGGCGGAGACGCCGGAGAACATGGAGAAGTAGTTCGGGTTCTCAATGGCGCCATCGGTGGCGTACGGGTTGTTGGCCGCAAAGCTGAAGATCTCGCTCGCATCGTTGAGAGAGAAGAGCACCATGATCGGCACGATAATCAAGGAGGCGAACATGAGCAGACCCTGGACAGTATCGGTGTAGGACACTGCCAGGAAGCCACCGACGAAGGTGTAGAACACCGTCACGGCTGCCACGATGAGCATGCCGACGAGGTAGTCGCCGCCGAAGGTGGACTCAAAGTAACGGCCGCCGGCCACCATGCCGGAGGAGACGTAGAAGGTAAAGAAGAAAATGATGATAGCCGCGGCGATAATGCGCAGCATGCGGGACTTATCGTGCAGGCGGTTTTCGAAGAAGGACGGCACGGTAATGGAGTTGCCGGCGATTTCGGAGTAGGAGCGCAGACGCGGCGCAACCCACTTCCAGTTCGCCCACGCACCGACGAGAAGGCCGATGGCCATCCAGAGCTCGGACATACCGGTCAGGAACAAAGCACCCGGCAGGCCCATGAGCAGCCAGCCGGACATATCGGAAGCACCGGCGGACAGGGCAGCCACGAAGGGGTGGAGGCCACGGCCGGCGAGAACGTAGTCGTCGTATTCATCCGTCTGCTTGTAGCTCCAGAAGCCAATGGCGGCCATGGCAAGCAGGTAGATGATCATCGCAACGACGTACCAAGTGGAGTCTTGCACTGATCTCTCCTTGAGTTTGAGATTAAGAGTAGGACTCATTCACGCTAACGAGGCTCAGGGCCCTGCCCAACTGGAAATTGGCACCTTGACCAGTATTTGGTAACCCTGGTCACAGCTTAATGTACGGTTTTACTGGCGTAACGCCATAATGTAACGAGACTATAACGATTGGGCATTTCGGCAGGATTTGGGAACTTTCTTCAGTCAGTGCCCCCAAATGGTGTGCTGCTAGACTGGCCGTTATGGCTTCTTACCTGCTGCATGGCCTCTGGCTGCCCGTCTCTGGCCTGAGTCTGTGGATCGAACAGGTCGAAGGACACAAGATTGTCATGCCCTCCGCTGTGCCTGAGGGCACCTTCCCGGACGTCGTCGACACAATCTTGGAGAAGAAAACCTTCCGCAACCGAGCGCGGGTGTCACTGCGCACACCAAAGGGCAAGGATGTTTCCCTCATGGTCCCCATGGCCATGTTCGCCCCAGATGAGGCAGTCGAAACCTTAGCCAAGCTGGAGTACCTCGATACTGACAGCCAGGCAGTCACGGCGGAGCAGCGCCTGACCATTGCTCCGGATCTCCTGTGGCTCATCCGCGCGTACCGCGGGCTCTACCGTTTCGTTCGTGCAGGGCGGGTGACCATCCGTCTTTCGTACCAGGCAGGCGAGTGGTACCCCATGTGGCAGCTGGCCTCCGGTTTGGGGGAGCGCAGCTGGCTGGCCGAAATGCTTGCCGCCGCGCCGGGCATTCTCACAATAAACAACCGCGCGCTGTCGGATGACTTGGCCGATGAGCTTACGCACTGGATCGCCTATACCCAGCTGAAGCCGCAGATCGAGGCGCCTCGCGCCGCGCCGTGGCATGATTTTGCCCTGGCACTGTTGAAGACCTCCCCTGTGAAGAAGGGCCGTGCTCAGCTTCTGCGCGGGCTTAACGAGTGGAAAGATTCCATCACGTCGGTGGATCTTCAGTTGGTCTTCCTCGTCGAAGAGCCGCAGGAGGATGAGGATCCGGAAGAGACTATCTGGCCCATCCGGGTGCTCGTGCGCTCCGGTACGGATTCTCCGCGTCCGGTGAAACAGGAGCAGTTGGATCGGGGGAGCGTCGAGAAGCTGCGTGATGCCCGTCGCCATGCCTTCGACGTTGCCCCGCGCCTGAAATACAACTCCGGACAGGCCTCACCCTACGGCGGTGACTGGGACGTCTACCTTTCAACGGAGCAGCTCGTGGAGTTCGTCACGCACGATGCCGCCGCGCTGCGCAAGGCGGGCTTCACTGTGATGCTGCCGAAGTCCTGGTCACATATGGAGACCAAGGCCAAGCTGGAAACTGTCGAGGCTCATGACCCAGCCGAGGGCTCCACAAAGGCGCACATCGGCATGGAGAAGCTGGTCAACTATGACTGGAAGCTCTCCGTCGGTGATACACAGCTCACTGATTCTGAGATGGAGGAGCTGGTCCAGTCTAAGTCGGGCCTCATTAAGCTGCGTGGTGAATGGGTCATGGCGGATACGCAGTCCCTCAACAAGATCCAGCAGTATATGCGTGAGCTCGCCGATACCGCCCGCAGGCGCGCGCTCAAGGAGTTGGAGAAGCTCGCCGCCACTGCTGAGATGGCGCGTCAGTTGGGTCAGCCCGGCTGGGAGGAGCTCGTGGCGGAGGTGGAGCGCCGCCGCAAGGAGTTCAACGAAGGCGAAGAAGAAGCCGTGGTCTCCCTCGCGGATCTGCGCGAGATGGCGCTCAAGTCCATGGCGGAGGACCCGATCGCCTTCACCGGATCTGAGTGGCACGCTTCGTTGCTCGGCGGGATGGAGACCACCGCGCCCGACCGCGTCGACATCCCTGATACGGTTCACGCGGAGCTGCGTGATTATCAGCGCCGCGGCGTTGACTGGCTCTATTGGATGTCGCAGAACAATATTGGAGCCGTGCTTGCCGACGACATGGGGCTGGGCAAAACCCTTCAACTACTGTCGCTGCTTGCCGTCGAAAAGGCGGCGTCTGACGACGCCGCATGGAACCCCACCCTGGTCGTCGCACCCACCTCCGTCGTGGGCAACTGGGCCCGCGAAGCCGCACGCTTCGTGCCGGACTTCACCGTCCTGGTTCAGCACGGCACGGGACGGCTCAAGGGCGAGGAGCTTGTCGCGGCCGCCCAAGCCTCCGACGTTGTCATCACGTCCTATGGCACCGTGGCCCGAGACTTCCTGACCTTGAGCAAGGTGGACTGGGATCGCGTGGTCCTCGATGAAGCTCAAGCCATTAAGAATGCCGCGACCCGTTCGTCCAAAGCTGTGCGCGCCATCCCGTCGCGTCACCGCGTGGCGTTGACCGGTACGCCCATTGAGAACCGGCTGTCGGAAATGCGCTCCATTCTGGATTATTGCAACCCAGGAATTCTCGGCTCGGCTTCTTTCTTCCGCAACCACTTTGCCAAGTCCATCGAACGCGAAGGCAGCGACGTCATGGCAGAGCGTCTGCGCCTGCTCACCGCACCTTTCATTCTCCGTCGCCTCAAGACAGACCCGAATATCATCGATGACCTGCCGGAGAAGTCCGAGCAAATCATCACCGTGCGGATGACCGATGAACAGGCGGCGCTGTACAAGGCCTTGGTCAATGACGTGGACGAGGCGCTGAAAAAGAAGGAGGGCATGTCGCGCCGCGGCCTTGTGCTCGCCTCGCTGACTCGCATTAAGCAGATCTGCAATCACCCGGCACACTTCCTTGGTGATGGCAGTCCCGTCACCATCAAAGGCAGGCACCGCTCCGGCAAGGTAGAAGAGCTTATGCGCATCGTCGACCAGGCCATCGAGTCCCATGAGCGCGTGCTCGTTTTTACCCAGTACAAAGCCTTCGGTGATATCCTCCAGCCCTATCTTTCAGACCAGTTGGGCTGCGATATTCCCTTCCTCCACGGTGGGGTGAGCAAGAATCGACGCGACCACATGGTGGAGGACTTCCAGGCACCCGATGGTGCGCCCGTCATGCTGCTTTCCCTGAAGGCGGGCGGTACGGGCCTGAACTTGACGGCGGCGTCGATTGTCGTGCACATGGACCGCTGGTGGAATCCGGCGGTGGAAAACCAGGCCACGGACCGTGCCTTCCGCATCGGTCAGGAGCGCAATGTGCAGGTCTACAAAATGATTACCGCCGGCACGCTGGAGGAATCCATCCAGGACATCCTGGACGGCAAGACGCAGCTCGCGGGCGCCGTCGTGGGCGAGGGCGAAGGATGGCTCACCGAGCTCACCCCAGAACAACTGGCGGAGCTTATGAGCTACAAGGGAGAGGAGAATTAAATGGCGCCAGCACGTCCCAAAGACGACAACGTCATCTACGCCAACTTCGGCACCCGCAAACGCGTGAGCACGCCGGAGGAGGTTCACCGCGTCGACCGCGTGCGCACTATGCAACCGGCGGCCACGCGCGTGATCAACTTTGTCAATGAGCAGACGGATTCCGGGCGCATCAGCCGCGGCCGCCAGTACGCAGCCGACGGTCACGTTGTGGGCCTTGACGTGCGCAATGGTGCGGTGCACGGCAAGGTTGCCGGCTCGCAGAACGAGCCTTTTGCGGTGCTCATTCAGGTGCCCTACCGCAACAATGAGGACATCGCGCGACTGTCGGAGATGTTTGCGCGCACCCCCAACTCCGTGGCGAAGGCCAGGGAGGGCATGCTTGCCGACGACGCCCTCGACATCCTCGTCGCCGAATTCGCCGACGACCTGCGCTTCTCCTGCACGTGCCCCGACCCGGAGTACGTGTGCAAACATGTCGTGGCAGTGGCAGACCGCCTGGCTGCCCGCATGGACGCAGACCCATCCGTAATTTTTGCCCTGCGCGGTCTGGACTTCGCGCGCCTCGAGCAGTCCGTGATGGAACAGGCAAAGTCAGCTTCGGAGGATTCCTACAGCGGAGCAGACTTAGATCCGGAGGAGCGTAATGCGTTGTTTTGGGCGGGGAGAGAGCTGCCTTTGCTTCCCGAACCTAAGTCCGCACCGGCGATTGATGATTCCGACCCTGACCTGCTGCGCAAGGCCATGCGCTCCGTGAGCCATACGAACATAGATGTGCTTCGCGCGGTCTCCGATGTCGACGACCTTTACTACTATCTGACGCACTAAGGATTCCCGCCGCCGCGATCTCGAGGGAGAAAAGGCTACATGACAGCAGTAACGTTCATCCACACCTCCGATTTTCAGCTGGGTATGACCCGCTGGTTTCTCAGCCCCTCCGCGCAATCGCGCTTTGATGATGACCGTGAAGAAGCAGTCGTTCGACTAGGGGAGTTGGCCACCGAGACCGGGGCGGAGTTCATTGTCGTGGCCGGAGACGTGTTTGAGCACAACTCTCTCAACACGTCCACGTTGTTGCGTTCCAAGGAAGTGTTGAAGAACCTACCGGTGCCGGTGTACCTGCTACCCGGTAACCACGATCCGCTCGTGGCGGATTCCATTTTCTTTAATTCCTTTGCGGATAACGTCCACGTCATTGCGGACTCTGAGCCCATCGAGGTTCGCTCGGGCGTGGAGATTGTTGGCGCTCCCTACCTTTCGAAGCGAGCAAACTATGACCTCGTGCGCCGAGCACTGGAACCACTCGAGCCGCTCGACCGCGCCTCCGGGGCGGTGGCACGCATTGCCGTGGGGCACGGCCAAGTTGAATCCCGCGCAGGTGAGGCCGAGGAATCTGATGCTGACACCATCGATCTGACCTTCGTGGAGGACTGCCTCGATCGCGGCGTCATCGATTATCTAGCACTCGGGGACACACATTCCACGGCTTCGTTGGGGCGTACCGGGAAAGTGTGGTTCTCCGGCAGCCCGGAGACAACGGCTTTCGATGACCGCGAGCGTGACTCCGGCAATGCCTTGGTGGTGCGGGTTGAGGGGGAGGCGGTGGACGTCGAGAAGCGCAGCGTCGGCCGGTGGGCCTTCCGCGCGCTTGACGCTGACGTCAACTCGATGGACGATGTCGAGCGTTTTCTTGCGGAGCTGGAGGAGATGCCGGGCAAGACGCGCACGGCAGTGAAGTACAGCCTGCGCGGCACGCTGGGCCTCAGCGCCCAAGCACGCCTGGAGCAGGGGCTCGCGAACCTAGAGGAGGTCTTTGCCTCCCTCAAACCCCGTGAACGCACGATGGATCTGCACTTGGCGCCGTCCGAAGATGAGCTTAGTGAACTGAGCCTGAGCGGATACGCCGCCGATGCCCTCTCCGAACTACTCGAGGACCTGGAGAATCCCACTGCCCGTGATGCCGCCAACCTGCTGTTTCGTCTCAGCGCGAAGGGAGCCTAAACCATGATGCACCTGCATTCTGTTGAGTTGAGCAACGTCCGCGGCGTGGAGCATCTTGAGGTCACGGACCTACCTGAGACCGGCGTCGTGGTGATTGGCGGACCTAATGAAGCTGGTAAGTCCACGCTGGTGGAGGCCATTTCTTTCGTGCTGACGGAAAAACACACCGCGGGTTCGAAGAAGATTAAAGCGTTGAAACCTGTTGGCCGTGACGTGGCCCCAGAAGTGACGCTGGAGGCCACTGTGGGGCCGTACCGTTTTCGCATTCACAAGCGGTGGCTGAAGAAGCGGGCCTCGGAGCTCCAGGTGTTTTCTCCGCGTCCGGGGCAGTGGACGGGAGCGGAGGCAGATGATGAGTTGGATCGGATTCTGTCTGAACACCTTGACCGCGCGCTGCTCGACGCACTTTTCGTGCGCCAAGATGATCAGCACGAGGGGATTGCTGCGGTTGGTATTCCTTCGCTGACTGCGGCCTTGGAAGAGGAGACCGGGTCGAATGCTGTGGCCGAGGACTCCGAGCTGCTCACGCGCATTGAGTCCGAATACATCCAGTACTACACCGCTAAGACAGACAAGCCGGCCGGAGAATACAAGGCAGCTATCAAGACGCTTGAGGAGGCTGAATCAGCCTATGCTGCTGCTGAGGCCTCCATGCGTGAGCTCGATGGTGTTGTGGAGCGTTATGAAGCTGCGGAGCTGAGGAAAACTGAGGCGGAGACTGCTCTTCCTGCGGCGGAAGAGGATTGTGTGCGGCTCGATGCTGAACTCGCTGCCGCCCGTGTGGCCCAGGAAAAGGTGACTGCCCAGGAAGCTGCCGTGGCCCGCGCGGCAGCGGCTGTGGCACGGGCCCAGGAAGATGCTGCTCGTCGCACCACTCTGGTGAAAGAACATGCGGACGCCACCGCAGCTGCTGAGCGTGCCGCGGAGGTCGTGGCAGAGGCCAAGGAACGCGCGGAGGCAGAGGCCGCTGCTCGCAGCAAGCTGGAAGAGGAACGCGCTGATATCCAGCAGAAATATGACGCTGTGCGCGAGGAACGTCAGCGTGCCCGCCGTGCCCAGCTCCGCGCGGAGCACGCGGCCCTCGGAACGCGTTTGGAGGCAGTGGCGTCTCTTGAAGACGCACTGGCTTTGCGCCGTCGTGAGCTGGCAGCAGCACCTGCGATTCCGAACCTGCGAGAGTTGGAGGAGGCCGAGCGTGAGGTGGGCATCCAGGACCGCTTGCGGGCGGCCGCTGCGGCGAAACTCTACGTAACTGGAACGGGCGAGGTTGTCGTGGAGGGAGAGGCCTTCTCTTTGACGTCAGGGGAGGAAACTCCGGTTGAGCTGCACGATGGCACGGAGCTGCGCATTGGCGATGTCACCGCACGGTATGCGGCCGCGGCCGGTGAATCTGGCGAGGAGAGTGTTGAGAAAGCTCGCGCGGAACTCGTGCGACTGCTCGAGGACGCCGGGTGCACCAACGTTGCGGAGGCCCGCGAAGCACAGGCGAAGCATGAGGAGCTTGCTGCGGCTGTGGAAGGTGCATCCCGCGAATTAGCAGCGGCCCTCGGCGGTGACGACCTCGGTGAGTTGAAAGCTCGCTTCGAATCGAGTTCGGCTGATCATGAGGAGAACGCAGAGGACGACGGTGAGCCCCCGCGCGAGCTTGCTGTGGTGGACAAGGAAGAAGAAGAGCTGCGTGGACGCCTCGATGAGCTGGACCGAGCTGTGGCACCCTACCGCGAGAACAAAGCCGCCGCGGCACTCGACGTTGCCACAGTCCGAGCCGAGGATGCTGAGGCTCAGCGCGTCCTCAAGGCGGAGGGCCTCGACGCTGCCCGCGCCCAGCTGCGTGACGCGGACGTCACTGCCGCCATTGAGGCTGCCCGTTCAGCCCAGGCAGCAGAGCAAGCTGCGCTCAAGGACATGTCAGGCGTCGATGTTGAGACTGCGGAGACCTTGGCTCAAGGCGCACGCACGCACGTGGACTCCCTGAAGAAATCCGTCGCCGATGCCAACGGCGACATGCGCGAGCTCAGCGGACGTATCGAGATGCACTCCGGTGCAGCAGAAGCCGTGGAAAAGGCCGCCGCGGAACTGGAGGTGGCCCGTGAGCGCCATGCGGCCACCGAACGCCGCGCGGAGGCGGCTCGATACCTGCGCATGCTCATGCTGCGTCACCGCGATGCCGCTCGGCAGCGCTATGCTGCACCTTTTGTTACTGCGCTCAGCGGTTTGGCCCGTACCGTCTTTGGCGGCGACGTGGACTTCCACTTGTCTGAGGAGCTCAAAGTGGAAGCGCGCAGCCGCAATGGGGACACCGTGGCCTTCGACGGTCTATCTGGTGGTGCCAAGGAGCAGCTGGGAATTTTGACTAGGTTCGCCATCGCCCAGCTGGTGTCCGGGGATTCTGTACCGGTCATCATCGACGACGCTCTCGGTTCGACCGACTCGACCCGCCTTCAGCTAATGGCAGCGCTTTTCACTAAAGCCGGTAAGAATTCGCAGGTCATCGTGCTGACATGCATGCCTCAGCGCTACTCCTGGGTTGCAGGCCGTACGGAATTAAGTATGGAAACTCTGAAAAAAATTTGAAATCGGGGTGTAGGGTTGGTGCCATGACTGCGGAAATTCGATGGCTGACTGACGATGAGCAACACCTGTGGCGTCAAGTGCTGAGCAGTATCCGCAAAATTGATCGCGGCATGGAAGAGACCTTGCTCGCCTGCGGGGACATCTCGATGTCCGAGTACTCCGTGCTTGTGTCCCTCTCAGAGGCCCCGGAGCGCCGTCTGCGCCTTCGCGAACTGTGCTCTGAACTTGAGTGGGACCGCTCCCGTGCTTCCCACCAGATCACACGCATGGCAAAGCGCGGACTGGTGACCAAAGAAAAATGCGAGGGCGATGCACGGGGAGTCGAAGTCGTCATCACCGACGCTGGGTTCGAGCGCCTCAAAGCTTCTGTGCCTGAGCACGTTGAATCAGTGCGCCGCTTGGTCTTCGACCACCTCGATCCTGCCGATGCACCTGCCCTCCTTCGATTCTGTGAAGGCGTACTCGCAGCAAATAACCTTCCGGGCTACTCCGGCTTTGTTCCCGATGAGCGTTTAGGCGGGCGCAGCTCCTAGCGCGTGCACCATCGCGGGTACAGTGGGGATGCCGACAGCACACTCACCAGGAGGTGATTCCGACATCATGATGGGACAAGAACTTTTCGAGCACCCGGAGCGTCAATACACTCAGTACCGAATTGAGGCGCTGAAGGACCTGAGCGCGCAGGTGGGCCCTGTGGATGACGTCGAGAAGCTCAGCGATGAACAGGCCGCTGCACTTGAGCAGGCCTTGGAGAAGCATCCTGACGGCGCTGTGACCTTTGATGAGCTATCTCAGATGTGGATTATCGGTGCCGAGGATGATATCAACCGCATGTTCCAGGATCGCGAGGAGTTCATCGAAGCCCTTGAAAACGACGAGGACCCTGGGGTCTAGCCACAAGTGGTGTCAAACTTACGTCGGATAGCGTCAGAGATTTCTGCGTTTGACTACGGCCGACTCTGCATAACCTGCTAACATACGTTGTGTTAAAGGGCGAGCATTTCTCTGGCGTAGGGGAGATGACTCCGGCGTGAGCATCCTCGGTGAGGAGCTAAGTGAAAGGACTAAACATGATCGACCAGCGCGATTTGGCTCAGGAGCAGCGCGAGGCTGCCGCACGCGACAAGGCTGACGGCTGGGTTTCTGTCTTCCTGCAGTGGATTCCCCTGATGCTCATCGTCGTGGTTGTTATCACTGCTCTCTGGCTCGGTATGTTTTACATTGAGCACGGCACCCTGGACATCACCCAGGAAATCGTGAACCCGTTCATCACGCAGTAGAGCGAACAGGTGGGACGCCTCTCTTGCGTCCATGAACCTTTATTCTCGAGCCCCAGCACCATGGTGCTGGGGCTCTGTTGTGTTTTTGCCCCAACGTCTAGCCTGCGGCCACGGGCGTGCATAGCGATAAAAGTGATACTGAAGGTGTCCTCGTGAGGTTCTTCAAGGATGCCGATTTCCCGATTGCTCCAGTCTTCTTAATGACTCATTTCCGCGAAGCCATTCACGTTGAGGCGCACCTCTGGTATGCGGGGCGGCGTGGTACCGATCCACAAAAGCCATGCAATTCCTTGACCGAGCGAACATGTGGGGAAGCTGCTCCACGAGGCTGGTTTGCTCAAGCCGCGTTCCTAGCTTCCATTAGCAACCGACCTTCGCGAGCAACCGACCTTCGCGCTCACGGGGGAGGCTCGTTGAGCGGTAGGCGGTCTGCCGGTGAGCGCGAAGGGCGTGGAGGCAGGCACACCCACGGTGTATGACACGCGCAGCTGCTGGGAATGATCGAGGACGAGAGCAGCCCCCCGTGGTGGCCCAACCTTTGGCGCGCTATGCAGCACCACGACTTTTCACTGGATACGCCAGCCCCTGTTCGGTAGCCTTGTGCTCTATGAGAGAAAGTGTCTACGTGCGACATCTTAACGGACCTCTCCTGTGGCTAGGAATCATTGTTGGCTTAGCTGTGGTGGCCGCGCTGCTGCCAACGATGGTTGATTCCACGTGGGCAGCACTTTTGTTTGGTGTGCTGGTCATTGTGGCAACGGTGGCCTGCATTGCCATGCGAGTCAAGATCGTCGTGAGCGACGACGGCGTGACCGCTTCCGTCCTGGGAGTCTTTCAGAAAAGAATTCCGCTCGATGACATCACCGGTGTAAGCATCGGCCCCGAGACGGGGCTGAAAGAAGGCGCAGGACCACGTGTTGTTGATGGTGCGCCGGCGTATATCGTTTCAGGCCCCACCGTGCGAATCGACCACGGTGCTTCCTCTTTCATCGCCTCGGCACAAGACCCTGGCAAGGTAGTCGCTGACATACAATCCCGCCTCGCGTTGAGCCCTGAGGCGGGGCCTAATGGTGGTGCCGAATAGCCCTCAGATAGAGGTATAAACGCAGCTCACGACATAAAAATTGTGCCCCTGACAGGGATCGAACCTGCGACCTTCGGTACCGGAAACCGATGCTCTATTCCGCTGAGCTACAAGGGCATCGCTGGCGAAATGCCAACGATGCGATTCTAGCGCATGGAGGGCAAGGCCAGAAATTGACGCTCATAAGATTGGAGGTGGAGGGGGTGGCAGCGCCGTCCCAGGAGGCTAGGAAGCCGAGCACAATGACATAGTGAGTTGTCAGTTCCTCTGGCCGCTTGAAGTGACCGCCGGTGAGCGAAGCGGATGAAAACGTGAGGAAGGCGCATAACAGAACTTCTCGCCGGTCTGGCTATGGTTCTAGGTTATGCGCCTTGAACAGTACTTTTCTGTCCTCTTCCCCCTGCGTGCAAGGTTATACAGCAACTCACACGTCAGCTGTCTGACCTATTAATTCTGGGGCTGCTCGGCCTGGGGCTGGTCGAGGAAACCCGGGGCATCGGCGGTGGTGACTTCGCCGGTGCGTAGGTAGTTAACCACAATGTTGTCAACGGCCTTGTTGCCCAAAGCGAAGTGGCCGTGGCCGGGACCATGGACAGTGACCACGCGGGACTGCATCGGGTCAGACAGTCCGCGGTAGTAGGCGTACGGGGTCTGCGGGTCGCCGGTGGACTGAATCTGCAGCGGCTTGGTAGCCAGCTGCGCGCCGCTGACCTGTACCGGCTTAGTGATTGGTGCGCGGCCACCGCAGCCGACGCCGGAGGCGTACATGGAGTTAAACAGCGTGAAGGGGTCAACGGTGACGTAGTTGGACCACAGGAAGGCTGGGATGGCGGTCGGATCCGTCGGCGCAGTGTTCTCATTGCACATGATGATGTTCTGCATGCTCTGCGTGTTCACTAAGGTCTGCAGCGCAGCTTCCTGGTCCGCTTCGCTAGCCTCCGGTTCGACTGCATTGAAGTCGAGCGGCTCGATGCCCCCGATGTGCTTGGCCATCGCGTCCCAGGCCTCTGGGCGCGGGACAACCTGATCGCGCGTGACCTGGAGGGTGGGGGAGGTGGCTTGGATGCCCTGCGGGTTGGATGCCTTGCCCGCGAGGTGCTCGGCCTGCACGCGCAGCTCGCCCGTGGCGGTCATGATGTTGGCTCCAGGCTGGCCGGCGAATTCCAGTCCCGGCGGGAGATCACCAATCTCGGCGTCCGGCGGCAATACGGTGGGGCGCACGCCAGCCTCGGCAGCGACAATCTGGGACCAGCGCTCGTAAGCCTTCAGCGGAGTCTTGCCCGCGTGGTAAATGTCATCGTTCTTCGCCACGAAGCTAAAGAAGTCATGCAGGGCATTCTCGTAGCCTGCCTGTTGGGAGGCGAAAATCTGGTTCCATGCCATTTGCGGGTTCATGCCGGAATCGAGGACTACCTTGTCCGTGTGCTGCGGGAAGAGCGTGGCATAAGTTGAGCCCAGGAACGTGCCATAGGACAGGCCGACGATGTTGATTGTGTCGTCGCCCAGCGCTTGGCGAACAACCTCCCAGTCACGGGCGGTGTTTTCGGTGGTGATGGAGTCGGTGTAGCCCGGGGTATTCTTCTCGCAATCATCGCGAGTGATAGCGCCCGCCTTGGTCAGGCCGTCGAGCGGATTAGCCGCGGCCTCGCTCATGCTGCAGTTAAGAGGCGCGGATTCCCGCAGGCCGCGGGGCTGCACGCCGATGATGTCGTAGTCCTGCTGAACCTCATCGGGCCAGTTGGCGTTGTTGACCCAGTTGTAGGCGTCACCATTCGGGCCGCCGGGGTTCGTAAACAGGCTGCCCTTGCGCTCACCGAGCGCCTTGAGACGGACGAAGCCGACCTCAATCGTGCCCTTATCCGGAGCGTCGTAGTAGGTCGGCACGGTTACATGACCACACTCGGCACGCTCTTGGTCAACCCCCTCTGGGCACTCGCCCCAGGTGATAGTGGGTTGGTCAGCGTGGGCAACAGCGGGTGCGGCAACTAGGCCAGCAGCAAGGGCTACAGGGCCTAGAACCGAGCTCAAAACGCGAGAAAAGCGCATAGAACAAGGCTCCTAAACTTCAGTGGGTAGGTACTCGCCTAATCCTATGCGCCACGAGTGATGTACGTCAGCTCTGTGAGGTTAGAGGTGGGGGTGGCTACCCCCGTCGGCCTCACTACTTAACAATCACCACAATGAGATCACGCGGACCGTGGACACCCTCGACACGGGTGAGCTCAATGTCCGAGGTTGCGGACGGGCCGGAAATCCAGGTGGCTGGACGCTCCGGGTTCATGCGCGAGACAACCTCTGGGATACCGAAGACAATCTGGTCATCGCGCACGATGCAGATGTGGCGGTCCGGCACGAGGGTTAGGGCGCGGCGGCCGCAAACCTCGTTGGACTCGAGCACGATGGTGCCGGTCTGTGCCGAGGTGACGTGGGACTCGGTGAGCACAGCGTCAACATCGTTGAGGTCGCGGGGGTCCTTGCTGTTGTCATCCGCGGTTGCGGTGCCCTCAAAACCGTCGAGCATGCTGGTGTCGATTCCAGGTGCATAGGTGACGGTGGAGCAGCCGCGGTCCTTCAGGAGGTCCACGATGGTGGCATTGAGGCCGGCCTCATCAGTGACGCGGACGTCAGCCTTGTAGTCCTCGAGGCGGTCTACCAGCATGTCACGCAGCTCATCATCGTTGAGTGTGCCTTCATGCTGGTACTCGCGCGGAACCTCGACATGATCGGGCAGCCCGGCCTGCTTCTGGGCAGCGGAGATACGCTTCAGAATTTCTTCTTTGGCGGCGCTGTTCTTGATGGTCACTTGATGCCCTCCTTCTTGGCTTGGGCGAGGAGTTCTTTGGCTTCGTCAGACTCGAACCACTGACGGAAGGACTTCTTCGGCGGGACAGCGGTATCACGGTATTCTGACCAGCCGGACATGAACAATGGCAGGCTATCGATGACGCCGTTGAAACCACCGAGTACGCGGCCAAGGGCCACCATGCGGGTGACCTGGTTCCACACCTTCGGGTTGCTCCACAAAAGCTGGGGAGCCTTGAAGATCTTCTCCTCCACCGGCGGGGTTGCATTGGTGACCTTCTGATGGCGGTTCTCCAGAATGACATCCGAAAGCGGGATGCGCACCGGGCAGACCTCATCGCAACGTCCACAGAGGGAGCAGGCGTACGGCAGGCTTGCCGAAGGATCGTTATGGTCCTTCATGCCGGTGAGCTGCGGGGTGAGGGAGATACCAATCGGACCCGGGTAGACGGAGCCGTAAGCGTGTCCACCTGCGCGCTCGTAGACCGGGCAGACGTTCAAGCAAGCGGAGCAGCGGATACACTTCAGGGCCTGGCTGCCAACCGGGGAGGACAGGGCAGCGGTGCGGCCATTGTCAAGGAGAACGATGTGGAAGTTCTGCGGGCCATCACCTTCCGTCACGCCGGACCACATGGAGGTGTACGGGTTCATGCGCTCAGCGGTGGAGGAGCGCGGCAGCAGCTGCAAGAAGACCTCAAGGTCCTGGAAGGTCGGAACAAGCTTCTCAATACCCATGACGGTAATGAGTGTCTCCGGTAGGGTGAGGCACATACGGCCGTTGCCCTCGGACTCCACGATGTTGATGGTGCCGGTCTCTGCGACGCCGAAGTTGGCGCCGGAGATGGCAACCTTGGCCTTCATGAACTGCTCACGAAGGAATTGGCGGGAGGCCTCAGCGAGCTCTGCTGGCTCGGCGGTCAGCGTGTCATCGGTGTTCGGCATCTTGTTGACAAAGATGTCCCGAATCTCAGCGCGGTTGCGGTGGATGGCCGGAACCAGAATGTGGGAAGGCTTATCCTCTCCCAGCTGAACAATGAGCTCAGCCAGGTCGGTCTCGCGGGCGTTGATGCCGGCCTCTTCGAGGTGCTCGTTAAGGGCGATCTCCTGGGTAGCCATCGACTTAATCTTGACCACGTCGGTCTCACCGGTTTCCCGGATAAGGCCCTCGATGATCTCGTTGGCTTCCTTGGCATCACGGGCCCAGTGAACGATGCCGCCGCGCTTGGTGACCTGCTCCTCGAATTGGAGGAGGAGCTCGCCCATGCGGGCTCCGACGTCTTCCTTGAGGGCGGAGCCAGCGTCACGCAGCTGCTCCCAATCCGCCGCCTCATCGACAGCGCCTTGGCGCTTGGTGCGAATGGAGGTGGTGGCGTGGCGCAGGTTGCGGCGCTGGGTCGCGTTGTTGAGACCTACGTGAGCCAAAGGCACGAAGGCCTTATTGCCGCGGAGGTTGCCGTAACCTTCGGGGGCACGCGGTGGAGTGGTATCGAGGAAAGAAGTCATTAGAGCATCTTCTCCTTAGAGTAGGCCGCGGAGTCTGGGGTCCACGGGTGTTCCTTGGTGGAGGCGAGAATTTCTGCCATGTGGATGGCGCGTACGCCGGCACGCTGGCGGGACAGTGCACCCCCAATGTTCATCAGGCAGGAGGAGTCACCACCGGTAACGAATTCGGACTCAGTCTCGCGGATGTGACGGGTCTTGTCACCGACCATAGCCGCGGAGACCTCGGCGTTCTTAATGGCGAAGGTGCCGCCGAAGCCACAGCATTCTTCCTTGTTGGGAAGCTCAACGAGATCGATGCCCTCAACTTCCTTGAGCAGCTGGTACGGGCGGTCACCCAGCTTGAGGAAGCGCAGGCCGTGGCAAGAGGGGTGGTAGGTCACGCGGTGGGGGAAGAATGCGCCCACGTTGGTGACGCCGGCTACGTCGACGAGGAACTCGGGCAGGTCCAGGGTCTTTTCCGAGGCCTTCTTGGCTCCGTCCACATCAGCAGCGGTGCCGAAGCGGTCTGCGATCTTGGTGTGCTGCTCACGAACGGCACCCACGCAGGAACCGGAGGCGGAGACAACATAGTCGATGGACGGATCGGCGAAGGCATCCGCGTAAGAGCGGATCATTCCCAGCGTTTCCTTCTGGTAGCCGGTGTTGATGTGCATCTGGCCGCAGCAGGTCTGCTCTTCAGGGAAGACGACGTCGTAGCCCAGGCGGGACAGGACGAGAGCCGTGGCCTTGTGAGCATCGGGGAACAAAGAGTCTCCGATACACGTGGAAAACAATGCTATTCGCATTAGTGTTGTGCTCCTTATCTGCCTTATGCAGTTTGATCCCTCAATAAAGCGAGGGAGAGAGATGCATAGGACATTTGCCTACAGGTATAGCCGGGATTCTACCGTGGAAAATAGATTTTCTCGACATGAAAAATCCGGTTACCTGGATCTTTAACGCAACACTAATGTTGTAATTTTCTCACATGCGCCTTTAATGACGCATCAGCCGCCGCGCCCAGTGAAGTGCGCAGCGGCTGATGAAAAATGTGCGCCCGAATCCGGGGGCATTCTATTGTGTCGGGATGTTTACGGGACCAAGAAGCCGAGAACGTTGGTCATGAGGAAGACGATGACACAGACCACGGCCAGGAAGGCCACGGAGTAGCCCACAACGGCCTTGAAGATGCGGGATTCCTCGCCCTCCATGTTCACTGCGGTGGCAGCGATGGCCAGGGACTGCGGTGAAATCATCTTGCCCACAACACCACCGGCGGTGTTCGCGGCCAGCATAAGATCCGGGTTGACGCCGATGCGGTCGGCGGCGGTGACCTGCAGGTTGGCAAAGAGGGCGTTGGCGGAGGTGTCGGAACCAGTCACCGCAGTACCAATCCAGCCCAGAACCGGGGAGAAGAGCGCGAAGATGCCGCCTACAGAGGCCACGAACTGGCCAATGGAGATGGTTTGGCCGGAGTAGTTCATGGTGTAGGCCAGCGCCAGAACCAAAATAATGGTCAGCGCGGAGAACTTCATGCGGTTGATCACCTCGCCGAACTTGGCCACTGGTGCGGAGGCCTCCAGCTTGTAGCGGCCACTTTCGTTGAAGATCATGTAGACCACGGCCACGATGATGCCGGAAATGAGCAGCAGCGTGCCCGGGTTGCCCAGCACGTTGAACTTAAAGGCGGTGTCCATGGCGTTGCCGTCGGCGTCGATAATCGTGCCGTCGAGAAGCGGCCACGGGATGTTGAGCTGGATGAAGCCGAAGATGGCAGGCCATGCGGTGGCCACAGCGAAGACGGCGGTGACAACCGCGTAGGGCAGCAGGGCCATCCAGATGCGGCGGCCGTTGAGATCGGTGACCTCCTCCTGCGCAGGCAGCTCCATGCGCTCACGCAGGCTGTCGACGCCCTTGGGCTTCCACACGCGCAGGAAGAGGAAGCCGGCGCCTAGGGACACGATGCAGGCTACGACGTTGGTGAGCTGGTAGGCAAAGAAGGTCGCGGTGGCCCACTGCGCGATGGCGAAGGAGACACCGATGACTGCGGCGGCGGGGCCGGCTTCCTTGACGCCACGCATGCCGTCGAGGATGAAGAGGATGAAGAACGGAACAACCGCAGCGATGAGCAGCACCTGCAGGGAGATGAGGCTTGCGATGTCCGCGGTCTGCTCGGCGGTACGGCCGCCAACGGAACCAGCGGTGGTCACGGGGATGCCGACGGCGCCGAAAGCAACCGGAGCGGTATTGGCAATCAGAACGGTGGTCGCAGCCTTGAGGGGCTTCACGCCCAGCGCCAGGATCATCGTGGCGGTAATAGCCACCGGGGCACCAAAGCCGGCGAGGGCCTCCAGCAGGCCGCCGAAGCAGAAAGCAATGAGGATGGCCTGGATACGGATATCGCCATCACCCAAGAGGTCAAAGGTCTTGCGCAGGTCCTCGAAGCGGCCAGAGGATACCGTCACCTCGTAGAACCAGATGGCGGTAATGATGACCCAGACGATGGGGAAGAGTCCGAAGAGTCCGCCGCGTAGTGCAGAGGAGAGCGCCATATCCGTAGGCATTCCCAAGCCGAAGATAGCGATGAGCAAGGCCACGAGGAGGGCTACCGCACCGGAGGTGTGGGCGCGAGCCTTGAGGCCCAAGAGCATGATGAAGAATGCAATGAGCGGCAGGGTAGAGACCGCTGCGGTCGCTCCCACGCTGCCGGCAATGGCATCCGTAGTGATGTTGAAGGTAGACATAAAGCTCAATTCACGGTCTTTCTCGCACACCCGTGGCGCGCCCACAAGAGTTATTGAGCGGTCACAAGGAGACGGTGCGAGGCGATGGAACGATACAGTTAGCGTGTTTAGCGTAGAACCTGTTGCCCCGATGTGCTGCATTGTGCACCCGATGGGGGTGAGTGAGCCTCCTAACAGTGGCTGCGGTTGGTCCCTTGCGTGCGACCTGATAGTGCCTCCCAGCGGCAAGGACGATAGACTCTGGGCCTATGAATCCTGAAGATCTTTCCGCCCTGATCAAAGACACAGCAGCCGCCGTGCTCACCGAGCACGAGTTGGACGCCTCCGTCCTGCCGGAGACCGTGACCGTGGAGCGCCCGCGCAACCCGGAGCACGGCGATTACGCCACCAACCTGGCTCTCCAGGTGGCGAAGAAGGCGGGCACCCAGCCGCGCGAGCTGGCGCAGTGGCTTGCCGACGCCCTCGCGGGCAACGACGCCATCGATGAAGCCTCCATCGCAGGTCCCGGCTTCCTTAACATCCGCTTGGCCGCAGCCGCTCAGGGCGCGATTGTTTCCCAGGTGCTCGAAGCCGGAGAAGCTTTTGGCCGTAACACCACCTTCCAGGGTATGAAGATTAATCTGGAGTTCGTTTCTGCGAACCCGACCGGCCCCATCCACCTGGGCGGCACGCGCTGGGCAGCTGTGGGCGACTCCTTGGGCCGTGTGCTGGAGGCCTCTGGCGCGGAGGTTACCCGCGAGTACTACTTCAATGACCACGGCGGTCAGATCGACCGCTTTGCTCGCTCCCTCGTGGCGGCCGCCAAGGGCGAGCCCACCCCGGAAGATGGATACGGCGGTGATTACATCAAGGAAATTGCCCAGGGCGTGCTCGAGCAGAACCCGGCCGCGCTCGAGGGCAGTGACGCAGAGGTGCAGGAGAACTTCCGCGCCACCGGCGTCGAGATGATGTTCGCCCAGATTAAGGAATCCCTCCATGAGTTCGGTGTGGATTTCGATGTGTACTTCCATGAGAACTCGCTCTTTGAGTCCGGCGCGGTGGACAAGGCTATCCAGACGCTGAAGGACAACGGCAATCTCTATGAGTCGGAGGGCGCGTGGTGGCTGAAGTCCAGCGAGTACGGCGATGACAAGGACCGCGTCGTCATTAAGTCCGACGGTGACGCTGCGTACATTGCCGGTGATATCGCGTATGTTGCGGACAAGTTTGATCGCGGCCACGACCTCGCTATTTACATGCTGGGCGCGGACCACCACGGCTACATCGCTCGCCTGCGCGCCTCCGCCCAGGCATTGGGCTATGACCCGAAGGCCGTTGAGGTTCTCATTGGCCAGATGGTCAACTTGGTGCGCGATGGCAAGGCCGTGAAGATGTCCAAGCGTGCCGGCACGGTTATTACCCTTGATGACCTCGTCGAGGCCATTGGCGTTGACGGCGCGCGCTACTCCCTGGTGCGCTCCTCTGTGGATTCCAGCCTCGACATCGATTTGGGTCTGTGGGCATCCCAGTCCGCGGATAACCCGGTGTATTACGTCCAGTACGGTCACGCGCGCATCTGCTCCATCCTGCGAAAGGCTGCAGAGTTGGGGCTTGATGGTGCCGCGCTTGGCGACGTCCCCCTCGACCTCCTCATCCACGATAAGGAAGGCGATCTCATCCGCACCCTGGGCGAGTTCCCGGAGGTTGTGGCCACCGCTGCATCTCTGCGCGAGCCGCACCGCATCGCACGCTACGCCGAGGAACTCGCGGCGGTCTTCCACCGTTTCTATGACCAGTGCCAGGTGCTGCCGAAGGCTGGAGAGGACACCGAGCCGATCCACCGTGCCCGCTTGGCCTTGGCCAGCGCTACCCGCCAAGTCATGGCCAACGCCTTGACTATGGTAGGTGTGAGTGCGCCGGAGAAGATGTAAGCATGCCGGACTTTAATTCTCTTCCCTCTCATGTCTGGCCGCGCAATGCCTCGCGCGGGTCTGACGGCGTGGTCTCCATCGCGGGGGTCAAGCTCACCGAACTTGCCGCGGAATACGGTACTCCGCTCTACGTATTCGATGAGCAGGATTTCCGCTCGCGCTGCCGCGATATGGCCAAGGCTTTTGGCGGCCCGGATCATGTGCATTACGCCTCCAAGGCGTTCATCACCAAGCGCATTGTGCGCTGGGTTGATGAGGAAGGTTTGTGCCTCGACGTGGCCTCCCTGAATGAAGCCAAACTGGCGCTGGCTGCTGAGTTCCCGCCGGAGCGTATGACCGCGCACGGCAACAACAAGGAGGACGAGTACCTCCAGCTGTGCGTCGACAAGGGCATCGGCCACGTTGTCCTCGACAACGAGGAGGAGTTGTCCCGCCTCAACGGCATCGCCGCGGCCGCAGGCCGCGTGCAGCCGGTGATGATCCGCGTCAAGCCTGGCGTGGATGCCCATACCCACGAGTTCATCGCCACCGCGCACGAGGACCAGAAGTTCGGCATTTCGCTGTCTACGGGTGCTGCTTTCACGGCGGCCCACAAGGTGCTGGAATCCGCAAACCTCAAGCTCGTTGGCCTGCATTGCCATGTCGGCTCCTCAGTCTTCAACGCCGATGGTTTCAAGCTCGCCGCTGAGCGCGTGCTCAGCCTGTACAAGCGCATTCACTCTGAGCTTGGCGTGGCACTTGAGGAACTCGACCTCGGCGGCGGTTTCGGTATCCCGTACATGGAGTATGAGGAAGCACTCGATGTCGCCGCGCTGGCTAAGGATCTGCTGGATGCCGTGGAGCGTACCGCCACCGAACTCGACATCAAGCCTCCCTTCGTGCTCGTCGAGCCTGGGCGTTCCCTCGTCGGCGCGTCCGCAGTCACGCTGTACCGCGTGGGCACGGTCAAGGACGTGGAAACCGGTAAGGCGGATCTGCCCATGCGCCGCTACCTTTCTGTGGACGGCGGCATGTCGGACAACATTCGCCCGGCTCTCTACGGCTCGGACTATGACGTGCGCGTGGTCAACCGCCGCACGCAGGGCGAACCCGTGGACTCGCGCATCGTGGGCTTTCACTGTGAGTCCGGCGATATTCTCGTCGACGAGCGCCGCTTTCCCTCGGACATCACCACGGGGGACATCCTCGCCTTCGCCACCACCGGCGCCTATCAGTACATGATGGCCTCGCGCTACAACGGAGCTCTCCGCCCGGCAGTGGTCTCCGTGCGCGATGGGCAGCACAAGCTCATGCTGCGGCGAGAGACGGTGGATGACCTGTTGGCGCTGGACGTCGACTAGCACGGCGGCATCATTTCATTCAGTGAGATGGTGCCGGTCGCGGGGGCACTCCCCAGCACACGCATAGAAATAGACAGCTCGTTCTGTATAGTGATGTGCTGTCACGCAAGAACCACACGCAACTTCAATTAAAGGGACACCATGACGACGACGAACCGTACCGCTAAGCCCGAGGGCGAGCCCGTAGGAATCGCCCTGCTCGGATTCGGCACCGTAGGCGCCGAGGTTTTCCGCCTCGTGCAGGAAAACGCCAACGCTTTTGCCCACCGCATTGGCGGCCCCGTGGAGATCCGCGGCGTGGCCGTGCACAACAAGGATAAGCTGCGTCCGGGAGTGCCTCAGGAGCTGCTTACCGACGACGCCAAGGCCCTTGTCCTCCGCGATGACATCGACCTTGTTGTCGAGGTCATCGGAGGCATCGACTTCCCACGCGAGCTGGTCCTCGCCGCACTTAATGCCGGCAAGTCCGTGGTCACCGCCAACAAGGCGCTCGTGGCAGCGCATGCGGATGAGCTGGCGGAGGCCGCCGACCGTGCCGGTGTGGATCTCTACTTCGAGGCTGCGGTGGCCGCTGCCATCCCGGTCGTCGGCATGTTGCGACGCTCCCTGGCGGGTGATCAGGTCCAGCGCATTTCCGGCATCGTCAACGGCACCACTAACTTCATCCTGGATGCGATGGAGTCCACCGGTGCCTCGTATGAAGATGCGTTGGCTGAGGCTACCCGCTTGGGCTATGCTGAGGCTGACCCCACCGCGGACGTGGAGGGCCACGACGCCGCATCCAAGGCCGCCATCTTGGCCTCTCTTGGCTTCTACACGCGCCTGACCTTTGATGATGTCTACTGCGAGGGAATCTCCAAGGTCACCGCAGATGACATCAAGGCTGCCAACCAGGCCGGCTACTCCATTAAACTCCTGGCTATTTGTGAGCGCCTCGTGGACGAGGAGACCGGTAAAGAGTCCGTTAATGCCCGCGTGCATCCGACTCTCGTGCCGAAGGACCACCCGCTGGCGTCGGTCAGCCAGTCCTACAACGCCATCTTCGTTGAGGCAGAGGCTGCTGGTTCCCTCATGTTCTACGGAAACGGCGCCGGTGGTAACCCGACCGCCTCGGCAGTGCTGGGTGATGTCGTGGGTGCTGCCCGCAATATCGTTCACGGCGGCCGTGCTCCAGGGGAGAATACCTACGCTAACCTGCCGATTGCGGAGTTTGGTGAGGTGGAGACCCGCTACCACGTGGACATGGAGGTTGAGGATCGCACCGGCGTTCTCTCTGCTATCTCCGGCGTCTTTGCTCGCCACGGCGTGTCCCTGCGCACGGTTCGCCAGGAGGACGGCGAGACGTCTGCCCGCCTCATCGTGGTCACCCACGCGGCCAAGGAAGCTGTACTCGAGGATATCGTCGCGTCCCTCGGTGAGCTCGACGAGGTCAAGGCCGTCCACTCCGTTATCCGTCTGGGCGTTTAGGAAACTGACATGAGTATCGATATCGAACTGGGCACCAAGGTCACCGTTCAGGTGCCGGCCTCCTCGGCTAACCTGGGCCCGGGCTACGACACTTTGGGCATTGCGCTGTCTCTCTATGACACCGTTGAGGTCGAAGTCATCCGTTCCGGCCTCGAGGTGGACATCTTCGGTGAAGGCGCCGAAGATTTACCGCGTGACGGTTCACACCTCGTGGTTAAGGCGATCCGTTCGGCCCTCAAGGCCGCGGATGCGGAGGTATCTGGCCTGCGTGTGGTCTGCAACAACAACATCCCGCAATCGCGTGGTCTCGGCTCCTCGGCGTCCGCCGCCGTGGCGGGCGTGGCTGCCGGCAACGGTTTGGCGGGTTCGCCGTTGTCCGAGGAGCAGGTCGTGCAGCTCTCCTCGGCCTTTGAGGGGCACCCCGATAACGCTGCCGCCTCTGTCTTGGGCAATGCTGTGGTCTCATGGACCACGGTGCCTGTTGACGGCCACTCCTTGCCGGAGTACCGCGCGGCGACCCTGGACGTGCACCGGGACATCAAGGCAACGGCTCTTGTTCCGGATTTCCATGCCTCAACCCAGGCCGTGCGCCGCGTCCTGCCGTCCCACGTCACGCACGCAGATGCTGCCTTCAACGTGTCCCGCACCGCGGTCAACGTTGCGGCGCTCACCGCTTATCCGGAGCTGCTCTGGGAAGGCACGCGCGATCGCCTGCACCAGCCTTATCGCGCAGATGTGCTTCCGGTGACCGCTGAGTGGGTCAACCGCTTGCGTAACCGGGGCTTCGCCGCGTATCTCTCCGGTGCCGGTCCTACCGTCATGGTGTTGCACACCGATCCTATTGAGGAGTCCATCCTCGATGAGGCCCGTGCGCAGGGCCTTCGAGTCCTTGAATTGGAGGTCGCCGGACCAGTGAGTGTCGAGCGCGGTTAAAACCTCTCAGCGCGGTGCCGGAGGGCGGCACCGCGTTGTCGTGTGTTAACTCGCGGCTTTGACGTTGACCCGGCAGACCCCATTGCCGGAGTGCGGGATGAGCTTGAGGTTGAGTCGCCCGCCGGCGTCCACGGCGGACTGCTCAAGGTAGCCGTCGTGGATGGCGCAGACGAAGGGGGAGGGGCGGATACCGGCAGTGACGAACGGACAGGCGTGAAGTTCTAGGTCTGTCTCGCCCGTCTGATTAAACTTGTCGATAGACGTCACCGGGTCAAACCCCATATCGCGCATGGTGCGATAGAGCGGGGCAAGAGCATCGGCGCTGTTTACTCCCTTGTCGGTGGTGGACTGTGCCCAGCGGCGACCAATCTCGCGTGCCTGCTCAGAGGCGAAGTCATCGAGCTGGTCTTTATCAGCCAGCATCTCCGCGAGCACGCTGATGAGGGACACGTATTCCTCGGCTACGGAGCGATTATCCGGCACGCGCACCTGGAAGATGAGTGAGGGGCGACCGCGGCCCCGTGCCGGGGCGGTGATGACGCGCACGGCGCCGGCATTGACCAGCTCGTCGAGGTGCCCACGCGCGGTGTTGACGTGCATGCCCATGGCGTCTGCAACGTCAGCTGCTTTCGCCCCTTGTGGATACTCCTGCAGGGCTTTAAGCACCTCGCGCTGCTTGGGCGAGAGACGAAGAGACTCAGGGAAAAGCTCCGTGGAGGAACGGGGAGTGCGCGTAGACATCAGCAGATGGCTCCTTCAGAAGGTTATGAGAAAGATCCTACAACTCGTCCCTGGATTTTCTACAATTTTCACCGACTTTTCGGTGGGGTATTCCCCACGACGTGGGGGGAAGGCCGATCATTAAATACGGGTGTATATAGAAACCGCGCCATGATCGAGATGACAGCGCACCGTTGTTCCCGGCGCGGGGTCCCCCGCAACTGCGCTGACACGCAGACGGTGTGGCCCTGCATCAGCGAGTATGTCGCCGCCGCCTACTGCGGCCACTGCCCGCAAGGAGAGGTCGCCGCCTCTATCCGCGGTGAGCGCGGTGGGTGGGAAGGCCGCCCAGGCGGCCCCTTCATCTACGTGTGGGGCGGGGAGAACAATCTCGCCAGAAGTGAAGGTGCCATCTGTCACCGTTCCCTTAAGCAGGTTGAGTCCCGCAAGCTGGGCAACGAATTCATTGGGAGGCTGGGCGAGCAGATCCCGTGCGGTGCCCTTCGCAGTGATGGATCCGCTCTCCATAACGAGGATGTCGGTGGCCAGGGCGCTGATGTCATGGAGGTTGTGCGTGACGAGCACGGTCGTGCGATCGGGTGCTGCCACGGAGAGGAGGTGGCGCCAGCGCGCGGCTGATTCGACGTCCATGGCAGCGAAGGGTTCGTCGAGTACGAGAACCTCTGGGCGCGCAGCGAGTGCGCGCAGTAGTGCAACTTGGGCTGCCTGACCGCCGGATAGTTCGCGCACGTGATGCAGATTCTCCAGTCCAGCGTGGTCAAGGAGCTCTTCCGTGCGCGCTTCGTCCTTAGTCACCATGGTCAGTGCCTGCCGTACCGTCGCGGTGGGTGGAAGGCCCGGGTTCTGGGTGAGCATGACCACGCGCTGTGCGGAGACCGTGGCGCCGAGCAGGCGGCCGGAGAGAAAGCGCATGAGCGTGGTCTTGCCGGCACCGTTGGGGCCAACCACGGCGGTGATAGCTCCTCCCCGGAAGGTCACATCATGTGGGCCCGCGGAGAGGCTGACTTCTGGAGGGGTCACCGACGGTGCGGTGAGCGCGCGGAGGGCGTCGGAGTTCATGGGGGATAGTGTGCGGGCGGCTGCTGCGCGGTGTCGGTGTAGCAGGGATGGCAGGCCTGCTGCAGCGAGGAGGAGAACTGCCAGCGCGATGAGGATAGCAGAGAGCGCATAGGCGGTATCGGCGCTCACTTCGCGCTCGAGGTAGATGCCGCTGGACATCGTGCGGGTGAGCCCAGGCATTGAGCCGGCAAAGGTGATGGTGGTGCCGAATTCACCGAAGGATCGCGCGCAGGCCAACGCGGCGCCCGTGAGGACTGCTGGGGCGATGGCGGGTGCGGTGATATGACGCAGGATCTCGCCGGGGCGCATGCCCACGCCCCGGGCACTCGCGATAACCTCGTGATCGAGCTGTCGGAGCGCAGAGTCCACGGCCACGACCACGAAGGGCATAGTGACGAAGATATGCGCTACCACCACACCCGCAAAGGCGAAGGCCACACGAATCTGAGCAAGCTCGAGCAGGGGACCGAGAAGGCCGCGTCGCCCCACGAGTGCGGTGAGGGCCAACCCGCCCACCACCGGCGGTAGCGCCAGCGGCAGATAGACCACCAGCCGCACCGCGTGTGCGGCGCGCTGCAGTTGCTGTAGCCACAGCGCCAAGCAGGTTCCGAGAATAGTGGAGAGGATCGTGGCGAGCGCGGCGGAGCTCAGCGTGATGCGCAGGAGGTCCTGTGTGGCTGGTGCGCGGAGAGTCTCCGGGAGCTGTTCCCAAGGCACGCGCAGCCCCAAGGCCACGATGGGGGCAAAGATATAGACGGCAGCAAGTATGCCGACGGCGACGACCGCCCACGGCACGCGAGGACGTTGTTCGCGGAGATTCAGTGCAGAGTCCATCTATTTAACGGGGTTAAATCCATACTTTCGCCACTCGGCGTCAAAGCCATAATCCAGAAGATCCAAGACCGCATGGGCTTCATCTCGACGGGGCGAGGCGGCAACCACGGCGCCGAGGATCTGGTTGGGGAACTCTTCGGCGCCGTCGATATGAATGGTCTCCACATCATCGCTGGAGGTGGCATCGGTGGAGTAGACCAATCCGGCGTCGGCCTCTCCGGAGGCTATCTTGCCGAGGACGTTGGCTACTTGTGATTCGAGAGAGTACGGCGTCACTGTCAGGCCCTTGGCGTCAAGGATCTTCGCAGACAACGCTCCGCACGGTACTTGAGCATCACAAAGGACGAGGCGTGTGGAGGCATCAATGTCCTCGAGGGAGGTCAGCCCCGCGGGGTTGCCTTTGGGGACCACCATGACCATCGTGTTGGTGGCCAAGACTTCTGGCGCTTCAACGTCGCCGTGTGACACGGCACGGTCCATCGTGGCCGCAGAGGCGGTGATGAGGAGGTCGGCGGGGGCGCCGTCGAAAAGCTGCTGGACCAACGCCGAGGAGCCGCCGTTGTTGATGGCCACGTCAATGTCGGTTCGCGCAGCTAAATCGTCATTGATGAGGCGTGTTGAGGATGCCGCAAACACCGAAAGAGGCCTGTCAGCTGGCTGCGCGGTGCACCCAGTAAGGGCGAGCGTGGCGGCGAGGGCAGGGAGGGCAAGACGGCGCATGCCCACTAACTTTACGCGGTGCGTGTGAACCTAATGTGGACGTCCTCCGGTTCCTTCTTGAGGTACTTCAGCTCGAAGCTTTCCTCGCGCTGCTCAACTTCCTTGAGCAGGGGGAGGGGGTCGTGCGGGGCGATGAGGATCATGGATTCGCCCACGTTGAGCGTGCCCAGCGCTCCGTGGATGGCGCCGTGGCGCACGGCGTGGGGAATCTCAGAGGCGTTGAGGGTGGGGATGTCGGCTCCCTTGGAGGAATCAACAATCGGCAGGTTCATGGTTATGGTCCTTTCCATTGCAGGAGGCGGCATGCGTTGCCGCCCAGGTTACCAATTTACTACGATTAAAGCCGTGAAAAAAGATGTGAACCTGCTCGATGTGTCCCTCGCTGCCCGCCGGCGCTGGCACACCACAGCCTTCGCGCTGGTGGCCTTCTGGATTCTCGCGGGCATCGGGCTCGCCATCGCTGGTTCCCTGGGTGCCCCTGTGGTGTGGTGGGACCTTATCCACCCCTTCACGATTGGCGCGCTCACCACCGCTATCATGGTCTTTTCCACGCACTTTACCGAGGCACTCACCCGTACCCCGGCGACGAGCTACCGCGGCGTCGCCACGCGCGTGGCCGCCATCCAACTGGGGTTGGTGCTCCTCCTCATCGACCGCGCAGGCTATGACTGGGGTGCGCTTGCCGACGCCTCCTCCGCCCTCCTCATCCTCACCCTCACCTGGCATGCGTGGGCGCTGTGGCAGAAGCTACGCGGCTCGCTCTCCGGGTCCTTCGCGCTCACCGTGCCCTTCTATCTGGCCGCGGCGGGCTTCATGGTGAGCGCGATCGTCCTCGTCCTTCTCGCGGCCCATGGCGTGGGCAACTATTCGTTGCTCGTTGCCGCGCACTCGCGCGGCATGGTGTGGGGCTTCGCGTTGTTGACCATCCTGGGCACGGTCGTGACCTTGCTGCCCACTCTGACTCGCACACCGATTTCACCCACGGCGCGATCTCGCTGCACCCGAGCGCTCATCGTGCACTGCGCTGGGCTTGCTCTCGCCATGGGGCTGGAGGCCGTCGGGCTGACGCGGGCCGCCGGCGTGGCGCAGCTGTTTGTGGTCGTGGCGGACATTCTCATCATTCATCCGGTGCTGGCTGGTGCACTGGCTGGCACGACGACCACGGCGAGCATGTCCACCATGGCGGGTCTGGTGTGGATGCTGGCCCTGTGCACCGGCGACGCTGTTGCCAGCGGCGTGGGCGCCTATCCGCGCGCGGTCACGCTGTTGCTCATGCCGAGCTTTGTCGGTGCAGGGCTGTTGCAGCTGGTCACCGGAGTGCTTCACCATATGCTGCCCATCCTGGCGCGCGCTCGGCGCACCGAGATGGGTGGCTACCTGCGCTGGGGACTCATCAACCTGGGTGGCGTGGCATGTTTGCTGGGCATTCCGGCTGTCCACGCTGCCGGGCTTATCATGATGGGGCTAGGCCTTATCGCCGCCGTCGCGGTCCTTGTCTGGGCCGTGGTTTCTACCGAAGGAGAAGTTCATGTCTAGCGTGCCTGCTCAGGCCTCCGCTTCCAAGAAATGGGCCGCGTGGCTCATCATCATCTTCGCTCTTGTAGCGGTGAGTGCGCTGGCGGTGTTCAACTCCACGGTGGGCAGCCGCGGCGGCTCGTCTGCTGCGCCTGCGGACGCCACCACGATCGATGTCTCCGTCGATGGCATGGCCTTCGTCCCCAACTCGGTGGACATTCCAGCCGGTACCCACCTCGTTGTCAACTTCACCAACACCGGTGACCAAGTCCATGACCTGAAGATTGGTGGGGCAGAGACCCACCGTGTTGATCCGGGCGATAGCGCCGTGCTGGATGTTGGGGTTGTTACTGAGTCCGTCGAGGGCTACTGCACCATCGCCGGGCACAAGATCCAGGGCATGACCTTCATGGTCAACGTCACCGATGCGCCGGCCGCCGGTGAACAGCCCACCGCCGGCCACGACCATGCCGTTGCTGCTTCCGCGAACGTTCCCTCCTTGGCTGAGCGCATGGCCCCCCGCGATGACTTTGAGGCCTTCGACCCGGCTCTACAACCTGCGAGAGGTACAGTCCACGAGGAAACGTGGAGCATGACGGAGGAGGACGTTGAGGTTGCCCCCGGCGTGCGCCAGACGCGCTGGCTGTTTAACGGCCAAGCACCAGGCCCAACTCTGCGCGGACACGTGGGGGATACCTTCCGCATCACCATCGTCAATGAGGGCTCAATGGGGCATTCCGTGGACTTCCACGCCGGTGAGGTCACCCCCACTGAGACGATGAAGACCATTCAACCTGGCGAGTCCCTCACCTATGAGTTCGTGGCCCACCGCGCCGGTGCGTGGATGTATCACTGCTCCACCATGCCCATGAGCCTGCACATTGCCAACGGCATGGCCGGTGCCGTCATCATCGACCCAAAGGGCGAGGATGCGCTGGGTGATGTCGATGCGGAATACCTTCTCACGGGCACTGAAGTCTTCCTTGCAGCCCCCGGCAAGGAGCAGGACGGCGCGGATCCGCAGCGCGTGAGCGATGGTGATTACGAGCTCACCGCCTTCAACTACTACCCGAACCAGTACGACGCTGGCCTCGCCCCGCTGCACGCGAAGGTGGGCGATACGGTGCGCATCTGGCTGGTGAACCTAGGTCCTGACCTGCCGCTGAGCTTTCACGTCGTGGGCGAAATCTTCGACACCGTCTACAAGGAAGGCAGCTACCTCATCAAGGGGGCAGAAGAGTCTGGATCTCAGGCGGTAGATCTCTTACCGGCCCAGGGTGGTTTTGTGGAGATGACCTTCAACGAGCCGGGCACCTACTCCTTTGTCAACCACATCATGACGAATGCGGAGAAGGGCCAGCACGGCCAGATTATCGTCGAGTAGTCTGCCGGGCCTTCCTGCGCTCGTGCAGCTCATCGACGGTATCGATGTCCCGCACAGAATCATCGCCCTGGACGTGCACTACTGTGCGGGCTTGGCGCAGCAGCCGCATGACAGGCTGGTTGCGTGGATCTCCTAATTCGCTAAGCGCATGCGCTAGCGCTGCGGTGCGCCACAGCGCGCAGAGCGGCTGGATGCGCCCCTCAAGGGTTGCTACGGCTACATCGGCCCCGGAGCAGACGAGAGTGCGTTCAAGCACAGGAAGCATCTGTGGGGAATCGGGGGCGTCAACAGCCAGGATCGCTGTGGTAGTCAAGCCACCTCCATTCAGTGCAGCATGGCCTGCGGCTATGCCCGCCACCGGTCCGCCGAAAAGGGGGCTTTCACACACCTGCGGCATACCCAGGTGGTAGGGCGAGACTACTGAGGCGGGGACGCCGTAGGGCAGCTGGCGAAGAAGACGATCAATGAGCCTCTCGCCACCCAGAGTGACGCTAGCCTTATCGGCACCCCCCATGCGCGTGCCGCGCCCGCCCGCCAGGATGATGACGCCGAGCATTGGCTAGCTCTCCGCGCCGGGCAGCTCGCGGGACCACTCTCCGGAGCGCCCGCCGGATTTCGCGGTGATTCCGCAACGACGGATATAGGCGGAGCGATCGACGCCCTTTACCATGTCAATGAGGGCCAGAGCTGCGACATTGACGGCGGTGAGCGCCTCCATTTCGACGCCTGTTCGATCCGCCGTGCGGACCGTGGCCTCGATGAAGACGTGGTCCTCGCGCAACTCAATGTCCACCGCGCAGCCATGCACGCCAATTGTGTGGGCCAGCGGCAGCAGATCCGGCACCTTCTTGGCGGCAGCGATGCCCGCCACGCGGGCCACGGCGAGGACATCGCCCTTGGGGACTGTGCCATCGCGCAGAGCGGTGAGAATCTCCGGGGAGCAGGCCACCTCGCCCTGGGCCGTGGCGCTGCGCACGGTGGGGTTCTTCTCGGTGACGTCCACCATGTAGGCAGAGCCGGAGTCATTGAGGTGAGTGAATTTCATAGTGTCAGGTTCCTTTGAGCAGTAGAGAGTCAGTACGGATAAACGGTGAGCTCGTCACCGGCGGCACGGGGCTCAGTAATGAGCGCGAAGCCTCGCGTGCCGGGCAGTGCGCCGACGTGATGGCTGCGCATCCGCGGGCCCGGCGGCGGGGTAGCAGTCACCGTGCCGTCGAATTCGATCAGGCAGGGCTGGATGAACGGATACCGCGCGCCTGGGAAGTCGGCACCCGCCACGGCGCGAAGTGCCGGCCGGTCCAGCGGGCCTGCCGGGCGCGGCAGGCCCCGCAAGGAGCGCAGCAACGGGGTGAGATAGAGATGCGCTGACACAAAGGCCGCCACAGGGTTGCCCGGCAGGCACACGACGGGCACACCCGCCCACAACGCGTGACCCTGCGGCGCGCCGGGGCGTTGTTCAACGTGACCAAACCAGGCGCAGTCTGCCTGCTGGCTCAGCACAGCGTGCACCACGTCGAAGGCACCGGCGGAAACACCGCCGGTGGTGACGATGAGGTCGCAGCCGCCTTCTGCCTGCACCACAGAGTCGAGAACGCGGCGCAGCTCCGCGGGGTCATCGCCGCAGCGCAGGCGGGTGATACTCGCGGGGCCCGTGGCGGTCACGAGTGCCTCAAGCATCGGGCCATTGGAATCGGGCAGATGGCCGCTGACCAGTTCCTCACCCGTGGCAATGACGGCGATGCGCGGGATGCGGCGCAGCTTAGCCGTGTTGATGCCGGAGGAAAGGAGAGTGGCGAGCAGTGGGGCGTCGATAAGCGTGGCAGCAGATGCCACCTCCTCTCCCGGCGCGATGTGGGAGCCACGGCGGCGAATGTGGTCACGGGATGGCAGACGGTGGATGGTGACGGTCTCCGGCACGGGGCCGGGACCAGGGGCGACGTTGGTATCCTCCACCGGGATGATGAGGCCCTCGAAGCCATCGGGCACGGCAGCACCCGTCATGATGCGCACAGCAGTCCCCAACTGGGGGCGCTGCGCGGGCGCTCCAGCGGGAACATCGCCGATAACACGCAGCGAGCAGGGCGCATCGAGGGGTGGGGTCAGGAAGCCATCCATGGCGGAATTATCCTGCGGTGGCACTGCACTGTGTGCCGTGGCAGCCTCTGCCAGGACGCGGCCTGCCTGCACTGGGACGGTCTCGACCGGCACGGGACGGATGAGAGCCTGAAGGCGTGCGAAATAGTCTTCGATGCTCGTTGTCTGCCCAGTCGTTGTCATTGCACCCAATCTAGCCGCCGATGGCGGACATCGGGCGATCGGGCTGGAGGAACCCCTCGTCATTCACACCGTGGCCGGGCAGCTTGCGCCACATCTCACCGGCCCATGCGGCGGCAAGCTCATCATCGCTGGCGCCTTCGCGCATCAGATCGCGCAGAGAGGTCTCTGAATTGCCGAACAAGCAGTTGCGCACCGCGCCATCAGTGGTCAGGCGCGTGCGGTCGCAGTGTCCGCAGAAGGGACGAGTGACTGAGGCAATAACGCCAATGCGTCCCGGTGGCAGGGAGCCATCGCGTGCCTTAACCTCCCACAGGGCAGCAGGGGCGGAGCCGCGGGGCTCCTCGGTAGGGCGCAGCTCTAATCCCTCACGCAGGCGAGCGAGGATATCATCAGCCGTCACCATGCGGGAGCGGTTCCACTCCTCCCGCGGGCCCAACGGCATCTGTTCAATAAATCGCAACTGGGCGCCACGTTCCAGGCAGAAACGAGCCAGGGGAACGATGGCAGACTCATTGATTCCAGGCATAATGACCGCGTTGATCTTCACTGGATCCATCCCAGCGTTGAGGGCCGCATCGATAGACCGCACCACATCAGGAAGGCGGTCGCGCCGGGTCAAGCGGGCATACAGCTCGCGGTCGAGGGTGTCGAGGGAGATATTGACGCGGTCGAGCCCGGCGCGCTGTAGTCCAGGAAGCCGCTTGTCCAAGCCCAAGCCGTTGGTGGTCAGCGCTGTGGAGGGCGCCACACCTTCGTCGGTGCGTACATCCTTGGTGGCGGCGATGATCTCTTCTAGGGAGTGGCGTAGGAGCGGCTCACCACCGGTGAAGCGCACCTGGCGAATACCGAGCTTTTCCACGCCCAAGTGGATAAGGCGGATCGTTTCCTCATCACTCAACGTCTGCGCGGTGGGCATCCACTCCACGCCGTCCGCCGGCATGCAATACGTGCAGCGCAGATTGCAGCGATCCGTGAGGGAGACGCGCAGGTCCCGAGCCTGCCGGCCGTAGCGGTCCAGGAGTGCGCGCTCTCCATGCGCGCCGGGCTGCGGAAGGTCGGCGGGGAGGGTGGGAGAACCCGGGACGTGGGGTAGAGGCAAGGAGATGGGATCGGACATTGTTCGCCAGTTTAACCCTAAGAAAACCGGATTAATAGAGCGGGGGTTAATCCGTGGCGTCCAAGCGCTGGGACTCGCCTGGGCCCTTCAACCGGATGATGTTGTACTCGCCCTCGGCCAAGTGGGCACGCAGGTCCTTCTTGTCGAACTTACCCACGGAGGTCTTGTCGATGGTCTTTACGAAAGTCCAGTACTCCGGCAGCATCCACGAGGGCAGCTCCGAGCGCATGCCGTCGCGCAGGCGCTCGGCAGTCTCGATGGTGGGGGAAATACCTGCTGCCAGCACGGTCACGGCGAGGGGACGCTCGACCCACTGCTTATCGGGGTATCCAATGACGGCGCACTCAAGCACGTCCGGGTTACTCATGATGAGGTTTTCTAGCTGCACTGAGTAAATCCACTCGCCACCGGAGCGGATGACATCGCGAGCGCGGTCTTCCACGGTGAGGAAGCCCTCCTCGTTGACGAAGCCGACGTCGCCCGTGCGCAGCCAGCCATCGGCGGTGAACTTAGACTCGGCATTTTCGACATCTTTGCCGCGGAACTCGTGAGCGGCCCCTCCGTCTTCCGAGGCGGGCGAGTGGTAGTAGGAGCCGGTTACGAGGTTTCCACGCACCTGAATCTCGCCGGCGTTGAGGTCGGTGGTGTTGACAACGTGGCCATCGTTGACCACGCGGTACTGCAGTGAGGCGGGGAAGCGTCCTTGGGAGACGCGGTAGGCCCAGCGCGCTTCACCCGAGGCGCCTGAGGGCGGGCGCGCAACGGTACCGACAGTGGTGGTTTCCGCCATTCCCCAGACGTGCACGACATCCACGCCGTAGCGCTCCTCCCACATTTTGATGAGCTGCGGTGGGACAGGGGAGCCGCCCGCGAAAATCTCCGTGAGCGTCATGCGCTCCGGTGGGTGCTTGAGGTAGTGGACGAAGAGCTGAATCCAAATGGTGGGAACGCCATGTGCCACGCGTGGGGATGTGGCGGCAATGACTTTGGCCAGGGTGGCGGGGGACACGTCGGCGTCGGGAAGCACCAGCGGCGTACCCGTCATCCACGCCGCAAAAGGAACACCCCAGCTCAGCACGTGGTAAATGGGAATGCAGCACAGGAAAGTCTCACCGTGCGTGACGCACAGCGAATCGGAAGAGCGCAGCTGCATACCCTCGAGATACAGCGCGCGGTGCGAATAGAGCACGCCCTTCGGCGCGCCGGTGGTGCCCGTGGAATAACACAGAGCGGCGGCCGTGTGCTCATCCAGCACGGGCCAGTCATAGACCGTCGAGCGGCCATCGAGCAGCTCCTCGTAGCTGTAGACCTCCACGCCCTCCGGCATAGGGGCTGTGAGCTTATCGACGTCTGTGAACACCACTGCGCGCACGCACTCCACGCCCTTGAGGACGTTCGCCAGCTGCTGCCCCAAGCGGCCATCGGCGACAATGACCTGAACTTCTGCGTGATTGACGATGTGCCGGATTTGGTCATTCATCAGCTGCTTGTTGAGCGGGGTAAATACCGCGCCCTTGCACGCAGTGCCGAAGAGAACTTCGAGGTGCTCTGCACAGTTCCACATGAGGGTTCCCACGCGTTCATCCCCGGTGACGCCCAATGTGTCATGCAACGCATGAGCGAAGGCTGCGGCGCGCGCGCCGATATCCGCGAAGGTGGTTTCCTCCCTCTCGTTGCCCGGATCGGCACTGTGCCAGGTGATGACTTGGGTCTGGCTGTGAACGGAGGAACCGTACTCCAGGATGCGGGTCAGGGACAGGGGGATATCCTGCATTGTGGAGAGCATGGGCACTACTTTAGCCGTGTCAGTGTGAACGCGATGGAAGGATGCGGTATAGTTGCTTGCGACTGGCGGGGAGGCTTCCCCGCACCTTCCGAGCATCCTCCACGGTACGCACGCGGTGTTGGCGCGCGGCGGTGAAGGGGAGTAGAGATACGCTCGCAGTCGCCTCTTAAAACATCTCCCATCAGTGACCCACGGCTGTGTAATCTTTTCCGCGCCGCGGGGGCTTCTTTACAGGGAGAGCCACACATACCCACCGCCCACGGGGATCGCGGTCGCGTGAACTCGCTGGCGGCGGTGGACCAGATTAATTACACATTGGCTTCCAACGCCCCACGTGGGCTGTCCCGCACTCGGTGCGGCCCAGTCATGATGGCGCCCGTTGGTGAAGCGACGAAAGGATATCCGTGAGCGATACGGACAAGACCGCAGCACAGGATCTCGCATCCCTGAAGCTGCCGGAACTGCGCAAGCTTGCCGCGGAGCGCGGGCTCCGCGGTGTCTCCGGACTGCGCAAGGGGGACCTCATTACCGCCCTAACCACCGGCCACGTTCCCCCGCGCGCTGCCAAGGCCGCGAAGGCTGCCGGCGGCTCCCCGGCCGATGCCCCGAAGGCAGAGGAGAAGGACACTAAGCAGCGGCGTGCTGCCCGCAAGGCCTCACGCCCGGCAGGCTCCGCCGATGACCAGCAGGCTGCCAAGGGTCACGGCTCAGACAAGGATCACGGCTCGGAGAAAAACTCTGAGCAGGGTTCTGAGAACAAGGGCGACAAGAACGATTCCAAGCACGACGGGGGCACTGACGAGCAGCGCTATGAGTCGCGTTCGCAGGCCCGCCGCGCTCGCCGCAACCGTGCCCGCCGCCAAGAGCGCGAGGCCCGCGAAGAGAACAACGGTGGCCAGAACAACGGTGGCCAGAACAACAACTCCGGCGGCGACAACTCTGGGGACACCGAGTCTGGTCATGACAACTCTGGTAACCAGGGCGGCAACAACAATGACGGCGGCCAGGGCACATCGGATGACAACCACGGCCGCAACAACGGCCAGAACAACGGTGGTGGCAACAACCGCCGTGATAACCACAACCGCCACGACGAGAACAACGGTGGCGGCGGACGTCGCAACCGCCGCAACCGCCGCAACCGCCGCGGCCGTGACCGCGATGGCGGCGGCAATGGTGGCAATGACCTGCAGATTCGTGAAGGCGATGAGGTCCAGGCAGTTGGCGGCATCCTCGAGGTCGTGGACAACAACGTGGCCTTCCTGCGCACCACGGGCTACCGTGCCGCAAGCTCCGATGTCTTCGTCAACAACAACCTTGTCCGTCGCCTGGGCTTGCGCTCCGGCGACGCCGTGACCGGCCAGGTCAAGGTGTCTGGCCCGACGCACACGCACGGCAACGGCCGCAACCGCCGCAAGTACAACCAGCTGGTCCAGGTCGACACGGTTAACGGCCTCGAGCCGTCAACCGCTAAGGAGCGTCCGGAGTTCTCCAAGCTCACCCCGCTCTACCCGAACCAGCGCCTGCGCCTGGAGACGGATCCAAAGATCCTCACCACCCGCGTTATCGACCTCATCATGCCGATTGGTAAGGGCCAGCGCGCGCTCATCGTCTCCCCGCCGAAGGCCGGTAAGACGACGATCCTGCAGAACATTGCCAACGCGATTGCTGCCAACAACCCGGAGTGCTACCTCATGGTCGTCCTCGTCGACGAGCGCCCTGAGGAAGTCACCGACATGCAGCGCAGCGTCAAGGGCGAGGTTATCGCCTCCACCTTCGACCGCCCGCCGTCAGAGCACACCTCCGTGGCGGAGCTGGCCATCGAGCGCGCCAAGCGCCTGGTGGAGCAGGGCAAGGACGTTGTCGTCCTGCTGGACTCCATTACCCGCCTTGGCCGTGCCTACAACAATTCCTCCCCGGCATCCGGCCGCATCCTCTCCGGTGGTGTGGACTCCAATGCCCTCTACCCGCCGAAGCGTTTCCTCGGTGCTGCCCGCAACATTGAGAACGGTGGTTCGCTGACGATTATCGCCACCGCGATGGTGGAGACCGGCTCCACTGGTGACACCGTCATCTTCGAGGAGTTCAAGGGCACCGGTAACGCCGAGCTCAAGCTCGATCGCGCCATCTCTGAGCGCCGCATCTTCCCAGCTGTGGACGTTAACCCGTCCGGCACCCGCAAGGACGAGCTCCTGCTGGTTCCGGAAGAGGCACGCATCATGACCAAGCTGCGCCGCATCCTCTCCGGCCTGGATTCCTTCGCAGCCATCGACCTGCTCATCAAGCAGCTCAAGAAGACCCGCTCCAACGGCGAATTCCTCATGCAGGTGGCTTCCTCTGCGCCCATGGCCGCAGATACCGATGAGGAGGACTACAAGTAATGTCGAATCAGGTTTCCCTCGTTGACGATATTGTCTCCGAGTACCAGGGCATCGAGATGCAGATGGCTGATCCGGAGGTAGCCGGTGATCAGTCTCAGTTCCGCAAGCTGTCCAAGCGTTATGCCGAGCTGCGCCCCATCGTCGCTGTGAATGATGAGCTGGTCCAGGCTCGCCAGGATCTGGCCGACGCCAAAGAGATGGCCTACGAAGACCACGAGTTCCAGCCCGAGGTTGACCGTCTTGAGCCGCTCGTCGTCGAGCTGGAGGAGAAGCTCGCTGACCTGCTCGCCCCGCGCGATGAGCAGGACTCCGAAGACATCATCATGGAGATCAAGGCCGGCGCTGGTGGCGAAGAGGCGGCTCTCTTTGCCGGAGACCTTGCCCGCATGTACGAGCGTTTCGCGGACAAGGCTGGCTTCCAATGGGAGGTTTTGGGCCTTAACGAGTCCGATCTCGGCGGTGTCAAGGACATGTCCATCTCCTTCAAGTCCAAGACCCCATCCCGCGATGGTGCGTGGAGCGTGTTCAAGTTCGAGGGCGGAGTGCACCGCGTGCAGCGCGTTCCGGTGACAGAATCCCAGGGGCGCATCCAGACCTCGGCTGCCGGTGTGTTGGTTTACCCAGAACCAGAAGAAGTGGAAGCCGTCAACATCGATGACAAGGACATCCGCGTTGACGTCTACCGTTCCTCTGGTAAGGGCGGCCAGGGTGTGAACACCACCGACTCCGCGGTGCGTATTACTCACCTGCCGACCGGCCTGGTGGTGACCTGTCAGAAGGAGCGTTCCCAGATCCAGAACAAGGCGCGTGCCCTGCAGGTGCTGCAAGCTCGCCTGGACCAGATGGAGCGCGAGGCCCGCGAGGCGGAGGCCGGTGAGCAGCGCGCTTCCCAGGTGCGCACGATGGACCGCTCGGAGCGCATCCGCACCTACAACTGGCCGGAGAACCGTATTACTGACCACCGCATTGGCTACAAGGCCAACAACCTTGACTCGGTGCTCAACGGTGATATGCAGGAGCTCATCGAGGCCCTGCAGGCCCAAGAGCGCGCCGAGCGCCTTGAGGCGGATGGTTAATCCGCGGTGATGTTTCACACCTATCAGGAGGCGCTTCGTGATGCCACGGGGCGCCTTCGCGCTGCCGGGGTCCCCTCACCTGAGTGGGATGCCCGCGTGCTTGCGGCCCATCTCATCCACTGCGGCCACATGGACATTCCGCTAAGCCACGAGCCGATGCCGGGCTTTGACGTGGCTTTTGGGGCGTTGGTGGGGCGTCGAGAAGCACGCGAGCCCCTCCAGCACATCCTGGGCACGGCCTGGTTTGGCCCCCTCGAGCTCGACGTCGGCCCCGGCGTGTTCATCCCGCGACCGGAGACGGAGGTGCTCGCCGAGTGGGGAGTTAGATCCTTGAAGGAATCTATCCTGGGTCAGGAGTCTCCGTGCGTCGTGGATCTCTGCACCGGGTCGGGGGCGCTGGCTCTCTACATTGCACACTTTGTGCCGCAGGCGCAGGTGTGGGCCGTGGAGCTTTCCGACGCCGCCCTGGCCTATACCCAGCGCAATGCCCGCAACACCGCAGGGGACGCCAGCGGTCACGTACACCTGGTCAAGGGTGATGTGACGGACTCTCACGTGCTCGCCGAACTCGACGGCACCGTGGACCTGGTGCTCACGAACCCACCCTACGTGCCGGAAAGTCCGTTCCTAGACCCAGAGGTCTACCACGACCCACACGAGGCCGTCTTTGGTGGAGCCGACGGGATGGAGACAATCACCGCTATGATCCCCACGATTGCACGGCTGCTTCGCCCGGGCGGACGAGTAAGTATCGAGCACGACGATGAGACCTCCGAAAAAGTGCAGGATGCTCTGCTCAGCCACGGTGGCTTCGACCAGGTGGACGTCTTACATGACCTCACCGGGACCGCGCGATTTGTGACGGCGGTGCGGGGAGTACAGTAAATTGGTCAAGGATTGGCCAACTAGCCGACGCCGCGCGACCGCGGCATGAAGGAGAGACCGATGCAGGGGCAGATTTTCAACTGCGCGGATGCTGCTGAGCGCGAGGAAGGCATGGACCTGGCGGTCAAGGCGGCCAAATCCGGCCGCCTCGTCGTTATGCCTACCGATACCCTCTATGGTCTGGGCTGCGATGCCTTTGACAACGACGCCGTGGCGAGCCTTCTTGCCACTAAACACCGTGGCCCCGACATGCCGGTGCCGGTCCTCGTGGGCTCGTGGGACACCGTCAAGGGATTGGTGGCCCGCCTGGATGACACCGCACAGAATCTCATTGAGGCCTTCTGGCCAGGTGGTTTGTCCATCGTCGTCCCGCAGGCGCCGTCCTTGCCATGGAATCTGGGAGATACCCGGGGCACGGTGATGCTCCGCATGCCTCTTCACCCCATCGCGATTGAATTGCTGCGCGAGGTCGGACCAATGGCCGTGTCCTCCGCAAACATTTCCGGCCACCAGCCTCCGACAACTGCCATTGCTGCCAAACAGCAATTGGGTAAGGCAGTCACCGTGTATTTGGATGGTGGGGAAGCAGAGGTAGGAAAACCCTCGACGATTATTGATCTATCCGGCGAACACCCTTACCTGTTGCGTGAAGGTGCTTTGAGTGCCGAAGAGATCGCTGAGGTCATCGGCGTGAGCGCGGATTCCCTGCGCACGCGCCCGAGTGTTACTAACTAAGGAGCCCTTCACCGTGGCTGGAACTGGCGTGCCGCTGCGCGAATTGGCCTTGGTCATTTTCGTTGCAGCAGCATTTACGTATCTCTCTACCGGGTTGGTGCGCACCTTCCTTGTGCGTACCGGCCGTGTGGCAGAGATTCGCCTGCGCGATAGTCACTCGCAGCCCACCCCGCAGTTGGGCGGCGTGGCTATGTTCACCGGTTTCGCCGCGGCGGTGTACCTCGCCGGCCAGCTTCCAGCCTTGACTCGCGGCTTTATGCCGGTGACGCCAGAAATGACCGCGGTGCTGTGGTCAGCGGCGGCGATTGTTCTCGTGGGCGTGGTGGATGATCTCATAGAGCTCAGCGCTCTTGTCAAGCTCATCGGGCAGCTCGTCTCAGCAGCACTCATGAGCGGTTTGGGCTTGACATGGACGCTACTCTTCCTGCCTTTTGGTGATGGGACGACCGTGATCCTCGACCAAGTCCAGTCCACCCTCTTGACAACCTTCTTTACGGTGTTGCTCATCAATGCCATCAATTTCGTCGATGGTCTCGATGGATTAGCTGCGGGTCTGGGCATGATCGCTGGCGGCGCCATCCTTATTTTCTCCCTCACGGTGCTCCATGACCAGGGCGGGGCTGTCTCAGCGTATCCGCCGGCGATTATTGCGGCTGCTCTTGTGGGCATGTGTGCGGGTTTCCTGCCTCATAATTTCGAACCTTCGCGCATCTTTATGGGTGATAGTGGAGCGATGCTGATTGGATTGTTGCTTGCGGCGGCCTCGACCTCGGCTTCAGGCAAAATCAACATGTCGCTTTATGGCACGGTAGACATGGTTGCGCTCATGTCCCCGGTTATCGTGGTCATTGCCGCGGTCTTCGTTCCAGTCTTGGACCTTGTCTGGGCGGTTATTCGCCGCGTCTCACAGGGGCGATCGCCGTTTGCGGCCGACAAGGCCCACATCCACCACCGTCTCCTGTCCTTGGGCCACACGCATCGACGGACGGTGCTCGTGTTGTACTTATGGGTCTCTGCAGTAGCCTTTGGTGCCGTGTCTTTTTCCATCGTCCCGGCACCCGTCGCCGTGGTTCTTGCCGTCGTCGCCCTTCTGGTGGCCTTCGGTGTCACGCTTATTCCGCTGCGTCAGGGCAAAATTGGCCGCGCGCCGCGGCCCACCAGTGTGGTGCTAGAATCTGATCCCTCCTGAGGTAGGGTATGGGGCTGTGACTGAATCAATGACTTCAGAAGAGCGGTCGCCCTACGATGACCACCGGCGCCCACTCAAGCGCGCTTTGCGCCTCGGCGCTATGGGCCTCGTTGTGGTGACTATCGCCTCCCTTGCCATCTGGGGCGGTGTTCGGGGAACGCCTGGTTTGCTCGGCGTGCTCGTCGGTGCGGCCATCGGCGGCGGCTTCGTGTTGTTTACCGCGGCCTCCGTGCTGGTGACCGCACGTACGACGCCCTCGACGACGATGGCCGTCGTCCTTGGCGGCTGGTTGCTCAAGGTCGTCATTCTTATCATGGTCCTTTTGCTCATCAAGGACCTGGAGTTCTATGACACTATGGCGCTCTTCGTCACCGTCATCTGTGCGCTGGCGGTTACGCTCGGCACAGAGGTCTGGGGCGTGGTGACATCCAACGTGACATACGTCTCCTAGCATGTGAGGCGTCCGCTGACTATATGCACTGCCACCCTTACTGGTTGCCCCAGTAGGGTGGCTTTTTCGTGTCGTGAGGTGACAATGTCGGTGCCCGTAGTTACCCCCGTCAAGGTGGGCAAATCATGGCGTGTGACCAAGTCCACTCGCAGGGGTTTCGGCAGAATGTGGGCGTTTTAGGTCTATCCACGGGGGAGGGGTAGCCCATCGGCTACGGCACGGTGCCCCCACGTGCGAAAACTTGTCATCAAACTGATACCATTCACTTCGGGTTACCGCGGGTTGGCGTCATGCCGGCCCGATACAGTGCGGTTTATCCTTGTCTTGCTTACGCTGATGTGCGACGGAGTCCGTGAGCAAGGCAAAGAGCTGAAGACGTCCATCGCACCACATAGCCTTCGACAAGCTGTGTGGCCCGAACACGGGAGAGAACGCTGAGCGTTACAACATTGGCCATGAAGGGTGAATTTCACGCACCCGAACTGGATCCAGAATTTTTCCCGGGGCACGTAACCGATGACGGTGAAGTCGTCGACCTTTTGTTCGCTGACTTTGCCAACGGTTGGTTCGCTTTGGATCGCATCATGCTGGTCCGCCTCTTCATGGTGGCTATCTTGGTGCTCCTTTTTGTTGTCGCCTTTAGGAACCCCAAGCTGGTTCCGAAAGGAATGCAGAACGTAGGCGAGCACGCGATTGACTTCGTGCGAATTCACATCGCAGAAGACATTTTGGGCAAGAAGGAAGGACGCCGTTTCCTTCCGATTCTGGCCTCTATCTTCTTCGGCGTTTTGTTCTGGAACGTAGCAACTATTGTTCCGGCCCTGAACATCTCTCCGAACGCCCGTATTGGTATGCCGATCGTGTTGGCAGTCGTGGCGTACATCGCCATGATTTACGCCGGTGCGAAGCGTTTCGGTTTCGGCAAGTTCATCAAGTCGTCGGTGGTTATTCCTAACCTGCCGCCGCTGCTGCACGTTCTTGTTGTGCCGATTGAGGCATTCTCTACGTTCGTCATGCGTCCAGTCACGCTGGCACTTCGTCTTATGGCGAACTTCCTGGCTGGCCACCTCATTTTGGTCCTGTTGTACTCGGCAACGAACTTCTTCTTCTTCCAGTTCAACGCCTGGACTGCAGTGAGTGGCCTCACGCTGGTCGCAGCGGTTCTGTTCACGATTTACGAGATTATCGTCATCTTCCTGCAGGCATACATCTTTGCTCTGCTGACGGCGGTATACATCGAACTGTCGTTGCATGCAGACTCGCACTAACAACAACGCGAACCTCGCGGTTAACTAAATATCCCCAGAAACCAACATCACTGCGCCCGCGGAACACACTGCGGGAGAAACTTTGAAAGGGAACGACTTTCATCATGAACGAAATCATTCTTGCTCAGGACGCTGCTGAGTCCACCCTCAAGGGCCTCGGCGCCATCGGCTACGGCATCGCCACCATCGGCCCGGGCTTGGGCATCGGTATCCTCGTCGGCAAGACCGTCGAGGGCATGGCTCGCCAGCCAGAGATGGCTGGTCAGCTGCGTACCACCATGTTCCTGGGTATCGCCTTCGTTGAGGCCCTGGCCCTCATCGGCCTCGTTGCAGGCTTCCTGTTCTAAAGAGCGCTTTACACAAGTAAATCGAACTTTAAGAACGGAGCCCCATGAACAACGTCATTTACTACCTTGCAGCAGAAGGAAGTGAGCACCTGCCGCTAGAAAGCGGTAACTCCATCCTTTTGCCCAAGATGTACGACTTGGTCTGGTCCCTCATTCCGTTCGCCATCATCCTGCTGCTTTTCTGGAAGTTTGTCCTTCCGGCATACAGCAAGATGCTGCAGGAGCGTGAAGACCGGATCGAGGGTGGCCTGAAGCGTGCGGAGGCTCAGCAGGCCGAAGCTAAGGCCGCTTTGGAAAAGTACAATGCTCAGCTCGCTGATGCCCGAGCCGAGGCTGCAGAAATCCGCGAGCAGGCGCGCGAGCGCGGCAAGCTGATTGAGGCCGAGGCCAAGGAAGCTGCAGAGGAAGAGTCTCGTCGCATCCTGACCGCCGGTGAGAAGCAGCTTGAAGCTTCTCGCGCACAGGTCGTGTCTGAGCTGCGTTCCGACATCGGACAGAACTCCATCAACCTGGCAGAGAAGCTTCTCGGTGGCGAACTTTCCGACGCCACGAAGCAGTCCTCCACCATTGATAGCTTCCTGTCCGAGCTCGACACTGTGGCACCGGCCGGAAAGTAGGCAACGATGAAGGCAGCTAGCCGCGAAGCACTCGCTACCGTCGAGTCCAAGCTGGACGGATTTCTGTCCGGCGACAACTCGGTAGCTACTGCTACCCAGGCAGGCCAGGACCTCTTCGAGGTTGTCCGCGTCCTCGATGGCGACCGCGAACTGCGTGTTGCCCTGACCGATGATGCAGCAACTTCCGAGGACCGTAAGACCCTGGTCCAGAAGCTTTTCGGCGGCAAGATTTCCCCGGTAGCACAGCAGGTGCTCGAGGAAGCCGCCGCTGCACAGTGGTCCACGCCGCGTGATATTGCCCGTGGCCTCATCAAGCTTGGCCGTCGCGCACTCCTGCGTGGCGCTGAGTCTGAGGGCAAGCTGGGCCAGGTTGAAGACGAGCTCTTCTCCCTGTCACGCGTGCTTGACCGCGAAGGCGAACTGACCCAGCTGCTTTCAGACCGTACTGCGACGTCCGACCGCAAGGTTGGGCTGCTGGCAAGCGTGCTCTACGGCAAGGTCACCATGGTCACTGAAGCGCTCGCGCTGCAGGCCATTGGCCGCCCGGAGCAGAACCCGATTGATGATCTCGCCGGTCTGGCGGACACTGCAGCTGAGCTGCAGGGCCGCTCTATCGTGCGCGTCACCACTGCGGGTGAGCTGAACGATAGCCAGCGGGCAGCACTCGCTGAAAAGCTGGGCAAAATTTATGGTCGTGCGATGTCCATCCACTCTGAGGTTGACACCAGCCTCCTCGGTGGCATGACCATCCGCGTCGGCGACGAAGTTATTGATGGCTCGACGGCAGGCAAGATTGCTCGCCTTCGCGCCGCGATGGCATAAGCCGAAACGACAGAAACGATTAAGTAATTGCTGGAAGATACTACCGAGAGCAGGAAGAACATGGCGGAGCTGACGATCTCCTCCGACGAGATCCGTAGCGCGATTGCGAACTACACCTCGAGCTACTCCGCGGAGGCCTCCCGTGAGGAGGTCGGCGTGGTCATTTCGGCAGCTGACGGTATTGCGCAGGTTTCGGGCCTGCCGTCCGTCATGGCGAATGAGCTGCTCGAGTTCCCGGGCGGCGTTATTGGCGTCGCACAGAACCTTGACACCAACTCCATCGGTGTCGTGGTCTTGGGCAACTTCGAGTCGCTTAAAGAAGGCGACGAGGTCAAGAGGACCGGCGAAGTCCTCTCCATCCCTGTGGGCGAGGACTTCCTCGGCCGCGTAATTAACCCCTTGGGTCAGCCGATTGACGGCTTGGGCCCGATCACCGCTGAAGAGGACCGCGTCCTCGAGCTGCAGGCACCGTCCGTGCTGCAGCGTCAGCCGGTGGAAGAGCCGATGCAGACCGGCATCAAGGCAATTGACGCCATGACCCCGATTGGTCGTGGTCAGCGTCAGTTGATCATTGGTGACCGTAAGACGGGTAAGACCGCCGTCTGTATCGACACCATTCTGAACCAGAAGGCTAACTGGGAGTCTGGCGACAAGAACAAGCAGGTTCGCTGTATCTACGTCGCCATCGGCCAGAAGGGCTCCACCATTGCTGGTGTGCGCCGCACCCTTGAGGAGCACGGCGCGCTGGATTACACCACCATCGTGGCAGCACCGGCGTCCGACGCCGCCGGCTTCAAGTGGCTGGCACCGTTCTCCGGTGCTGCTCTGGGGCAGCACTGGATGTACCAGGGCAACCACGTCCTGATCATCTACGATGATCTGACCAAGCAGGCTGAGGCCTACCGTGCGATTTCCCTTCTGCTGCGCCGCCCGCCGGGCCGCGAGGCATACCCGGGTGACGTTTTCTACCTCCACTCTCGTCTGCTGGAGCGTGCTGCAAAGCTCTCCGACGACATGGGTGCAGGTTCCATGACCGCACTGCCGATTATTGAGACCAAGGCGAACGACGTCTCCGCCTTCATTCCGACCAACGTTATTTCCATTACCGACGGCCAGGTCTTCCTGGAGTCCGACCTGTTCAACCAGGGCGTCCGTCCGGCAATTAACGTCGGTGTGTCCGTCTCCCGTGTTGGTGGTGCCGCACAGACCAAGGGTATGAAGAAGGTTGCCGGTAACCTCCGTCTGGAGCTGGCCGCCTACCGTGACCTGCAGGCCTTCGCTGCCTTTGCGTCCGACCTTGACTCTGCCTCCAAGGCTCAGCTGGAGCGCGGTGAGCGCCTCGTTGAGCTGCTGAAGCAGTCCGAGTCCTCTCCGCAGCCTGTCGAGTACCAGATGGTGTCCATCTTCCTCGCAGACCAGGGCATCTTCGACGTCGTTCCCGTCGAGGACGTACGCCGCTTCGAGAAGGAGCTGCACGATCACCTCAACTCTGCAACCCCGCAGGTGTTCGAGCAGATTCAGGGTGGCACCGCTCTGACCGACGAGTCCAAGGATGCACTTGTTGCAGCAGCCAAGGACTTCACCCCGTCCTTCCGCACCACCGAGGGCCACAACCTCGGCTCCGAGGCGCCGGTTGACCCGCTCGCCGCTGAGGACGTCAAGAAGACCGAGCTCAACGTCTCCCGCAAGACGGCCGAATAGAGTCCGTACACTCTAAGAATTAACCGTCTAGAAAAAGAAGGGAGGAGCGAAAACCATGGCTAATCTTCGCGAACTGCGTGACCGCATCAGGTCCGTCAATTCCACCAAGAAGATCACCAAGGCACAGGAGCTCATTGCTACCTCGCGCATTACCAAGGCTCAGGCCAGGGTCGAGGCGTCCCAGCCATATGCGCGCGAGCTGTCCAACGTGTTGAATAAGCTTGCCGCGCATACGTCCCTGGATCACCCCATGCTCCGTGAACGTGAAGATGGCAAGGTTGCCGCTATTCTCGTGGTCTCGTCTGACCGCGGTATGTGCGGCGGCTACAACAACAACATCTTCAAAAAGGCGGCCGAGCTCGAAGCCCTGCTCAAGAGCGAAGGTTTCGAGACCGTCCGTTATGTCACGGGTAACAAAGGTGTTGGCTTCTACAAGTTCCGTGAAGCTGAGGTCGCAGGCAGCTGGACCGGGTTCTCGCAGGATCCGACCTGGGAGTCGACGCACAACGTGCGCCGCCACATCATCGACGGCTTCACCGCCGGTTCGAATGGCCAGGCAAAGACCCGCGAGGGCATCAACCTCGAAGGTGAGACCGTTCGCGGTTTCGACCAGGTACACGTTGTGTACACCGAGTTTGAGTCCATGCTGACCCAGACCGCGCGTGCGCAGCAGCTGCTGCCGGTGGTACCGGTTATTGAGGAAGAGGACTACAACATGGGTGAGTCCGCGCTTTCCGACGCCGAACCGAACAATCAGATCACCCCTGATTACGAGTTCGAACCGGATGCGGACACCCTCATGGACGCACTGCTTCCGCAGTACGTGTCTCGTCTCCTGTTTGCGATGTTCTTGGAGTCCTCGGCCTCCGAGTCCGCCGCACGCCGTACCGCAATGAAGTCTGCAACTGACAACGCGAGCGAGCTGGTCAAGGACCTCTCCCGCGTGGCCAACCAGGCACGTCAGGCGCAGATTACCCAAGAAATCACAGAGATCGTCGGTGGCGCTGGGGCGCTCGCCGAAAGCGCAGAAAGTGACTAGATTATGACTACAGCTCTGCAAGAGCAGAACACACAGTCGTCGGCTACCGCCGGCCGTGTGGTGCGTGTCATCGGTCCGGTCGTCGACGTGGAGTTTCCGCGTGGCGGGCTGCCGGCACTGTACAACGCACTGACCGTCGAGGTGACCCTCGAGGCTGTTGCAAAGACCGTCACCCTTGAGGTCGCTCAGCACCTCGGTGACAACCTCGTCCGTGCCGTGTCCATGGCTCCGACCGACGGCCTCGTCCGCGGTGCAGCCGTGACCGACACCGGCAAGCCGATTTCCGTCCCCGTGGGTGATGTGGTCAAGGGCCACGTCTTCAACGCCCTCGGTGACTGCCTTGACCAGCCGGGTCTGGGCCGCGATGGCGAGCAGTGGGGCATCCACCGCGAGCCGCCGGCATTCGACCAGCTGGAGGGCAAGACCGAGATCCTCGAGACCGGTATTAAGGTCATCGACCTTCTCACCCCGTACGTCAAGGGTGGCAAGATTGGCCTCTTCGGTGGTGCAGGTGTGGGTAAGACCGTTCTTATCCAGGAGATGATTACTCGTATTGCACGCGAGTTCTCCGGTACCTCTGTCTTCGCCGGCGTCGGCGAGCGCACCCGTGAGGGCACCGACCTCTTCCTCGAGATGGAAGAGATGGGCGTTCTCCAGGACACCGCTCTCGTGTTCGGCCAGATGGATGAGCCGCCGGGAGTTCGTATGCGCGTGGCTCTGTCCGGCCTGACCATGGCGGAGTACTTCCGCGATGTTCAGAACCAGGACGTGCTGCTGTTCATCGACAACATCTTCCGCTTCACCCAGGCAGGTTCTGAGGTTTCGACCCTTCTGGGCCGTATGCCTTCTGCTGTGGGTTACCAGCCGACTCTGGCTGATGAGATGGGTGTTCTGCAGGAGCGTATTACCTCCACCAAGGGTAAGTCCATTACCTCCCTGCAGGCCGTCTACGTGCCGGCCGATGACTACACCGACCCGGCTCCGGCCACCACCTTCGCCCACCTCGATGCCACCACCGAGCTGGACCGTTCCATTGCGTCGAAGGGTATTTACCCGGCAGTGAACCCGCTGACCTCTACCTCTCGTATTTTGGAGCCGGCCATCGTGGGCGAACGCCACTACGAGGTGGCACAGCGTGTCATCGGTATTCTGCAGAAGAACAAGGAACTCCAGGACATCATCGCCATCCTTGGTATGGACGAGCTGTCCGAGGAGGACAAGGTCACCGTTCAGCGTGCACGTCGTATCGAGCGCTTCCTGGGCCAGAACTTCTTCGTCGCAGAGAAGTTCACCGGCCTGCCGGGCTCCTACGTGCCGCTGGCTGACACCATCGACGCCTTCGAGCGCATCTGCAACGGCGAATTCGACCACTACCCAGAGCAGGCCTTCAACGGCCTGGGTGGCTTGGACGACGTCGAAGCTGCGTACCAGAAGCTGAGCGAGAAGAAGTAGGGAGAGGCACATGGCTGACATCACCGCCGAATTGGTTTCCGTCGAACGCCTGCTGTGGACCGGCAAGGCCACCATGGTGACGGCTGAGACCACCGAGGGTGAGATCGGCGTGCTTCCTGGCCACGAGCCCATGGTCGGTCAGTTGATCGATAATGGTGTCGTGACCATCCACCCGGTGGACGGCGAGCGCCGCGTCGCTGCTGTTCAGGGTGGCTTCCTCTCCGTATCCGAGAACAAGATCACCGTCCTCGCAGACTGGGCCGTCTGGGCCAGTGAGGTCGATGAGGCCCAGGCTCAGGAAGACCTGAAGTCTGAGCACGAGCTGACGAGGTCTCGTGGTGACGCCGCACTGCGCGCCGTTCGCCGCTTCAACAGCTAACGGATTAGCGGAGAGGGGAGAGAACGGGCAGCAATGACCGCCCTTCCCACTCTGACCTAAAGACAGCCCCCTGATGCTCCTTATCGAAGGAGCATCAGGGGGCTTAGTCTTCTGCGAAACAACTGGCATTGTGCTGTTCTTAAGCGGTACAATCGATGAAACAATTCGCATTTCCGTAAAGGACCGTTTGCCATGAATACTCAGGTGCTGCAATGGCCGCTTTTTCTGCTCGCCCTGATTGTTCTGGCTGTCATCCTTCTTGCGGCGGTGCGCTTTTTCACCCTCCGCTCTCGGGGAACTTCGGTGCTGTTGCGTCTGCTGCCGGCTAAAGACTCGCACTCGTGGCGCCATGGCCTGGTGCGCTACAACGGAGAGCATATGGAGTACTTCAAACTCCGTTCCGTTCTTCCCAGCGCTAACATGCGCTTTAATCGCCTCGACATCACCCTCAATGGCACTCGCCCGCTCGATGATGACGAGGCTTCTTTTATGCCCGCAGGTGAGCAGATTATGCGTATGAGTGTGCACGGCAAGGACTATGAGATTGCCGCCGATGCACAGGGAATCATGGCACTCAATGCGTGGGTGGAGGCAGCTCCCTCGAAGCGCAAAGAGAAGCTGGATTACCACCAGATGCGCCAGCGTGCCACCCGCTTTCCTAAGAAGTAGGCCGTACCCGTTAGGGTAGAGTGCATGCGTGTTGTGATCGCCCGTTGCTCTGTAGATTACGTCGGCCGCCTCGACGCCCACCTGCCCTTGGCGGACCGCCTCATCCTTATTAAGGCTGACGGCTCAGTCTCCGTTCACGCGGACGACCGTGCCTACAAGCCCCTCAACTGGATGACGCCTCCCTGCACGCTCGACGAGTCTGACATCACCGATATCGACGGTGAGGACACCGGAGAAAAACTGTGGCTCGTTGAGAACCCCAAAGGTGAGCAGCTGCGTATCACAATCGCCGAGGTCCACCAGGACATCGAGATGGAGCTCGGTGAGGATCCCGGCCTGGTGAAGGACGGCGTGGAGGCGCACCTGCAGGAGCTGCTCGCTGAACACATCGAAACCTTGGGGGAGAAGTACTCCCTTGTACGCCGCGAATACCCCACGGCGATTGGCCCGGTGGACATCATGGCGAGGAACGCTAAGAATGAGTTCGTCGCCGTGGAGGTTAAGCGTAGGGGAGGCATTGATGGCGTCGAGCAGCTCACGCGTTACCTCGAGTTGCTGAACCGTGATGATCTTCTAGCGCCGGTCCACGGTGTGTTCGCCGCCCAGGAAATCAAACCGCAGGCCCGTACTTTGGCGGAAGACCGTGGTATCCGTTGCGTCGTGCTTGACTACCAAGAACTGCGCGGCATTGAATCCAACGAGCTGCGGTTGTTCTAATGCCACGCCGCAATCGTCGAATCCGCGAGGAGCCACGCTTTCTGCCGCGCGATGGCAGTTCCTTCCTTGGCTCGCAGACCGTCCCGGGCCCAAGCTGGGCACATGGCGAGCCCTATGTCATGCGGCATATCGGCAGCTCCGCCGCAACCAAGTTCTACGTCTGCCCAGGCTGTAACCAGAACATTCCGCCCGGGGTGGCACATATCGTCGCGTGGCCGCGCGATACTGGCGGCCAAGGCGATGACCGCCGACACTGGCACCGTCACTGCTGGGACCGGCGGTAGACTAGCGGGCATGATTGTTGCCTTTTCTGTAGCGCCTTCCATCGTGGGCGATGAGAGCGCCGAGATGTCCGACGCCGTGGCAGAAGCCGTGCGCGTTGTCCGCGCCTCTGGCTTGCCCAACGAGACCAACGCCATGTTCACCCTCATCGAGGGCGAGTGGGACGAAGTCTTTGCGGTGATCAAGGAGGCCACCGATGCCGTCCGCGCCGTCTCACCGCGCACCAGCCTGGTTATCAAGGCTGACATTCGCGAGGGCGTGACTGGGCAGATTACCCAGAAAGTAGAATCCGTAAACCGCTACCTGGAGGAGAATCAGTGACTGGACCGTACGTAGGAGGTGCCCTGGACTTGGGTGCCATCAAGCAGCAGGCAGAGGCTAAGGCGAAAGCGCAGGAACAGGGGAACGCCGGTGCGCCAGCTGGCATTCAGCCGTTCTTCGATGTCACTGAAGAGAACTTTGAGCAAGACCTTGTGCGTCGCTCCGCTGAGGTTCCGGTCATCGCGTTGATTGGTTCCCCGCGTTCGCCCGCCTCTGAGCAGCTGAAGAAGGACTTTGAGGAGATGGCCGCTGCGGGTGGTCTGAAGTTCATCGTGGGCTACATCAACGCCGATGTTGTACCGCAGGTGGCCCAGGTTTTCGGCGTGCAGAACCTGCCGACCACCGTGGCTATCGCCGCCGGCCAGCCTGTTACTAATTTTGAGGGCAGCCAGCCGCGCGAGAATCTTGAGCAGTGGATAGCAGCGATTGTGGAGAAGCTTGGCCCCCAGCTGCGCGGCCTCTCCGAGGCTCAACCGGAGCAGCCGCAGGAAGAAGAAGCAGACCCGCGCCTTCTCGTTGCGGAGGACGCCCTCAACGCGGGTGACTTCGATGCTGCTATCGCAGCCTACGACGAGGTCCTTGCCGCCGAGCCTGACAACGCAGAGATTAAGCAGGCCCGCGCCACGACTGTTGTGCTTAAGCGCCTCAAAGCCTCTTCGACTGACGGGGACCCCATCGCTGAGGCTGAGGAGAATCCGCAGGACGTGGATAAGCAGCTCGCGGCCGCCGACGCCCACATTGTTGCCGGGACTCCCGACGTAGCCTTCGCCCAGCTTATCGACGCCATGAAGGTCACCGCCGGCGATGACAAAGCCCGCCTGAAGGACCGGCTGCTAGAACTTTTCGCTCTCTATGATTCCGGCGACCCGCGAGTTCTCGCTGCCCGCACGCAGCTCGCCAGCGCGCTGTATTAAGACACGCGCACGCCGTGTAACCCGTCAACCATGCTGTGGTTGGCGGGTTGTGGCGTGGGTGGCTAGCCCGTACCTGGTGGTGGGTCGGGTGGTTGTTTGGCGGTGAGTCTGGCTATGGCTTGTTGGTATTCGGGTGTGGCGGTAATTGGTAGGCCCCAGGGTGGGATGTAGCCGATGCCGCCGGGGATTCGGAAGACGTAGCCGCGTCCGGTGGGCCGCGATGGGTCATCATCG
>NZ_KV788225.1:0-104224 GCF_001807225.1 Corynebacterium sp. HMSC05E07
CAGTCAAGTCAGAAGATTTAAATCAATACGCCCAAACAACTTACTGTTATTTACAATGACGCCGCTTGAAAAAGCGCCATCCGGCATACACCAACCATGCCGCACACACAGCACAACACAGCCAGAACAATAAAAACCAACCAACACAAAAAAGTACATTGGCACACTATTGAGTTCTCACACATCATCCGCACGTTCTTCGCAGCTAACATCTGATGGTTGCTGCTCTGAGCGGCTGGAGTTCATACTCTAGCTAACAAGTTTAATCTTTGTCAACTAGGAGTTAATCTCCGTGTCATCCGCTTGTCGCGGCGACCTCGATAAATATACGCATGGCCCCATATTTCGACAAATCGTCAGGTCATGGCCGATTTTTACTATTCGAAAAGTTCTAAGCTTCGCAAACGGTCTAAAACGACCAATGCCCGTCGAGAATTTCGACGGGCATGATGGCGGTTGCCTTAGCAGCAGATGGTTCGGCTAGCTCAGCTTCGCACCGGCAAAGTTCTTCTTGCCGCGACGCAGCACGAGCCACACACCGTGAAGAAGATCCTCTTCCGCCGGCTCCCAATCATCGGATTCGATGCGCTGGTTATTGACGTACGCGCCGCCCTCCTTAACGGTACGGCGCGCAGCGCCCTTAGAGTCCGCAAGGCCGGAGGCCACTAAAAGATCGATAATGGTGCGCGGCTCGTCGGCTGCGATCTCCGCTACCTCAGTTTCAGAAAGCGCTCCTGCCAGAGTGCCTTCATCCAGATCTGCAAGCTCTGCCTTTCCGAACAGAGCTTGGGCGGCAAGCTCTACAGACTTCGTGGCCTTCTCGCCGTGGACCAGTGTGGTCATTTCCTGAGCCAGGCGTCGCTGTGCCTCGCGACGGAAAGGCTCGTCAGCTACCTTCTGCTCGTAGTCAGCGATTTCTTCCTGAGTCAGGAAGGTAAACCAACGAAGGTAGTCAATAACGACGGAGTCCCCGGCATTCAGGAAGTACTGGTACCAGGCGTAAGGAGACGTCTTCTCCGGATCCAGCCACAGCTTGCCGCCACCGGTGGACTTACCAAACTTTTGCCCCTGCGCATCCGTGACGAGCGGAACAGTCAGGCCATGGACTTTAGCCCCATTGACGCGGCGGTTGAGGTCTACACCGGAAACGATGTTGCCCCACTGATCGCCACCGCCGATTTGGAGTACGCAATCATGCTCATTGTGAAGGTGTACATAGTCATTGGCCTGAAGAAGCATGTAGGAAAACTCGGTGTAGGAAATGCCATCCGATTCCAAGCGGCGCTTCACGGTATCGCGATCCAGCATGGTGTTGAGGGAAAAGTTCTTGCCTACATCACGCAGGAAATCGATGACAGACATCTGAGAAATCCAGTCAGCATTGTTCACCATGGTGGCAGCATTGTCGCCGTCAAAGTTAATGAACTGACGCAACTGCTTCTTGATCGCCACCAAGTTGTCGTTGATGGTCTCCTGGGAGAGCATGGAACGCTCCCCTACATCGCGCGGATCACCAATCTGGCCAGTGGCGCCACCGGCCAAGGCAATTGGGTGGTGTCCTGCTTCCTGGAAACGACGAAGCATAATCATCGGAACGAGGTGACCAGCATGGAGAGAATCTCCAGTCGGGTCGAAACCACAGTACAGAGTGATGGGCTCCTCACAGGCCTCGCGAAGTGCGTCGAGGTCGGTGGATTGGTTAATGAGACCGCGCCACTGCAGCTCATCAATGATGTTCATGAAAGCTCCTTTTTAGATGTCGATACCGTGCTGTGCTGTGAGGACTATTTTTCGGGCGGCCACGGGATCGTGTGGTCGACCAACATGACGGGGATGTCGTTCTCAATGGGATAGGCCACGCCAAGGCGTTCGTTGACCAAGACTTGCTCCTCGGCCAAATATTTCAACGGACCTTTATCCTGCGGACACACCAGGATGTCAAGCAGCTTCGGATCGAGACTCATAGTCGCTAACCCTACACCTCCTTAGATTCGATAGAGGGAAGGGTCCCGTCGTATTCGAGTTTGAGTGCCATCGAGTGATTACGCAGGTTTCGTACCGAATTCTGCGCAATAGCTTCACGGATTTCATCCATCTCACGGCCCAGGATTCCCAGCGACTCGCTCATCTCCTGGACTGCGACGGGATTCTTCAGGTCGGTGACCTCAAGGTAAGACTTCACCAGCTCGTCGGAGTGCTCTTGAATCATGTCGCGTACCAAAGCCTGCTGGTGTGGAGCATCATCCAAACGATGCCAGTTGTTCAGTACCCACAAAGCAGATTCATCGAAGGAATCCCACGCATGCTGGACGGGACCAGGGACCTTGCGGCGACGCAAGTTATAACGGATTCCCTCCAACGTACTGACTAGCTGGCCCGGGCCGGCCTTCGGCGCTTCGAGAACCTTCTCCTGCTTCGGCGGCGTCACCAATCCTGCCGCTGCACCTGCACACACCGCCACAACCGGCCAGAGAAAGCCCAATCCACCGCCGGTGAGCACGTGCAGGATGACAACGAGGGCCGTCACCACACAACCGACGACAACTTTTCGCGAATTCACAGCGTTCATAGGGTTTGCCTCCTAGGAGTAGGCGGAGTTGCTTTACTGGTAGGCACGGATTTCTTCGAATGCCGCAGCGAGATCACCGTTCAGGGCGTCAAAGGTCTTGCCGCCGGTGAGTGCTGCCAGTTCCTGCATTTCCTGGATGTTGGCTTCACCATACAAGATGACGAAGACGGGAATCTCCTTCTTCTCCGGAGGGAGCTGCTCATATGCTTCCTTGAACTGCGCGAACGTGCGTCCGCGAGTCACTTCACCATCAGTCATGAGAACCACAGTGCCTATATCTCCGCTGCTGGTGTCTACCTCGTTGAAGGCGGAGAGGACTGCTTCGAAGGTGGCGGTGTCGCCGTCGGCAACGAGACGCTCCACTCGATCCGCTAGCTCCTTCGTCGTTGCGGGGTTGTCCTTGTCAACCCGGGCACGGGTTGGCTGTTGGGGCTCGGAGGAGTACGGGATGAGTTTAATTTGCTCGCGGTTACGGAAGGCGACCTGGCCCTCGCCGTCGGCGGAGCCATCAGCAGTTCCGTCAATCAACGGAAGCAAACTGTTCTTGAGAAGGTCGATGCGCTGCCCTTCCATCGACCCAGAGGTGTCAAGGACCAAGGCCGTATTGCCCGGATTACGAAGCTCGTGAGCGAAGGCATCCCCTAGGGCCTCCACCGTCTTTTCATTGGCCGGGTACGGCAGCTCAAAGACAGTGCCCGGCAAGTCAGTGTCGTCAACTCGCAGGTGGTAGTCTTTAAGTTTCTCTGGGTGCTCACCCAGCCATTCAGCTAGAGCCTGAACCTTGCCTTCGGCCTCAGTGTCTTGCGAGCTGGACAGCGCTGACAGCGGGTAATCCGCAGAAATGACACCGTCGGAAGGGATGACCACCTCGAGGTCGGCTCCCTCGTCCTTAAGTTGGTACAGCACCGACTCATAATTGAAAATCGCATCAGCCTGCTCTGGGTGCTCTCGGAACCGATCTGCCAGCCAGCCCGAGGAACCCGACGTCAAGGTTTGGTGAGCAAAGAGCTTCTGGACCTTGCCTGTGGCCTGACGGATGTCTGCCTCAGAAAGCGCTCGACCAGTGTCAGCAAACGCCGTCGTCGCCGCAGACAGGGCGGAGAAACCGGAATTCGACGTCGTTGGATCAGTCATACCAAACGTAATCCCGGAGTCCGCTATCTCCTGCCACGTCGGCTGCTTCGTGGTCCAGCCCTTCTCGGTCGCGACGGAGGACTGCACTCCGAGCACCACTGGGGAGCGCGCCACACTAAATTCTTTCCCCAGCTTTCCGTCGGCACCAATAATGCGTGCAAAGCGGTTGGTAGCAAACCACGTGGCATCGTAGGTGCCATCGAATCCGCCCTGCTTGAGGGTATGAGAATTCGCTAGGGTGCCGTCCTCGGTGGTCATCGTGATATCAAAGCCGAGGTCCCGGGAGGCGTCATCAAGCACCGGCGCCAAAGGCTTCAGCTCCGTTGCTGCCACAATGTTGAGGCCGCCGCTAAAGGACGTACCGGAGCCAGGAGTATCCGTGTCATCGAGCAGACCCTCCAAGGAACATGCTGACAACACCATGGCGCTCATCATGGCAAGCAGCACTTTCACAGAGCGAAACATTCGCATTTTCCTTCCTGATGTTCTCACTGTCCGGTCCTAGCTCAGTTCCTTCAACAGCATGTCGTATTGATCCCACATGGGCGGATTTACCTCGTCATCATGCTTGAGGATGTAGTAGCCGTGTTGCAACCCAAAGTTTGCGAAATACTCGGGCTTCACAGTCCGGAGGCCACGTTTCGCCGCCGCTTCTTGGAAGGGCTCCTGACCCAATGCCGCAGCCATCATGTCTCCTTCCTCTGTGCGAGGGACCACCGTGCTGTTGAGTGATGCCGATGGACTCAAAAGCAGCGAGGTGTAGGCCGACATATCCTTACCGTCACGGACAAGACGAAGGTACTGCGCCTCAGTCGTCAGCACCATGGGCATTTCCCCCTTGCCCATCCGTAAAAAGGCATCAAGCATTCCCTGTGATGTGGTCTCACCGTAACCTTGGTCCGCTACGAGAAGGCGGGTGATCTCACCTGCGCGTTCGCGTACTCTCGCCATGTCATCGCGACCAACTTCTTCGGCGGCAGGGCCCATGGCTACGGAATTAATCTCAGCGGCGTATCGCAGGGCGGCATTTGACTCCGTCACTCGCGGTACCGCCACATCTACAGCACGAGGGGAACCAAAAGCCGGACTAATGTCCCGCCAACGTTTATCCTCTAGCGAAAGATCGACCAGCGTGTGAAGGTTGAGCGTTTTGTAGCCATTTTCCTCAGTCACCACGTTATGGGACTTCATGTCTTCGACAAGGTCGCTGTGCACGAGCGCAATAAGTGGTGTGGAAAAGACTTGTGTGGAACTGCCGTCCGACTGCGTACGAACAGTATTAGCGTCCCATGTCTCAAGAGTGTGCGCGGCACCGTCCAGCTCGGTCATAAAAAAGTCATACTTTTTGGGTGAGTTCTCGATGAGCCCAATCATGTCTGGTGCTGAAAACACATCGACTTCAAGCTCAATGTGCCGTTCTTTCAAGGCTTTTATCGTTGCGGGATCCTTGAAGTACTCCTCGTGCTCAGGGCTAATGGCACCTGTGATGTGGTGGACATCCTCAGAGGAATCAAAGTCTGGCATGGAAATTCCCCCACGCCCGATGACGATTGACACCACCGCAATCACAAGAAAAACCGTGGCGGCCACGAAAGACTTGCTGCGTCCTTTCGACGATGGGCTGCTCATGACCTAAATCATAAAGAGTGCTTGCCCACATCGCTGAACTTCACACGCACTCACCCCCACAAAAGTCCCCCGAATTGTCAGGAGCTCAAGCATTCGGAGAATCTCCTGCGGTGAGAAATCACTGAGATGGAGCGCGAGCTCACTGCTCGTCTTTCCTCGCTTGCCTTCGCCGCCAACCACTTTCCTGGTTGCGGCTGCGTCTTTCTCACAGTGGACAGCGACTGGCCACCTTCATAGTTCACAGCCGATGCAACCCCTTGTGCCACCGCCGAGGTGGCAATACAGGGGCCACAGCTTGCTGCCGTGGGAGCTCTCTATGAGCTACGTGGCCGGAATCACAGGGGTACTGGCCCAGTCGCGGAAGCTCGCCGTGAGTTCGTCCACGCGCTGGCGCTGCTCGGCGACTCGTACGCCGGCAGTGCCGCCTTTGGTCGCACGGGAGGCGACAGCACCATCAATGGTGAGTACCTCACGAACCTCTGGAAGCAGGCGCTTATCGACGCCCCTCAGATCCTCGTCCGAGAGATCCACGAGGTCCACCCCGCGGGACTCTGCCAGCTGAACACAAGCGCCGGAAGCCTCGTGCGCCTCACGGAACGGTACTCCCTGACGGACCATCCACTCAGCCAAATCGGTAGCCAGGGTGAAGCCGCGCGGAGCAAGCTCGCGCATGCGGTCCTCGTGGAAGGTCAATGTCTCTACTAGACCAGTCATAGCCGGCAGCAGGAGGTTGAGCTGTGCCACGGAGTCCACGATGGGCTCCTTGTCTTCCTGCAGGTCACGGTTGTACGCCAAAGGTTGGGCCTTCAGGGTGGACAGGAGACCGGTGAGGTTACCGATGAGGCGGCCCGTCTTGCCGCGAGTGAGCTCCGGGACATCCGGGTTCTTCTTCTGCGGCATAATTGAGGAGCCGGTTGACCACGCATCATCCAAGGTCACGTAGCCGTATTCCGGAGTGCACCAATAGACGATTTCCTCCGCCAAGCGCGACATGTCAACGCAGATCTGAGTCAGAACGAAGGCCGTCTCAGCAGCGAAATCACGGGAAGAAGTTCCGTCGAGGGAATTCTCCGCAGAAGAATCGAAACCGAGCTCCTCTGCAATGGCCTCTGGATCCAGGTGCAGCGACGAACCAGCAAGTGCGCCCGAACCATACGGCGAGACCGCCAGACGCTTGTCCAAATCCTGCAAACGTTCTAGGTTGCGCAGCTGCGGCTGTGCATGAGCCAACAACGAGTGCGCGAGAAGCACTGGCTGGGCTGCCTGGGAGTGGGTCTTGCCCGGCATGATGGCATCCGGGTGGGCCGCTGCCTGTTCAGACAACGCCTTGACCAGGTCGGTGACTTGGAGAGCAATGTCGCGAACGGCATCGCGTACCCACATACGGAACAACGTTGCCACTTGATCGTTGCGGGAGCGTCCCGCGCGCAGGCGGCCACCTACCTCTGGGCCGACGATGTCAATAAGACCACGCTCCATGGCTCCATGGACGTCTTCGTCGGTGGGCAATGGCCCGAATTCGCCAGAAGCTACCTTCTCCCCCAGCTCGGTGAGGCCGGAGAGCATGGTGTCGAGGTCGGCGTCGGAAAGCAGCCCAGCCTTATGAAGGACCTTGGCGTGTGCCTTGGACGCTAGAACGTCGTACGGGGCAAGGACCCAGTCGAAGTGAGTAGATACAGACAGGGCGAACATCGCCTCAGAGGGGCCGCCGGAAAAGCGGCCGCCCCATAGGGCACCCTCGTTGGTCTTGTGCATTGCTTCCTTTACTTACTTACCGGTGGGGAAACCGCCGTCGCGGTCACGCTGGTTGGAGATCTGGGTGGACAGGCCGTGCAGCTGGACAAAGCCCTTGGCAGCGGTCTGGTCGAAGGTATCGCCGGTGTCGTAGGTAGCCAGGTCGAAGGAGTACAGAGACTGGCCGGAACGGCGGCCATTGACAGTCGCGGTGCCAGCGTGGAGGACCATGCGGATATCGCCGGTGACGTTCTCCTGAGTGGACTCGGTAAAGGCATCGAGAGAGCGCTTCAGCGGGGAGAACCAGAGGCCGTCGTAGACCTCCTCGGACCAGCGAGCATCGGTCAGGCGCTTGTAGCGGGCCAGCTCGCGTTCGACGGTGACATCCTCAAGCGCCTCATGCGCCTTGATGAGGACCATGGCACCTGGCGCCTCGTAGACCTCACGAGACTTAATGCCAACGAGGCGGTCCTCCACCATGTCGAGGCGGCCAATGCCCTGGGCGCCGGCACGGCGGTTGAGCTCCTCAATGGCCTGCAGCACCGTCACCGGCTTGCCATCGATGGCGGTCGGCACACCTTTATCGAAGGTGATGGTGACCTCATCCGGGGCATTGCCCAGGTCCGGCTGCTCGGTGTAGGCGTAGAGATCCTTTGTCGGCGGGTTCCACAGATCCTCGAGGAAGCCAGTCTCAACGGCGCGGCCCCACACGTTCTGGTCGATGGAGAACGGCGATGCTGCGGACTGCTCAATCGGTAGGTTAATTTCCTCGGCGAAGGCGATGGCCTTGTCACGAGTCCACGCGTAGTCACGTGCCGGTGCGATGATCTCAAGGGCTGGGTCGAGGGCGCGGAAGGATACCTCGAAGCGAACCTGGTCATTACCCTTGCCGGTGCAACCGTGGGACACGTGGGTACCGCCGTGCTCTTGGGCAGCCTCAACGAGGTGCTTGACAATGAGCGGGCGGGAAATGGCAGAAACCAGGGGGTACTGCTTCATGTACATGCCGTTAGCCTTGATGGTGGGCAGGCAGTACTCGTCAGCGAACTCGTCCTTGGCGTCCACTACGATGGACTCGACGGCACCGCAGTCCAAAGCGCGCTGACGCACAGACTCCATGTCCTCGCCGCCCTGACCCAAGTCGAGGGACACGGCAATAACTTCACCGCCGATCATCTTGGCCAGGTAAGGAATGGCGACGGACGTGTCCAGTCCGCCGGAGTATGCAAGCACAACACGTGCAGTCATAGTGAGTTGCTCCTTAGAGTCATACAGATGCTATAAAGCTGATCGGATTTATATTATACAGACTTGCGTATAAATGTTAAATGCTGCGGTTGGTGAGTTTCTCCGCCAGCTCGCGGCCACCAATGTCCTCGCGCGCCAGAATGAAGATAGTGTCGTCACCGGCGATACAGCCCACCACATCAGGCAGTCCAACGCGATCGATGAAGGACGCAAGATACTGCGCGGCACCCGCCGGAGTACGGAGCATAGCGATATTTCCCGAGTAATCATGGGATACCACGAGCTCGTCCAGCATGCGGCGCAGCTTTTCACGAGGTCCATTGAGCTGGTCCTCGAACTGCTCCAGTTCACCTCCCACGACATAAAAGGACCGGCCTCCATCACGCTTAACCTTCTTGGCACCAAGTTCATCGAGGTCGCGCGAGAGGGTGGCCTGGGTGATGTCGATTCCTTCGTCGAGAAGCAGCTCTGAGAGCTGCACCTGACTGGTCACTCGGGTTCGATCAAGAATCTCCAGGATCTTGGCCTGGCGCGCGTTGCGAGTCGTAGGAGTCGTCGTCATATTTTTAGCGCTCCTCCTGGTGAGCCAGAAGCCACACCAGCAGTGCCTTCTGCGCGTGGAGACGGTTTTCCGCCTCGTCGAAGACACGGGACTGCGGGCCGTCAATGACCTCAGCGGTCACCTCATTACCGCGGTATGCCGGCAAGCAGTGCAAAAAGATAGCGTCGTCCTTTGCACGGGCCATCAACTCACTGTTGACTTGGTACGGAAGGAAGGGAGTACGGCGATCTTTGCCATCATCCTCCTGCCCCATCGATACCCAGGTGTCAGTGATGACGACGTCCGCACCTGCAAGCGCCTCGAGGGAATCGGTCACCGTCACCGTACCGCGCTCGCGCGCTCGGTCTACGAACTTCTTCTCGGGCTGGAAACCTTCGGGTGCGATGATCACCATCTCCATGCCTGCGGTGGCGAAACCCAGCATGTAGGAGTTAGCCATATTGTTATTGCCATCGCCCACATACACAGCCTTTAGGCCAGCCAGCTCGCCGAAGCTTTCGCGGCACGTCACGAGATCCGCCAGAATTTGGCATGGGTGGAGATCATCGGAGAGCGCGTTGATGATGGGCACAGTGGCCGTTTCAGCCATCTCGAGCAAATTCTGATGGGCGTAGGTGCGCCACACAATGGCCTCAACAAAGCGTGAAAGCACGGCTGCAGTGTCCTGGTACGTCTCGCCTTTGCCCATCTGGGTGGACTTGGTTTCAGTCACGATAGCGTGGCCGCCGAGGTGGGCAATGCCCGCCTCAAAGGAAAAACGTGTGCGCGTCGAGGTCTTGTCAAAAAGTACCGCCACCGACTTCGGCCCCTCCAAGGGGCGCTCGGAGAACGGGTCCTTCTTGAGCTTCAGGGCGAGGTCAAGAACCTCGGCTTGCTCCTGTGGCGTGAGGTCATCATCTGCCAAGAAATGGCGAGGACTCATCCAACTTCCTCCAATACTTTATGCAAGCGTCCGACGGCCTGCGCTAGTTCGTCATCGGTGATTACCAGCGGCGGGGTCAGTCGAAGGACCTCGCTACTGGGGGCATTAAGGATGAGACCGTGCTTGAGACCCACGGCCACAGCCTCCTTTGCCACCGCTTTATTTAATACAACACCTAGCATAAGCCCTCGCCCACGCACAGATGACACGAACGGGGAGTTCCCTACTTCACGGCGCAGCCACTCACCCTTACGGGTGACATCGGCGAGGAAGGGGGCGTCAACAAGCTCGAGTACTGCTGACGCCGCCGCACAGGACACGGGATTGCCTCCGAAGGTGGTGCCGTGGCTTCCGGGAGTGAACAAATCCTTAGCCTGACCACGTGCAATTGTGGCACCGATGGGCATGCCAGCGCCCAGACCTTTGGCCATGGTAATGACGTCTGGGAGTACACCCTCGTGTTGGAACGCGAAGAAATCCCCGGTTCGACCCACGCCAGTTTGCACTTCATCAACGATCATGAGGATTCCATGTTTATGGCAGAGCTCACGAATCGCCGTGAGGAATCCCTCGGGCGCGGGAATGACGCCCGTCTCTCCTTGGATCGGTTCCACAATGATGGCGGCCGTGTTGTCAGGGTCCTGCTCCACCAGAGTGGTCAAATAATCACTGTCCCCGTACGTGTAAAACTCCACGCCACCAGGGAAAGGTTCAAAATCCTTGCGCTTGCCGGGCTGGCCGGTCATGGCTAAAGAACCCATCGTGCGACCATGGAAGCCGTGGTGTGCAGCGAGAATTCGACGACGGCCTGTCAAACGCGCAAGCTTGAAAGCAGCTTCATTTGCCTCGGCGCCGGAATTAGAGAAGAACACGCGCGCATCCTTGTCCCCCACCTTTTCCAGTAGCTTTCCGGCGGCGTCGACCACGGGCTTGCTGGCGAAAAGGTTGGACACGTGCCCCAACGTGGCAACCTGAGCATTCACCGCTTCCACGATCGCTGGATGCGCATGGCCCAACGAGTTCACCGCGATACCGGCCAAGAGGTCAATGTAGTCCTTGCCTTCTTCGTCCGTGACAGTGGAACCATGACCGGACACTAAAGCCACTGGCGGGGTTCCGTATGTGTTGCTGAGAACCTCTCCCCACCGTTCGGTCAATGTAATGTTTTCAGTCACTGCGTATCGTCCTTCCTAAAGACGGTTCCCTCTGGGTAATCCTCACGGTTGTAGTTGTTGGGCAGCACCATCGTGCCAATGCCTCCCATGGTGAGCAGTTCCAACAGCACGGCGTGGGCAATGCGACCATCAATGACGTGGGCAGCATTTACCCCACTCTCGACGGCCATAAGGCACGACTCCATCTTGGGGATCATTCCGGAGTCCAGGCCGGGAAGGAGGTTTTTCAGCTTGTCAATCTCAATTTTGGACACGAGTGAGTCACGATTAGGCCAGTCGGTGTACAAGCCCTCCACATTGGTGAGGATGACAAGGCGCTCCGCCCCCAGTGCCTTGGCCAGCGCTCCCGCGGCGACATCGGCGTTGATGTTGTACACCTCGCCGTCCTGACCGGGCGCGATGGTGGATACCACCGGAATGCGACCGGCTTCAATAATGTCCATCACCGCCGCCGGGTTGACGCTGACGATATCGCCCACCATCCCGATGTCCGTCGGCTCACCGTCCACCTGCACCAGGCGCTTGCGGGCCGAAAACAACCCTGCATCTTCGCCAGAGGTTCCTACCGCGTACGGGCCGTGGGAATTAATGAGGTTGACCAGGCCGCGGCCGACCTGCCCGAAGAGCACCATGCGCACCACGTCCATGATTTCCGGGGTGGTGACACGGAACCCACCCTTGAACTCGCCCTCGATGCCCAGCTTGCCCAGCATCTCGTTGATCTGCGGTCCCCCGCCGTGCACCACGACAGGCTTGGCCCCCACCGTGCGCAGAAACACCATATCCGCGGCAAATGCAGCCTTGAGGGACTCATCCACCATGGCATTCCCGCCATACTTGACCACGACAATCTTGTCGCGGTAGTGCTGCAGCCACGGGAGCGCTTCTGCGAGCACCGTCGCCCGATCAGCATTGTTGAGGCCTTGAATCATGAGCATGTCCTCCCTAGGAGCTATACGCGGAGTTGATCTCCACGTAGTCGTGGGACAGGTCGGTGGTGCGCACGAAAGCCGTGCCGGCTCCACCAGTTCCCAGGTCCACGCGGACGTCGATATCCGCACCGGACAGGTCCACCTCGCGCGCGCCGGGCGTGCCTGTGGAAGCAACGCACACGGGCTGATCATTGAAGTAGACGGAAATGTTGTCGGGGTCCATGTCGGCCTCGGCCATACCGACGGCGGCCAGCACGCGGCCCCAGTTTGGGTCGGAGCCGAACATGGCACATTTGAACAGGTTGTCGCGCCCCAGTGTGCGGGCAGCATTGAGTGCCTGGGCATCGCTGCCGGTGCCCTCGACGGTGATCTTGACGCGCTTGGTGACACCCTCGGCGTCGGCCTGCAGCTGGTCCGCGAGGTCGGAGCACACCGCAAGGACGGCGGCGTCGAGCTCCTCCTGGCTCGGCTCCACCCCTGAGGCCCCAGAGGCAAGCAGGACCACGGTGTCATTGGTGGAGGTCGAGCCATCGACATCCAGCGTGTTGAAGGTGAGGTCGCTGGCCTTCTGCAGGGCGGACTGAAGGGCCTGTGCGCTAGCGACAGCATCCGTGGTGAGGCACACCAGCATGGTGGCCAGCGAGGGCGCCATCATTCCCACGCCCTTGCCCATCGCACCCACGGTCCACCCCGGACCGTCATAGCCAGCTTCTTTGCTCACGGTGTCTGTGGTCAAGATGGCCTCGGCCGCGGCGTGCGCATAGGCGGAATCTGCACCAAGATCGTGAGCCACCGTCTCAATGCCCGCGAGCACCTTCTCCATGGGAAGGGGCTCCCCGATGAGTCCCGTCGAGCATACGGCGATGTCCGCTGCAGTGACACCAGCCTGCTCGGACACTGCGGCAACCATCGCGGCGGCGTCCTTGTCGCCCTGCGCGCCGGTGCACGCGTTGGCGTTGCCGGAGTTATACACCACCGCCTTAAGCTTCCCGTTGGCCACGGCCTGGCGCGAGAGCTTCACCGGGGAGGCGACCACGCGATTGCGGGTAAACACCGCCGCGGCGTCGAAACGCGGGCCTTGGTTGACCACGAGGGCCATATCAGGCTTGCCGGAGGGCTTGATTCCGGCGGTCGTGGCGCCGGCAAGAAAGCCGGCAGGGGTGGTAATCATGGGGGTTTCTCCTTGAGATGATGATGGGATGAGTGGGTTAAGCGGACCTACCACAGTGGCGCGGATTAGGGCGCTACGGCGGCCATGGGAAGGCCGAGGGTTTCCTCCCACTTCTGAGTCAGGTTGAGGCACTGGATGGCGGCACCGGCGGTGCCCTTGCACAGGTTGTCGATTGCAGCGGTAATGATCAGGCGCCCAGCGTTGTTGTCCACGTGCGCCTGTAGGTGCGCCATGTTGGTGCCCACGACGTTCTGGGTTTCCGGCTGCTGGCCCTCCGGCAGCACGTGACAGAAGGGCTCGTCTGCATAAAATTCATTGAAGACCTCCGTCACGCGGCGCTGATCCGTTCCGTGCGTCAGCGGGGCGGTCACCGTGGCGAGGATGCCGCGCGGCAGCGGCGCTAGGACGGGAGTGAAGCTGATACTCACCTCATGCTCAGTGAATGGCTGGAGGTTTTGGACCACTTCCGGGGTGTGGCGGTGAGTCCCGCCGGGTTTGTAGGCCTTGAGGTTGCCCATGGTTTCCGCACCCAGTTGGGCCACAGAGGCCTTCTTTCCCGCACCGGATACACCGGTGATGGCGATGACAGACAGGTCCGGTTCCACGAGCCCCCGGGCCACGGCGGGAAGCGCGGCCAAGGTAATCGCCGTGGGGAAACATCCCGGCACGGCCACCCGGTTACTCCCCCGCAGCTGCTCGCGGTTACCGGGAATCTCCGGGATGCCGTAGGGCCAACTCCCGGCGTACTCGCCCCCGTAATACGCATCCCAGTCCGCCCGGTTTCGCAGGCGGAAGTCCGCCGCACAGTCGATGACCGTAACGCCTTCTCCCAGCTGGCGCCCGATGTCGGCGGAGTGGCCGTGCGGCAACGCCAAGAAGACCACATCGTGCCCGGATAGCACATCGGCAGTGGTGTCCTCGATGACCCTGCCTGCCAGCTGCGGCAGGTGCGGCATGAGCCGGGAGACTTCTTGGCCTGCCGTGGAGTGCCCAGTCAGCGCGCCGAGGCGCAGCTCACCGGACAGAAATGCTGGGTGGGATAGCAGGAGGCGGAGTATTTCGCCGCCCGCATATCCCGTGGCTCCGGCAAGTGTTACTGAAATAGTCATACAGCCACACTAGCAAATAATGCAGTGGGCTGTATGTTATTCAGTATTCAATTCTTAATCCCGCTTCCCCTTACAGTGCGCGGGAGGACACCTGACCCAGGCCCTCGGGCCCGGACACTGCAGTCTTGCCGGCATATCCCTTGTAGCCCTGCGGGGAGACGAAATGCAGGCCACCCTTCGCGTCAGCGATAACGGTGAGCTCGTTGTACTGGCGCACCTGGCCCGGCTGGATGTGGTCGAATGACGTGGACATGAGCCCCTGGTTGTAGCAGCCCGCGTACGTGCGGCCGGCGTAATAGCTGTACTGCGGCGCCTTCTGCCCCGGAGGGTTGCACTCCGGACGGGTGACGCGCGCACCCTCGGAGAGGCAGCTGATGTAGGTACCGTCCATAGTGGTGAAGTCGCACTTCACGGATCCATCAGAATTGGCAAAACCTTGAGCAATATCGGCCGACGCTAGCGGCGCGGACACTAGCGCGCCGCCGACGAGGGCGGCTGCAGCGAGGCGGGACACAGAACGCATAATGTCGAATTCCTTTCGTGGTGAGTAACGCTCTACCGGAAAGAATATGGCGCAGGACACATATGCGCCACCGCTAGGGGATCTTTCCCCGGATAGACCACCGACCCGCCATCCCCCACAACGGCGAAAGCCGCCCGCAGGTACGTACTAGACACGTAAGCTGCGGGCGGCTGAGGCGGAACGCCCCCTAAAAGCGGGAGCGGGCTCTGCCGATTTCTTTAGGCGCGCATCTCCGCGTTGAGGCGCTGCTTAGCCAACTCGGCGGCGGCCAGGCGGTGCTCGTTGACTTCGTCATCGGTCAGCGTGCGGTCGCTAGCGCGGAAGAGAAGCTGGAAGGCCAGGGACTTCTTGCCTTCACCCAGTTGCTCACCACGGAAGACGTCGAAGAGTTCCACGGACTCCAGCAGCTCGCCGGCGCCTTCTTCGACGACCTTGCGGACCTGCTCGGCCGGGGTGGTCTCATCGACAACCAGGGCGATGTCCTGGTGCAGGGCCGGGAAAGCGGACAGCATCGGTGCCGGGAACTTCTCCTCCAGCGGCAGTGCCGTCACATCCAGCTCCATCGCGCAGGTGCGGGCCGGAAGATCCAGGGCCTCGAGCACCTGCGGGTGCAGCTCACCCGCGTAGCCCACGACGGTCTTCGCCTCGTCCGTGAGGACAATGGCAGCACAGCGCCCCGGGTGCCACGGCAGCTGCTCGGCGGACTCGACCTCGACGTCGACGCCAGCGGCGCGCGCCACCTGACGCGCGGACTCGATGGCATCGGCGTAGGTGTAGGCGCGTCCGGCACCCCACGGACCCTCGTGCTCGATTGCGCCGGTGGCGACGGTTGCTACGTGCAGCGGCTGCTCTGGAAGGGTACCGAGGAGATCGGCGACGACCTCATCAGACGGGCGGGACTCCACCGACGGCATCGGGGAGGCTTCAGCGCGTTTGAAGGCCACCTGTTGGAGGCCAAAGAGAGCCAGGTCGCTGCGGCCGCGGGCGACGTTGCGGGCGATGGCCTCAAGCATGTTGGGCAGCAGCGTGGTAGACAGCACCGCCTTGTCTGCCTCGAGTGGGTTCTGCACCGGCACGGTCTGACGGCGCGGATCGTCCTTGTCCAAGCCCCAGACGTCGAAGGTGTCGTTGGCAATAAACGGCGCAGGCAGCACCTCGGCGTAGCCGGCGTAGGCCAGGCCATGACCGATAGCGCGGCGGCGCTTCTGCGCCGGAGTCAGGCCGCGTCCGCCGGCCGGGGTCGGCAGCACGGTCGGGATATCCTCCAGACCTTCCAGGCGCAGGACTTCCTCAATGAGGTCCACGTCCATGGAGATATCCGTACGCCACGTGGCCGGGGTAACCTGCAGCTCATCACCGTTGTCGGTGACGTCACAGCCCACCTCACGCAGGCGCTGGATGACAGTCTCACGGGAGTACTCCACACCGGCGTACTCACTGGGCTTCGCTGTGCGAAGGGAGATGGGCTCGCGCTTGGCGACGTCCCCCACGAGCGTCCGGCCGGACTCGATAGTGCCGCCGGCAATCTGCTGTAGGAGTGCGCATGCCATATCGAGAGCAACCTCAACAATCGCCGGGTCAACGCCACGTTCGAAGCGGCGAGAAGCCTCAGAGGACAGCTTGTGGCGACGAGAGGTACGCGCAACGGTAATAGGATCCCAGATCGCGGCCTCAAAATAGACATCCGTGGTTTCATCCGAAATCTCGGAGGTCGTACCGCCCATGACACCGGCTAGGGACTGGATGCCGTTGTCATCGCAAATAACAACATCCCCTGCTGACAGCTCACGCTTGACGTGGTCCAGGGTCTCGAACTTTTCACCCTCCGTAGCGTTGCGGACCACTAGGTCACCGCTAACGATATTCGCATCGAACGCGTGCATTGGTGCTCCAAGAAGAAGCATGACGTAATTGGTGACGTCAGTAGCAACATTGACGCTACGCTGGCCAGAAAGCATAAGCTCACGTTCCATCCAGAACGGAGTGCGGGCAGCCGGGTCGATGCCGCTGACCTTGCGCACACCGAATCGCTGAGCCTTGGTCTCCTCGCGCAAGTCAACAGCGATGAGCTCGCCCTGTGCCTCCGGCACGGCAGAGGTATCGATGCCAGCCACGCCCGGGTCTTGGGACACATCCGGGAACGTCAGGTCGAAGGCCGAAGCGACCTCTCGCGTCAGTCCACGTGCAGACAGTGCGTATCCGCGATCCGGGGTGATGTTGACGTCAAAGACGGTGTCTGACAGCCCAATGATGGGACGGGCGTCCTCTCCAATCTTGTCCGCTACCTCATCACCCAGCACGATAATGCCGTCAGCCTTCGGGCCGAATCCGAGCTCGGCGGCGGAACACATCATGCCGTTGGAGATGTGGTCATAGGTCTCACGCGCGGCGATTTTGAAACCGCCAGGCAGCTCAGCCCCCGGAAGGGAGACCACCACGTAGTCGTTAAGGCGGAAGTTTCGGGCACCGCAAATAATGCCCTGCAGCTCCCCCGTACCATTGGCCTGCCCCACGTTGACCTGGCAATAGCGAATCGGCTTCTTAAACTGCGTGAGTTCCTCGATCTCAACGACCTGGCCAATCACGAGCGGGCCCGTAGTCTCCGGAAGCGCCTCGTAGCCCTCCGTTTCGAAGCCCACGCGGACGAATCCGGAATCGAGGTCCTCAGAGGACACGCTCCAGCCGGAGTTTGCAGTGCCCAGGATGCGGGTAACCCAGTCTTGGGAAATAAGCATTGTTCTTCTCTATCCTTTCTGGGTTCTTATGCCTGCACGCCGAAGGGCAGGGTGAAGCGGACATCGCCTTCGACCATGTCACGCATATCGGTCAAGCCATTGCGGAACTGCAGAGTGCGCTCCAGGCCCATGCCGAAGGCGAAGCCGGTGTACTCCTCCGGGTCCACGCCCACGGCACGCAGCACGTTCGGGTTGACCATGCCGCAGCCACCCCACTCGATCCAGCCGGCGCCGCCCTTCTTGTTGGGGAACCAGACATCGACCTCAGCGGAAGGCTCAGTAAACGGGAAATAATTGACACGCATGCGCGTGGTGGTCTCTGGTCCGAAAAGTACCTTGGCCAAGTGCTCGAGCGTACCGCGCAGGTGGGCCATCGTCAGGCCTTTATCCACGGCAAGGCCCTCCACTTGGTGGAACACGGGAGTGTGAGTCGCATCCAACTCATCAGTGCGGAAAACACGGCCGGGGCAGGCGATGTACAGCGGTACGTCGCGCTCCAGCATGGTGCGGACCTGTACCGGAGAGGTGTGGGTACGCAGCACCTGCTTAGACCCTTCCTTTCCTACGTGGAAGGTGTCCTGCAGTGTGCGGGCGGGGTGATCCGGCTTGAAGTTCAGGGCATCAAAGTTGAAGTACTCAGCCTCCACCTCTGGACCATCAGCGATTTCCCAGCCCATACCCACGAAGATATCGGCGATACGCTCCGACAAGGCAGTAATCGGGTGCAGTGCACCGGTCTGCGCACGGGTAGTCGGGATGGTGACGTCCACCTTCTCAGCCTTGAGCTGCGCAGCGCGCGCTTCCTGCTCCAAGACCTCACGAATCTGCGCGAAGGTCTTCTCCACCTTGCCACGCGCCATGTTCACTGCCCGGCCAGCGTCTTTGCGCTGGTCTTTCGGCAGTTGGCCAAGGGACTGACGGGCCTGCGGGATATAGCCACCGTCACCAAGGTGATCGCGGCGTGCCGCGCTGAGCTCGTCGAGATCACTCGCGGCCTCGAAGGCAGCGATGGCCTTCTGCGCGGCGGCCTCGAGGGCTTCTTCGGTCAATTCGATCTGAGGTGTATCGGACACGTGCCTTAATTACCTTCTTCTCGCAGAAAAACTAACGCGAGCTATCTTACCGTGCTACCAGACACCTGTGCCCACCAGCCCTAGGGCAGTCAGAATGCTAGTTGGCCTGTTGCTTGGCTGACTCGTACAGGCAAATGCTGGCCGCCGTGGCCAGGTTCAACGACTCTGCGCGACCAAGAATCGGAATGCGTACCCGCATGTCCGCCTCATCTTGCAGATCGCCGAGCCCATGGGCTTCGTTACCAAACAACCATGCCGTGGGCTGGGAAAGGTCTGCGTCCGCGAGGTCTACTTCCCCATCCGCTGCCGTGGCCAACACCTGCATCCCGGATGAGCGCAGCTTTCCTAGAACGTCCTTGATATTGGGGTCTCGGGCAACGGGGATGTGGAACAGCGAGCCTGCCGAAGCTCGCGCCACCTTGCAGCCCAACGGATCCACAGTCTCCCCTGCAAAAATAACGCCATCAGCGCCCATAGCATCGGAGGTCCTAATCAGCGTTCCTGCATTGCCTGGCTCGGACGTGAGCACTGGAACAGACACCAGCTTCGGCTTACCCGCCATAATCTTGCCCGCTGTCCACAGAACAGGACGGCACACAGCGAACAAACCTGTGCTCGTTGCGGTATCCGAGAGATGCTTCGCTGCCTTATCTGTGATGGGATGCACGTAGACGTCCATATATCCGCATGCCGTCACAATATGGGCAAAACGCTCCGCAGCTTTTTCGGTCACAAAAACGTCCGTCGCCGCACCCGTGGATACTGCCGCATCGACGGCGTTTTCGCCCTCAATAATGAAGCGCTCTGCCTTCTTGCGGTTGGCCGTTCGGTGCAGTTTGGCGGCATTGACCACGCGAGGGGTGCGCTCCGTAAAGGCAGCCGAAAAATCTAATTCCATGGCCTTGACCGTACCCACCAATCGGGGCATTGAAAAGTCCCGCCGCGAGTGTTACTCCCCCGTCTAAACATCAACCCTCACCCCAGGACAGTGCGAGGGTTGATGATGGTGATAACGGGGAAACGTCGACAAGCACGGCGCCGAATTTCGCCAAGAATTCCTAGCGCAGGCCAACCTTTTGAGCCAGGTGAACAAGTGCCTGCGGGTTGATGCTGACAAGTCCGGTCTGCTGAGCAAGTGTCGCAAGCGCTGCCACTACAGCTGCGAGGATGCCCATACCGGCGGCAACGCCAGCGCCAAAGTTCGTGCTGCTGCCAGCTTCCCCATCGTGTTTCGGGGTCTTGCTGGGCTCGGACGGTTTCTCATCTTCGGACGGCTTCGGGGCTTCCTCGGACGGAGACTCGTCGCCCGAAGCAGTGGCACCTTCAGTCCACCACTGGTCGAAGACGAGATTGGCCACCGTGGTGTTGTCAATGAAATCACCACGCACCGGATCGGTTCCCGCAGCGTGAGCCTTAATGTCCGCAGAACCTGCGCCCTTGAAGAAGAATGGAACAAGCTGGTTCGTGTGCTGGCCGGAGTACCAGCCGTGGCGGCCAACCTCCTCCTTTGCGCCTACCATAGCGTTGAACTTGTTGTCCGCTTCGGGGTTCTTGTCCGTCGGAACCTCGTTGGCACCAGACAAGTATCCAGTCTCGTGGTCAGCGGTGACGATGAGGAGGGTGTCCTCCCAGGAGGAGTTCTTTTCAACCCACTCAATCGCCGCATCGACGGCCTTGTTGAAGTCCTGGGTTTCCTCAATATCGCGTACCGGGTTATTGCCGTGTCCAGCCCAGTCGATGGCACCGCCTTCAATCATGACGGAGAATCCATCGTCATCCTGGCCCAGCGCATTCAGCGCACCGGTAGTCATAGTGGGCAGATCCACAACATCGTTGAGTTTGTCCGAGTACGGGGCCTCGGCCTCACCGGTGCGGGAATTCTGGAGGGTGGAGCCTACCTGGGCGATGCCCCAGTACTTCGTGCCCGGCTCGACGTCACCGCCGGCCATCTTCTGAAAGTCATCGTTGGACTCAAAGTAGGTCCAATCAGTCTGGCCCTCAGATAGCTTGGCGTAATCATCCTCGTAGATGAAGCTGTAGTCCGGAGTATCGAGCTTCTCATGGTCGTTGTTGTAGAAGGGGTGGCCAGCGGCCATCACAAGGTCGAGGTCGCTGCCGAGCATCTCCTTGGTAATGTCCTGCAGCTTATCGCGGTCCATGTTGTGTGCGGCCCACGCAGCGGGAGTTGCCTCGGAGTAGGCCACCGAAGAGACTACGCCGGCAGACTTTCCCTGCTTCTTCGCACGCTCCGACATGTTTTCTTCCTTCATGCCGTAGTGCGACATGCCGAGGATTCCGTTGTTGGTCTTAACGCCAGTCGCCATAGCTGTACCCGCGGCAGCAGAGTCCGTGATCTTGCCCTCCGTGACATACTCATGGGTCTTCCACGCCTGTTCCGGATCGTAGGAACCACCCATAGGGAACGTTGCCATGGACAGTCGGTTGAACTCCTCATAGGACTGAACCGGCTCGCCGTCCTTCTCTTTAAGTTCCTCATCGCCGAAGTCACCGTCGACGAGGTACTTCGACTGACCTGTCTCATAGAGATTGGTCAAAGCTAGGTGGCCATAGCCCATGCCATCACCAATCATGTAGATGATGTTCTTGGGGCCAGTGTGAGTATCCTCAGCGGCAACCGCTGGGCTCATACCCAGGGCAACAACGGAGGCAGAAGTTACAACTGCCACGGCAGAGGTGGCGAAACGCGAGAGTGTCATCTGTGAAGTTATCCTTGCGAAACGTGACGAGTAATGAACAGCTGGAAGATTAATATTCACGCGTGACAGCCGGGCTACTGGTCTGTATGTAGAAGATGAATAAATAAATAACAACTATCGCGTTGGATGGCGGAAGCGCCGAACCCCAGGGACGCACAAAGCCCACCTGCTCCCAGTGTATGGGAGCAGGTGGGCTCTGGATGACGCTTCTACGTCAGGTGCTTAGGCAGCCTTCGGAGCGTTGACATCCTCCGGCAGAGCAGCCTTTGCGGCCTCGCACAGTGCGGAGAAAGCCTCGAAGTCATTGACGGCAAGCTCAGCGAGGATCTTGCGGTCGACCTCGATCTCAGCCAGGCGCAGGCCGTGGATGAGACGGTTGTAGGTGATGTCATTCATACGAGCAGCAGCGTTGATGCGCTGGATCCACAGCTTGCGGAACTCGGACTTACGGGCGCGACGATCGCGGTAAGCGTAAGTCATGGAGTGCAGCCACTGCTCCTTGGCCTTACGGTACAGGCGGGAACGCTGGCCGCGGTAGCCCTTAGCGGACTTCAGGATCGCGCGGCGCTTCTTCTTGGCGTTAACTGAGCGCTTTACTCGTGCCACAGTAATACTTCCTTATCTTGATTGTGAGTGTGTGGGGATGGGGAGTTCGGCGCTAACTAGGCGCGGCCGAGAAGGCGCTTGATGCGCTTGGTGTCTGCCTTGGCAACGTCCTCGGTGCCCTTCAGGCGACGGGTGCGCTTGGACGGCTTGCCCTCCAGAAGGTGGCGGCGGTTAGCCTGCTCGCGACGCAGCTTGCCGGAGCCGGTCACCTTGATGCGCTTGGCGGTGCCCTTGTGAGTCTTCTGCTTCATGAGAATTAAATCCTTAAATCCTAAGTGGAGCGTGGTCTACTTCTTGCCCTTGCGGACGGGTCCCAGGACCATGGTCATGTTGCGACCATCCTGCTTGGGGCGCGACTCCACGACGCCGATTTCGGCGACGTCGTCAGCCAAGCGCTCCAACAGGCGGAAACCGAGCTCCGGTCGCGACTGCTCACGACCACGGAACATGATGGTCACCTTAACCTTGGAACCCTTCTCCAGGAAGCGCACCACATTACCCTTTTTGGTCTCGTAATCGTGATCATCAATCTTCGGACGGAACTTCTGTTCCTTCACCACAGTCTGCTGCTGATTCTTACGGGACTCGCGGGCCTTCTGAGCCTGCTCGTACTTAAACTTTCCGTAATCCATGATCTTGGCTACGGGCGGCTTCGCGTTCGGCGCAACCTCGACCAAGTCAAGATCCGCTTCGTACGCAAGCTTGCGAGCATCGTCAGTTCGAACGATGCCCACCTGTTCACCACCGGGGCCAACTAGACGGACCTCGGGTACTCGGATGCGCTCATTAATGCGAGCTTCAGCGCTGATTGTGGTTCTCCTCGATTGTGGGGTTAGTAGTGTGCCTACCGTGACCACAAACGAATAAATCCCGGGTGCCACTGGCAACCGGGAGTTTCTAACAAGCACGCACCACTCACGTGGCACCTACTCTTTACCTTTATCCTGCACCTACACAAAGTGTGAAGCGCGGCTTCGGGTGGGAGAAACTCCGCTTGCGGCCCAAGTACCTCCTGGAGGAGGCGCTACGGGCGGTAGTGGGATCAACCCTAACACCCACGAGGCACGGAACCAAATCACCGCGCGGAGGTGCGTGTCGAGGCGGTGCTTGACGACGCCCCCGAGGTCATTGTCACGCTTGACCGAGCCCCCGTCGCCGTCGCCGCGCTGCTCACGGAACTGGTGGCACTCGTGGGTTTCGGTTCACACTCCTCCACTGGTTTCAGCGTACCTGCATCAAGTGCCTCCGTGACCACACGATCAACACCAGCCGCAAGGACGTTCAGGGCTGGGATAGCCTGTTCAGCACTTACTCCTGGCATGGTGACCTCGATTGCCAAGCCCACGGAGCCGGCAATTCCGGTATCGCGCACGCCAAGCTGGCGGTGAGTGTAGCTGTTGTCTTCCTCGGACAGGCCCCAGCCACCCTTGGCGCGCGTGTCTGGAAGTTTGTCCAAACCGTTGTCCTGCCACGCAACAATCTGATCCATCACTTCATAGACGTACTCCGCTTCGGGGATACACGGCAGATGCGACCCAAACACAGCTTGGTCCTTCAACAACCAGGTTGAGTAGCCGAACGGTTCTTCCAGTTCGCCGCGGGAATCGTACTCCGCCAACAGCTTTTTCACGGCTTGCCCGGCGTCTCCCTCGTTCCACCTCACGTGGGACCACAAGGCATACGCCGCGTCGTTATCAGATTCCTTAATGGCCAAGTCAACAAGGTCGGAACTGGCACCATCACGCAGCGCAGCAATGGCAATCGGCACTTTGACTGTGGACCACGTCGGCTCCTCTCCTCGAAGCCCTACCTGCACTGCCCCAGTGCTATCAGCCACGGCCACGCCAGCACGGATCTCATAGTCCTCAAAGTCGGTTTCGACCCCACGGATGACCTCGTTTAGTGCGGCCTTGATGTCATAATCCGAGGCCTGCCCAGTACGCATGACGCTGTGGTCCGTCTCCTCCATCGGCCCAGGCGCATTGTCAGGCCGCGAGCAGCCGGTTACTGCTGCGCATGCAGCAAGACTCACGGCTGTTAACGACGCACCGAGGCGCGGGGGCGTCATGGTGGTTCGGATCACAGCATCTCCTTGAGGAAGCCTCCAGTATAGGAACCTTCGACTTTGGCCACGTCCTCCGGCGTTCCCTGCGCCACGACGGTACCGCCACCGGACCCGCCTTCCGGTCCCATGTCCACGATCCAGTCCGCCGCCTTGATGACGTCCAAGTTGTGCTCGATGATGATCACTGAGTTGCCCTTGTCCACGAGGCTCTGAATGACGAGCATAAGCTTGCGAATGTCTTCGAAATGCAGACCGGTAGTCGGCTCATCCAGGATGTAGACGGTGCGCCCCTTCGTGCGCTTTTGCAGCTCGGAAGCCAGCTTCACGCGCTGGGCCTCACCACCCGACAAGGTCGTGGCTGCTTGACCAAGACGCACGTAGCCAAGGCCCACCTCCGCCAAGGTGTCGAGGTATCGGTGGATAGAGCTAATCGGTTCGAAGAACTCAGCCGCCTCTGCGATGGGCATGTCAAGGACTTCAGCGATGTTCTTACCCTTATAGAGCACTTCGAGGGTTTCGCGGTTATAGCGCGCACCTTGACAGACCTCACACGGCACGTAGACATCCGGCAGGAAGTTCATCTCAATCTTGATGGTGCCGTCACCCTGGCACGCCTCGCAGCGCCCGCCCTTGACGTTGAAAGAGAAGCGTCCTGGTTTATAGCCACGGACCTTGGCTTCCTGGGTCTCAGCAAAGAGGTTACGAATCTTGTCGAAGACACCCGTATACGTCGCTGGGTTGGAACGCGGGGTGCGGCCGATTGGGCTCTGGTCAACCTGCACAAGCTTGTCCAGGTGCTCGACACCTTCCACACGCTTGGCGCGTCCTGGTACCTGGCGGGCACGGTTTAGTTTGTTCGCCAGGGTCTTCGCCAGAATCTGGTTGACAACGGTGGACTTGCCTGAACCTGAGACGCCGGTGACACAGACGAGTACGCCAAGGGGAATCTCTACGTCAATGCTCTGCAGGTTGTTCTCGCGTGCGCCCACGACCTTGAGCATGCGCTCGCGGTCAATCTCGCGGCGCGAATCCGGAACAGCGAGTTCCTTCTTCCCGGACAAGTACTGGCCGGTGAGGGACTCTTCGACATCCTCAATACCTGCGGGCTCACCTTGGTAGACCACCTGGCCGCCGTACTCGCCAGCACGTGGGCCGACATCAACAAGCCAATCGGCTTCGCGGATGGTGTCCTCGTCGTGTTCAACAACAATGAGGGTGTTGCCAATATCGCGTAGGCGCTTGAGGGTCTTGATCAGACGTTGATTGTCGCGCTGGTGCAGACCAATAGAAGGTTCATCCAGCACGTAGAGCACGCCGGCGAGTCCGGAACCAATCTGGGTGGCCAGACGAATTCGCTGCGCTTCACCACCAGACAACGTCGAGGCGCCGCGGTCGAGAGTGAGGTAGTTGAGGCCGACGTCGAGAAGAAAGCGCAGGCGGGCCTGAATTTCCTTCAGAACAGCACCGGCAATGATCTCCTCACGGTGGCCCAGCACCAGCGAGTCCAAGAACTCCGCCGCGTCCTCGATGGACAGCGCGGTCAGACCTGCAATGGATTGCTCGCCGTGGGCAGTCGACGCCAAGCGCACCGCAAGAATCTCCGGCTTAAGACGAGTACCGCCACAGGCATGACACGGCACGCGGCGGGTGTACTGCAGCAGGCGGTCCTTCTGTGATTCAGAATCTGTTTGCTCCAGCTTGCGCTCCAGGAAGCCAATGGCTCCCTCAAACGGCGCGGACCAATTCCGCTGGCGGCCGTAACGGTTCTTGTAGCGCACCGTCACTTCCGCATCCGAGCCATAGATCAGCGCGTGGCGCTGCTCCTTGCTGAGCTCGGACACTGGCGTCTGTGGGTCAAAGCCGAGAGTCTTGGCTAGACCCTCGACAAGCTTGACAAAGTACCGGGAATTCGGGCTCGATGTCCACGGCTGAATCGCCTCCACCGCCGGTGCATCGGGGTCTGGGATAAGAAGATCCACGTCCACCTCAAGGCGGGTACCCAATCCGTCACAGACGGGGCAGGAACCGAACGGTGCGTTGAAGGAAAATGCCCGCGGCTCATATTCCTCGATCGCCAGCGCATGACCGTTGGGGCAGGCAGCCTTTTCTGAGTAGGTATGCGTCAGTTCTTCACGGTCAACGAAATCGAGGGTCACTAGACCGTCCGCTAGTCGCAGCGCCGTCTCCACTGAATCGGTGAGGCGCTGTTTTTGGGACGCCTTGACTTGCAAACGGTCCACCACGACATCAATATCGTGTTTAATCTGCTTCTTGAGCTTCGGTGGATCGCTAAGCTGGTGCAGTTCACCGTCCACGCGCACACGAGAGTAACCCTGCGCTGCCAAGTCCTTGAACAGGTCTACGAACTCACCCTTGCGGCGGCGGACCACAGGGGCCAACACCTGAAATTTCAGCTTCTCCTCATGGCCCAGCACTTCGTCGACGATTTGTTGTAGGGTCTGTCGCTCGATGACCGCATCACATTCCGGGCAATGCGGGGTACCCGCACGGGAAAACAGCAGACGCAGGTAGTCATAGATTTCCGTAATCGTGCCCACAGTAGAGCGCGGGTTGTGGTTAGTGGACTTCTGGTCAATAGACACAGCCGGAGATAGTCCATCAATAAACTCGACATCCGGCTTGTCCATCTGGCCGAGGAACATACGAGCATACGAGCTCAAGGACTCCACATAGCGGCGCTGGCCTTCGGCAAAGATGGTGTCAAAGGCCAAGGAAGACTTGCCTGAGCCCGACAGACCGGTAAACACCACCAGTTTATCGCGTGGGATATCGATATCCACGCCCTTGAGGTTGTGTTCACGAGCGCCTCGTACGACCAAACGATCAGCCACTGATTGCTGCCTTCCTACACAAGAGAATGTTCGTTCTAGGGGGTTCTGGATCAGAATCTACCCGTAAGGTGGGACACATGAACAACGCACTCGAGCTTCATAAAATTTCCGTCTCCGAGATGGACAACAATTGCTACCTGTTGTGTGCTGGCGATGAGGCGCTGCTTGTCGACGCCTCCGCAGACGCCCCCGCCCTCCTGTCCCTCGCTGCCGATCACGGCGTTTCCATCACCGCGGTGCTCACCACACACCGCCACTGGGACCACGTCCGTGCACTTGAAGAGGTCCTTGAGAAGACCGGTGCCACGCACTATGCCAGCTTCCTCGACTCCCCTGCCCTGCCGGCGGCTGTCGATGTCGAACTGGAACATGGTGACACTCTGCCTTTCGCGGGCTATGAGTTTCCGGTCACGATTCTGCGTGGCCACACCCCAGGCGGTGCGGCCATCGCGGCGGACATCGACGGTGTGACCAACCTTTTTGTGGGCGATTCCCTGTTTCCCGGCGGCGTGGGCAAGACCACCTCGGAAGGAGACTTTGTTCGCCTGTACAAGGACGTGACACAAAGACTTTTTGACGTATTCCCTGACGAGGCCATTGTCCGGCCCGGACACGGTGATTCCACCACCCTTGGCGCGGAACGTCCACACCTCGAGGAATGGTGGGAGCGCCGGTGGTAACAGCGATTGCTGGGTGATCCGCGTACTATGGTGTGACGAACGTCTTTACATATCTAATGAATGGAGCACGTCATGATTCGTAAGCTTGCCCGTCCTATGCTGGCCTCTGTGTTTGTCTGGGATGGTGTGGATACCCTCCGCAACACCTCGGAGCACGTCGCGGACACCGAGTCCGTGCTTAAGCGCCTTCGCAAGGTACTGCCCCGTGAGTACGCAGGCTACATCCCGAATGACCCGGAGCTGGTTACCCGTGCACTTGGCGGTGCCAAGACCGCAGCCGGCACGTCCTTTGCGCTGGGCAAGGCTCCACGCACCTCGGCAGCTGTGCTGGCACTGACTCACATTCCGAATCTTGCGGGTAACTCTTTCTGGTCTGCTGATTCCAAGAAGGACAAGGAAGCCCAGCGCACCAACTTCATCACCAACACGGCGCTTCTCGGTGCACTGGCCATTGTCACCCAGGACACCGAGGGCAAGCCGTCCCTGCGCTGGCGCACCGCGAAGGCGTCCGAGCGCGCCAACAAGAAGATCCAGGCTGCCCTCCCGGGCAAGTCCGATCAGCAGAAGTTCGCGGAGGACGTGTCCAACCGTGCGAGCGACATCTCCTCCGATGTGACTGCAAAGGCCACTGATTGGTTCGAGACTGCCAAGGACTACGTCGAGGACAACCGCGATGATTGGGAGTCCACCGGCCGTGACTTGCTTGATAACGCTCGCTCCTTCGTTGAGGACACCGCTGAAAGCGCCCGCGAGTTCTTCGACGACAACAAGGATGACTGGCTCAACGCCGCCCGCGATAACACCGAAACCGCTCGCAAGGGCCTGGTGAAGGCTGCTGGCAAGGCCCAGGATCGCGCCGATGTGGCCCTGGCCAAGGCAGATTCCATCGACAGCAAGCGTGCCAAGAAGAAGGCTCGTAAGCGCGCCGAGAAGCTGCAGAAGGTTGCGTCCAAGAAGCTGGACAAGGCCTTCAAGAAGTTCGGCGACAGCTTCTAAAAGCTTCCTGTACTGCGGATCTTTCCCGTAGACGCACCGTCCGCAATGAGGGCGGTGGAGAGGACAACGGCTCAGCGACTATGCTGGGCCGTTGTCCTTTTTCTATTACCTCCGTGTCGTCGAGAAGCCTTCACACGCACCCAAGGAGCCTCGTGTCTGATTCCTCTCCCACAACTCACGCCGCTACCACGAACGAACTGAACTCTGAGATTGCCAAAGAGCAGGTTTATGTCGACGGCCTGTTTGCGCGTCTCGACAATGAGGTGCAGACGGCGAATGAGCGGCTTAATGAGGTCCAGGCGGCTGTAGATCCACACACACCTGATGCTGATGCGTTGGTGCGCCGCGAGACCGAGTACCACGGCTTGCAAGCCAAACTCGATCGCCTCAATCTTGCTCAACTGGGACTGGTGTTTGGACGTATCGATATCGATGCCCCCGGTGACAACCCCACTCCAGAAGGACTCGATCGCCGCTATATCGGGCGCATGGGCCTTGATGCCCGTGAAGAGGACTACCGCACTCTTCTCTTGGACTGGCGCGCGCCTATGGCTAGGCCTTTCTACCTCGCGACTACAGCACACCCGGAGGGTGTGCACATGCGTCGCCATATCCGAACAACGGGCCGAACCGTCACTGGGGTTAGTGATGAAGTTCTCGATGGCGAATCAGCAGTTGAGGATAGTGACGTGGCCAGTGAATCCGCGCTACACCACGTCATGCAGCGCGCACGCACCGGTCACATGCCTTCCATTGTGGAAACCATCCAACGCGAGCAGGACGAGATCATTCGCGATAGCACGCGTGGCGTCATGGTGGTCGAAGGTGGCCCAGGCACGGGTAAGACCGCGGTAGCGTTACACCGCGTGGCCTACCTGCTGTACACCTACCGTGAGCAGCTCGCCGCCACCGGTGTGCTTATCGTGGGCCCCAATTCCACCTTCTTGGAATACATCTCTCGGGTGCTGCCCGAGCTCGGTGAGACCGGCGTGGTTCTGTCCACGATCGCTTCTCTCTTCCCCGGCATCGATGCAACTCACCCCGAATCCTTGCTCGCCCGCGAGATCAAGGGCTCTGAGGCTATGGCTGAGATCCTGAGCAACGCCGTCAAGGATTATCAGTGTCTTCCCGAGGAACCCCGCGTTATCGATATCGACCGCCTTGAGCTCACTGTCACGGCAGACATGGTCAAAGCCGCTCGTACCCGCGCGCGGCGCTCGAGAAAGCCTCACAATGATGCTCAAGGCGCTTTTGCCGAGCACCTCATCGAATCATTGGCTCAGCAGATGGCGGAGCGCATCGGTGCGGACCCACTCGGCGGAGCCAACCTGCTCTCCCGCGCTGACGTCGACCAACTCCACGATGATCTTGCTGAGGAACCGCTCATCACCGATCTCGTCGACGAGTTCTGGCCTCACTTGTCTCCCACCGAGGTCCTCGCAGAGCTGCTCAGCAACCGCGAGCGTATCGACTCCGCGGCGAGTGCCTATGACGAGGAGACACGCGGGGCGCTGTACCGCGTGAATGGTACAGCTTGGGCCGCATCGGACGCAGCGCTTCTCGACGAGCTCGCGGTGCTCATCGGCATGCCCGACCCTGAAGCCGAACGCGCCGCCGAAGACAGGCAATGGCGCGAACAAGTCGCCGAGGCTGAGGACGCTCTGGACATCCTGAGCTCCTCTGACTCGACCGATAATGACGATGACATGTTCGAGGCCGAAATTCTCTCTGCCCACGACGTCATTGACGCCGAGCATCTCGCCCGCCGTCACGAAGTGCGTGACTCCCGAACCACCGCGCAGCGCGCCCGGGAGGATTACACGTGGGCCTACGGACACGTCATCGTTGACGAAGCACAGGAGCTCACCCCCATGGAGTGGCGAATGATCTTCCGCCGCAGCCCGTCACGGTGGATGACTCTCGTGGGCGATACCTCCCAAACCGGCTCCCCCGCCGGCGTGGATGAGTGGGCAGCAACGCTGGAGCCTTTCGTGGGCCAGCGCTTCCGTCAACATGGGCTCACGGTCAACTACCGCACCCCACGTCCCGTCACGGAACTAGCAAACCGCCTCCTAGCGGAGATTAACCCGGACGCCACGCCAAGTATTGCGGTGCGAGATGGGGATGATGTCACCTGGCATGCTAGTGCCCCTGATCAGGAGCCTGGAACCTTCACTGGCCCCGACGGACGCCTCCATGCCGTCATCACTGCCGCGAATGTCGAGGAAGTAAAAGGCCTCGAATTCGACCACGTCACGGTGATCAACCCCGACGATATTGTGGCGGCCTCCACGCAAGGTATCCACAACCTCTATGTGGCGCTGACCCGCGCAACCCAGACGTTGACGATCGCTGGGCGCTACTCGGAGGTTTTCGGATAATCTGGTGCGCATGGCACTTTCCGATATCGCCCGTAAGATTGAGTTCACCACTAATTCCGTGACGCTGAAGCGCTCAGCCCGCAAGGGCTGGCAGCCCTCTATTACCGGATATTCCGGGTATGGAAATGAACATTTCGTCCATGTTTTGGGCCGAGTACTCATGCACGATCCCGAATCACAGGACACTGATACGTGGGCGCAACGCGGCTACCGCCAGTTCTTCACTATCCAGGTTCCACGTCACGAGGTAGAAGTCACCGTTGGAGGAAAGACTGTCGCCGGCACCAGCAATCACAACGGCTACATCGATGTTCTTGTCCATGACCATGGTCTCGAGCCTGGCTGGCACGAAGTCAGCATTCGCGCCAAGGGAGCGGAAGAAGTTACGGCTGAAGTCCTCATCGTGAGTGCGGACACTGAATTCGGCGTAATCAGCGATATCGATGACACCATCATGGTCACCTGGCTCCCCCGCGCCATGATCGCGGCCTGGAACTCCTGGGTTAAGCGCACCAATACCCGCACTCAGGTTGAAGGCATGGCGTCCTTCTACCGTGAGATTGCCGCGGAGAAGCCTGGTGTGCCCTTCATCTACCTCTCTACCGGTGCGTGGAACACCTACGACACCTTGGTCACCTTCATGGAGGAGAACGGTTTCCCGCGCGGACCGCTGCTGCTCACTGACTGGGGTCCCACTCCTACCGGGCTGTTCCGCAATGGCCAGGAGCACAAGCGCGTGCAGCTTCGAAACCTGTTCATCGCTTTCCCAGCGCTGCGGTGGTTGCTCATTGGGGATGATGGCCAGCACGATCCGCTGACCTATGCGGATGCTGTGGCCGAGCACCCAGACCGGGTGGCCGCGGTGGCGATTCGAAACCTCTCCCCACAAGAGCAGCTACTCTCGCACGGTTCATTGGCTCCACTTGCCAGGGTCAACGACCAAACGTCCTTCAACATCCCCCTTATCCAAGGCGCTGACGGCACGGCCCTCGCGCGTGCTTACCGCAAGCTACGTTTCTGACCCTGAGCCCAACAGACCCCTCGAAAACAAGAAACGCGCGGCCCCGGTAGGGAAACCGCGCGGTGGCTTTGTGGGGCCTAGTTGACCGTGTGAACGATCATGACGTCACAGTCGGATTGACGAGCCACGTCAGCCGGAACGGACCCCAGCAGGCGGCCGGTCAAGGAGTTGATGCCGCGGTTACCCACGACGAGCAGGTCAGCCTGATTGTCGTTGACGATAGACATCAGGGCCTGAACCGGGGTACCCGGGCGGACAGCGGTCTCGACGTTCTTCACGCCAAACTTCTCTGCATGCTCCTTGCCGGAGGTTAGGTTGGCCTGGGCCTTTTCATCACCGAGGATGGTGACGGAATCCTGGCGCAGAGTCTTGGACGCCTGCTCCTGGTTCTCGTAGTAGGCACAGCCGATGATGAGGGTGGCATCGAAGGCTGCAGCGATCTTGGAGGCACGCTCCACTGCGAGCAGGGAAGACTTGGAACCGTCGGTACCGACCACGATCTTGTTGTAATCGCTCATGATGACCTTTCTTCGCGAGCCTCCAATCACGGGAATCTCGCTTGACAATCAATTAAACTTTTCGCGCACCCGCTAGTTTAACAACGCGGGTGCCAACACGTCGATTGGAATCCTAATCTTCGGTCGTGTTGACCACGACCACGTCGGCGTGAGCCTTGCGGGTGAGCTCCGTAGCCACGGAACCAAAGACACGTCCACGCACGGAATGGATGCCCTTATTACCCACAACGAACAGGTCCACATCGTGGTCACGGCCGACCTCGATGAGCGCATTGACGGGGTCACCGGACTTGGCAATGATCTCGATGCGCTGAGCACCTTCGCTGTGCGCGATCTCGGCAGCGTTGTTGAGGTAATTCTCCGACATTTCCTCGCTCACCACGGGCACGCGAGCATCCTCGGCGTTCGGGGCACCCAACATCGAACCGGAGTGATTGTAGAACGCGGAAACAATGATCAGCGTTGCGTCGTAGGCACGTGCCATCGATGCGGCGGACTGCACCGCGCGTAGGGAGGTCTTCGATCCATCAGTGCCGACGGCGATAACGTTGTAGCTCAGCATATTTCTCCTTATAAGTGGTGTTTAATCTGTAAATAGTATGGCACGATACCGCGCTGCAGGCGCGAACATCCCCGCCTAAATTCCAGCTTCCTTAAGGCCGCGCTGTTCCTTCTTCAAATCAGCGATTTCATCGCGCAGACGCCCCGCCAACTCAAATTTGAGCTCACGGGCGGCATCACGCATTTGAGCCGTCAAATCGTCGATAAGCGCCTGCACCTCATCCGCCGCCATGGAGGACACATCGCGCTTTTCGACGATCGCCGTTGGATCGGCATCCGCCCCTCCCTCGCCGTCCTTGTCAGCATCCTCATAGACCTGGTCGAGGATGTCCGCAATCTTCTTGCGCAGCGGCTGCGGGTCGATGCCGTGTTCGGTGTTATACGCAATCTGCTTCTCGCGGCGGCGCTCCGTCTCCTCGATGGCCTCTTGCATCGAATCAGTGATCTTATCCGCATACATGATGACCTCGCCCGACACGTTACGTGCGGCACGGCCAATGGTCTGGATCAATGAGGTGGTCGAACGCAGGAATCCTTCCTTATCGGCATCGAGGATGGCCACGAGGGACACCTCCGGAAGGTCCAGGCCCTCACGCAGCAAGTTAATACCAACGAGGACATCGAATTCACCCAAGCGCAACTGACGCAGTAACTCCACGCGCTGCAGAGTGTCGATATCGGAGTGCAGGTAGCGCACCTTGATTCCGTGCTCGAGGAGATAGTCCGTCAAGTCCTCCGCCATTCGCTTGGTCAGCGTGGTGACAAGCACGCGCTCTTCCTTGGCGGTACGGGCACGAACCTCATCAATGAGGTCATCGATCTGCCCCTTCGTAGGCTTGACCGTCACCTTCGGATCCACCAGACCAGTCGGGCGAATAACCTGTTCAACGAATTCTCCCCCCGAAGCCGTCATCTCAAAATCGCCCGGGGTGGCCGACATGTAAACGGTCTGCCCCACTCGTTCCTCGAACTCATCAAAGGTCAGCGGGCGGTTATCAACCGCCGATGGCAGCCGGAATCCAAACTCGACGAGGTTCCGCTTACGGGCCATATCACCTTCATACATGCCACCAATCTGCGGCACGGTGACGTGCGACTCGTCGATAATGGTGAGAAAATCTTCCGGGAAGTAATCCAAGAGGGTGGCCGGTGCGGATCCAGCTGGGCGGCCGTCGACATGGCGCGAATAGTTCTCAATGCCCGAGCAGAAACCTACCTGCTCAATCATCTCAAGGTCATATTCGGTGCGCATGCGAAGGCGCTGCGCTTCGAGCAGCTTGCCGCGGTTCTCCAAATCCGCCAACCGCTCTGCCAGCTCCTCTTTGATGTCCTCGATCGCGCGTGCCATGCGTTCTGGCCCGGCGACATAGTGCGTCGCTGGAAAGATCCGGACCTCATCAACGCGCTCAATCACATCACCGGTGAGCGGGTGAATGTAGTAGAGCTCATCCACGTCATCACCAAAGAACTCGATGCGCACCGCGCGTTCCTCATACGCTGGGATAATGTCCACGGTGTCGCCCTTGACTCGGAAGGTACCACGGGTAAAGCCCACATCATTGCGCTCATATTGGATATCCACGAGAAGGCGTAGGAAGCGATCGCGGTCAATCTCTTCACCTTCTTCCAACACGACCGAGCGATCCAGGTAGGACTGCGGTGTACCCAAACCATAAATGCAGGACACAGAGGAGACTACGACGACATCGCGGCGCGAGAGCAACGCCGAAGTCGCGGAGTGACGTAGGCGCTCCACGTCCTCGTTAATAGAGGAATCTTTCTCAATGTAGGTATCCGTCTGCGCGATATAGGCCTCAGGTTGGTAGTAGTCGTAGTACGACACGAAGTACTCCACCGCGTTGTGCGGCAGCAACTGCCTAAGCTCATTGGCTAGCTGGGCGGCCAGCGTCTTATTCGGCGCCATGACCAAAGTGGGGCGCTGCTGTTGCTCGATGAGCCACGCTGCGGTGGCAGACTTACCGGTACCGGTAGCACCCATGAGAACGACATCGCGTTCACCGCGGTTGAGGCGTTCGTCTAGTTCCGCAATAGCCGCGGGTTGGTCACCAGCGGGTTTGTATTCAGACTCAACCTTGAATTCAGCCGAGCGGCGCTCGACTTCGCCCACAGGGCGGTGCTCAGAAACTGGCAGGATGGGGTGTTCAGCAGCAAAAGCCATGCCGACCAGTCTAACGCGCTCGTCACGGCATTGCGGCGCGCGTGGTGCGCAGCCAGTCCTCCAACTCGTCGGTAGTTTCCCACAGCGCATATATCGGTGATGAATCCGGCTCCATAGCTTTGTTCATACGCTTGCGAAGCCACGCCCTAGTTTGTGGGGTGCGCAGGATACGAACATCTGCCCCGCACAATCCGCCTGGGAGCTTCTCGAAAGGGGTTGAAGCCAGGGCGCCGAGCGCAATGATGGTTTCGGCATCATCCACATCAATGGGTGCCTCCGCGCAGCTTCGCTTAAAAGTTTCTAGGTCGAAAGAGCCATCACGAAGTTGCGCGAGCACTGCGCGCGCGGCGTGATTGTCGAATGGCCCGACGTCCCAGGTTCCCATGAGGAGTGAGGTTAAGCATCGAACATGAACGAGATGAGAGCGAAAGGTAAATTTTGTCTACCATGTCCTTTAAATGTTGCTGCGCTCCTTTAGAATCGGCTGTCATGAAGTTTCGTTCCCTTGCTAGCGCAGTAACCGTTACCGCGCTTCTCCCCGTCGCCCTTGTTGCCCACGCCCCACAAGCCGTGGCCGCGCCCTGTACGCCATACTCCAAGTCCGGAAGCTTCACATCGAAGCCGTCCGCGTCCGCCCCAGCCGGTGGTTCCTCACTCGGCGGGCTCAGCGCACTGTTGAGCGGCTCCTCGAAGCCTTCCCAGCCGGAGCGTGCCAATAGCGGTCAGCGCAGCAACTACAACCAGCGCCAGATCACTGGTGGGCCAACACAGATCATGCAGCTCATCACCGGTGCCGGCTCCCCTAACCGTACTGACCTCGACTTCGGTGTCTCGGGTACTGACCTCGGCATTGCCTATGCCGATGGGGCCGGCCGCTCCTACTATGTGTTTGGTGACACCATGGACTGCGTCGGCGAGGGCGATGGCTGGCGCTCCAACGTTCTCCTGCGCACGACCGATCAGGACTACGGCGATGGTCTGCGCCTCGATGACGCTTTGACTAGCCGCGGCTGGTCCGCCACTGGCTATGCCAAGGAGTTCATCCCCTCTCAAAAAGTCGGTGACGCTGACATGAACGGCGAGCGCACCACCATTCCCACAGCCGGAATTGTGGTTGACGGCGTGCATTACATCGATTACATGTCAGTGCGTTCCTGGCACGATCCGAAGACCGGCTGGTCCACCAACTTTGCCGCAACGGTGAAGTCGACCGATGGTGGCGTGTCATGGACGCCAGTCCCAGAAGCAACCCGCACGAACGCCAGCCACGGCGCGAACGCCCCGATCCCAGGTGGTGCGAATTACCGCCCGGGCTTCGAAAAGCTTCAACAGTCGGCCTACATCGAACACGGAGACTACATCTACCGCTTTACCACCGGGCAAGGCCGTCGCGGTCCGGCATACCTCTCCCGCGCACTGAAGTCGCAGTTTCCCAACGAGAACGCCTTCGCGTACTACGCGGACGGCGGATGGGTCCACGATCCCTCCCAGGCCAGCGTTGTGTTAGATGGCAAAGTCTCTGAGCTCTCGGTGGCGTACAACGACTACCTGGGCAAATTCGTCACCATGTACGGTGTTGAGGGCGAGGGCATCGTCATGCGCACGGCGCCCTCCCCCGAAGGCCCGTGGTCCCCGCGCCGCAAGCTCGTGGACGCTGAAACAGCGAAGGTCATCAGCGGCGAGCCGCTCAATGACACTTACGCTCCTTACGTATTGCCTCATCAGGACGATCAGCACCTGTATTACACACTGACGTCGTGGCGCGACTACAACACCATGCTCATGCGCACGGATCTTGATTTCGTGGGCGAGGACATGGAGAACAACGACCACATCGCTGTCTCTGATGTGGTAGCAACGCGCTAATTAAAGCGACGCTTCAACTCTTCTGCGACCCTCTCGACCTGCGCATCGAGCGCTTCGAGGGGGCCGTTGTTGTCTATGACATAATCCGCTGCAGCAAGGCGGACGTCATCAGGGATCTGCGCTGCAATGCGGCGGCGCGCGTCTTCTTCATCCAGTCCTCGAAACTCCACGAGGCGGCGTACGCGCTCTTCAATCTCAACATCGACAACGATGGTGACATCCATGCCCTTGTTGAGACCATTGTCCACGAGCAACGGCATGTCATAGACCAGGAACGCTTCGCCCGCCGCGCGCGCAGCCTCGAAACGGGCTTGGGTTTCTTCGTGGATACGCGGATGCGTGATGGAATTGAGCACGTCCGTTTTCTCGCGGCTCGCGAAGGCCCGCGAGGCCAGTAGCCCCCGGTTAAGGGAGCCATCGGCGTTGAGAATGTCCTCCCCGAACGCATCGGCCAGCTCGGAGAGAGCCGGTTGGCCTGGTTCGACAATGTCGCGGGCGATCTGGTCGGCATCGACAAGCGCCCAGCCCTGCTCCACCAACAACTGGGCCACAGTAGATTTTCCGCTTCCAATACCGCCGGTGAGTCCAATGAGTTTCATACCCGCCCACGATACGCGAGAGACATGCACAAAGGCCGTCTCTCCCACAATGGCGTGGGGAGAGACGGCCTTGAGTACTCAGAACCTCAGGCGCTAACGCGCCCTGAGATTGCAGAGTGTGGCTTAGTTGCCGGCGAGCTTGTCGCGCAGAGCAGCAAGCTGCTCGTCAGATGCGAGGGAACCGCCAACCTCTGCCTCGGTCTCGGATGCCGGAGCTGCATCCTGGGACTCGGAGGAGTAGTTGGAGTTGTTCGCAGCGGACTCGGCGGCTTCAGCGGCTGCTGCACGGTTGCGCTCGATCTGAGCGGTGTGCAGGTTGAAGCGACGCTCGGACTCGGCGTAGCGAGCCTCCCATGCCTGGCGCTGCTCGTCGAAGCCTTCCTTCCACTCGTTGGTCTCCGGGTCGAAGCCCTCGGGGAAGACGTAGTTGCCCTGCTCGTCGTAGGAGTCAGCCATGCCGTACTTGGACGGATCGAACTCTTCGGTGTAGTCCTCGTCTGCCTGCTTAACGGACAGGGAGATACGACGACGCTCGAGGTCGATGTCGATGACCTTGACCATGACTTCCTGGCCAACGGTGACAACCTGGTCCGGAACCTCCACGTGGCGCTGAGCCAGCTCGGAGATGTGGACGAGGCCCTCGATGCCCTCTTCGACGCGAACGAAGGCGCCGAACGGAACAAGCTTGGTGACCTTGCCCGGGACGATCTGGCCCACAGCGTGAGTGCGGGCGAAGACGCGCCACGGATCTTCCTGGGTTGCCTTCAGGGACAGGGACACGCGCTCGCGGTCCAGGTCGACGTCAAGAACCTCGACGGTGACCTCGTCGCCCACGGTGACAACCTCGGACGGGTGGTCGATGTGCTTCCAGGACAGCTCGGAAACGTGAACCAGGCCGTCGACACCGCCGAGATCGACGAAGGCGCCGAAGTTGACGATGGAGGAGACAACGCCCTTGCGGACCTGACCCTTCTGCAGCTGGTGCAGGAACTCGGAACGGACCTCGGACTGGGTCTGCTCCAGGTATGCGCGGCGGGACAGGACAACGTTGTTGCGCTGCTTGTCCAGCTCGATGATCTTGGCCTCGAGCTCCTGGCCGATGTACGGCTCCAGGTCGCGAACGCGGCGCATCTCAACGAGGGAAGCCGGGAGGAAGCCACGGAGGCCGATGTCGAGGATGAGACCACCCTTGACAACCTCGATGACGGTACCGGTGACCGGCTCTTCCTTGGCGTGCAGCTCTTCGACGGCGCCCCAGGCGCGCTCGTACTGTGCGCGCTTCTTGGACAGGATCAGACGGCCTTCCTTGTCCTCCTTGGTGAGAACAAGTGCGTCGATCTCGTCGCCGACCTCGACAACCTCATCTGGGTTGACGTCGTGCTTGATGGAAAGCTCGCGGGACGGGATGACGCCCTCGGTCTTGTAACCGATGTCGAGCAGGACCTCGTCGTGGTCAACCTTGACCACGGTGCCCTCGACGATGTCACCATCGTTGAAGTACTTGATGGTGGCGTCGACAGCTGCGAGGAAGTCCTCTGCGGTTCCGATGTCGTTAATCGCAACCTGAGGGGTGTTAGAAGTTGGCATGTAGTTATGCTCCGAATAAACGTAGGAGATCGTATTTGGACAGTTACGTGTCTCTTGAAAAGCGTCATTAAGCAGCGCAAAAGCGCAAGACTTAAGATGGATTTCAATCCCGACTCGCGGTCCGGCTGAACCCTCCTACAGTGGCTCAGTGCGTCCCGAGTCATAGACACGCTCGTCCCACACTACATTCATGCAGCTACAACGGCAAATGCGCCACGCGAAAGGAACCATGTTTTCTGCCTCAGCGGCTAACCGAACCTATTGGGACGCCGACGCCGATGCTTACCACGCGACCCACCCAGAGTACCTGTCATCTTTCTATTGGTGCCCGGAGATGCTCCATGAGGGGGATGTGCAGCTGCTTGGCGACGTCTCCTCCGCCACCGTCCTCGAACTTGGTTGCGGCTCTGCTCCATGTACGCAGTGGCTACAGGGGCGCGCGAGGTTCGCGACGGGTTTCGACCTTTCTGCCGGAATGCTATCCCACGCCCAGAAGGGCCTTCCCCTCGTCCAAGCAGACGCGCTCGAGCTTCCCTACCGTGATGCATCCTTCGACGTAGTTTTTTCTGCCTTCGGCGCCTTGCCTTTCATCGCTGATCTCGACGCTGCCCTAGCCGAGGTACACCGTGTACTTCGCCCACAGGGGCGCTTCGTCTTTTCTGTGCCGCACCCCATGCGGTGGGTCTTCCCCGACGACCCTGCGAACCTTACCGCTGAGTTGCCGTACTTCGACCGCGCCTACCTTGAGCAGAATGCCGAGGGCGAACTCACCTACGCCGAGTTTCATCGCACACTGGGTGATTGGCTCCGCGCCCTGCAGGGACGCGGAGCCTTCCACATTCTCAACCTGATAGAGCCCGAGTGGCCCGACAACCTCGACACCACCTGGGGCCAATGGTCCCCGCAACGAGGCGCGATTTTCCCGGGCACCGCTATCTTCATCTGCCAGGCCACCTAGCGGCGTTGCCCATTCTTGGTTTCTGCGCTTCTTTCTCCCTGCGCCCCCTGCCGCACAGTGTGGCCATGCGGAGAACGTAAGCTTGCTGCCATGCTTCAAGAACGCTTCGGGATACTGCTACGCCGGGTCGTGGCGTGGTGGATTGACGCTTTTCTCGCCGCCGCCATCATCCTGGTCCTCAAGTGGATGGTGAATCTGGTGTCCGGTGGCGTGCTGACCGGACGCGCGGGCGAGATCTATGACATCACCGCGCTGGCCCTCGTGTTTTACGTTTACCGCGTGTGGGCCGAGGCAACGAAGCACACCTCCCTGGGCAAGTGGTCCCTCAAGCTGGAGGTCATCGCTCAACGTCCAGGACTCGCCAGCGCCGCCATTCGCAATAGCTGGCTGCTCCTCACCCTCCTCGCGCTGACTGGAGTGCCGATGGTCGAGGGAATCCTCCTCGCGGTCTTGGGGCTCAGCGTCCTGGCACTCGGCCAAACTCCCTTCGACCTTCTGGCTGGGTGCCTCGTGGAGCGCCGCACGCCCACCGACGATGAACGCGCCGTGGGCCTGAGCTAGAGAACCACATCTCGGGAGTTAGTGCGCAGCAGCATCCCAGTTCTCGCCTTTACCTACGGAGACCTCAAGCGGCACGGTCAACTCGATAGCCTTGTCCATTTCGCGCTCGACGATGTTGTGCACCTCATCAGCTTCTCTTGGAGCAACCTCCACGACAAGCTCATCATGGACTTGGAGCAGCACCCGAGAGCTCATGCCGTCAAGCGCCTTATCCACACGAATCATGGCGACCTTGATGATGTCGGCAGCAGTGCCCTGGATGGGCGCGTTGAGCGCAGCACGCTCGGCGTTCTCTCGCGCCACGCGATTATCGGAGTTGAGCTCCGGCAAGTAGCGGCGACGGCCAAACACCGTTGAGGTGTAGCCATCCTTGCGGGCTTGAACGACGACCTCGTCGAGGTAGCGCTTGACACCGCCAAATCGCTCAAAGTAGCTCTCCATGATCTGCTTGGCCTCGCCCGCGGGGATTCCCAACTGCTGCGACAGACCGAATGCAGACAGACCATAGACCAGGCCATAGGACATGGCCTTGACGCGACGACGCAACTCCGGAGTGACGTCGTCGACAGGGACATCAAAGACCCTTGAACCCACGTAATTGTGCAAGTCCTCGCCGTCACGGTAGGCCTCAATCAAGCCAGGATCTGCCGAGAGATGCGCCATGACGCGCATTTCAATCTGTGAGTAGTCCGCCGTAATGAGCGTGTCATAGCCCTCACCCACCACGAAGGCTGAACGAATCTGACGGCCAGCTTCCGTGCGCACCGGAATGTTTTGAAGGTTGGGCTCCGTCGAGGACAGGCGGCCTGTGGAGGTGACCGTCTGGTTGAAGGTGGTATGAATGCGACCATCCGGTTGAATCGTCTTGATGAGGCCCTCCAGCGTGGTCTTCATCTTCTGATACTCGCGGTGGGCCAAGAGATGATCCAGGAAGGGATGCGGATGGCTCGCAGCTAGTTGTTCGATTTCCTTGGCAGCCGTGGAATAGCCCGTCTTGGTCTTCTTTGTCTTCGGCATATCGAAAGTATCGAAGAGCACAGACTGCAGCTGCTTCGGGGAATTCAGGTTGAGGGAGTCATCCCCCGCCAATTCGCGCGCGGCGCGCTCTTGTTCGTTGACCTGCTCGATGAAGGCATCACGCTGGGTTTCCAGAATGTCGCGGTCCACGGCGATGCCGGCGGCTTCCATACGTGCCAGGATTCCCACCAAGGGCAGTTCAAGGTCGGTATAGAGCTCGAAGGAGGCAATGTCCTGCAGCTGCTGTGTCAGCTCCGCTGCCAGCTCCATGATGGCGCCAGCCTGATCTGCCAATGGGTTCTCATCGAGGATAGACAGCTGCTCGCTGGCCTGACCTAAAGACTTCTTCAAGTGGCGCTGATAGACATCACTCAGCTCATACGTGCGCTGGCCGGGGCGAAGTAGGTAAGCAGCAAGTGCGGTGTCATGAGCAATGCCGCGCAGCTCGATGCCACGGCCGGCCAGCATGTGGTAGGCGGCCTTGGCCTCGTGGAAGTATTTCGGCGCATCCGAGGACAGCCAAGCAGCCAAGGCCGCATCCTCCTCCGCGGACAGGTCCCCGAGTTCGAGGTGGAGGCCTTCGAAGGAGTCGTCGACAAGCGCGATCGCCGCCGCGTCACCCGCACCAGGGGTGCCATCGCCCTGGACATACACCGCAACGTTTTCCTTGCCAGCTAGCCATTCCATCAGGGGCGTGTCGGTGATGCTCACGGATACATCCGGTGTCTCTACTGCCGCTGCAGCCTCCGCGTCAGCATCATGTGGGATAGCGCCCAAGACACGCTCTCGCAGATTGGTACCGAACTCCAGCTCATCAAAGCGCGCAGCAACCTCGCTCGCTGCCGCACCTTTGAAGCTCAGGTCGGCCGGCCCCACTTCCAAGTCCATATCGGTCACCATCTGGGTGAGCTGGCGATTCAGCTTGACTTGCTCAATGCGGTCGCGGAAGTTTTGACCCGCCACACCCTTGATCTCGTCCGCGTGGGCAATGAGTTCATCGAGCGAACCATACTGGGTGATCCACTTAGTCGCGGTCTTTTCACCAACTTTGGGAACATTGGGCAGGTTATCCGAGGGATCTCCGCGTAGAGCGGCGAAATCCGGATACTGCTGTGGAGTTAAACCATACTTCTCCTCCACTGCGGCCGGGGTAAACCTGTGAAGTGTCGACACGCCGCGCATGGGATACAGGACGGTCGTGGACTCGTTGACAAGCTGCAGATAATCGCGATCACCCGTCACGAGCAAGGTCTCATAGTCAGATCCCGCCTGCGTGGACAGCGTCGCCACAATGTCATCGGCCTCGAAGTTCTCACGGGACAGCGTAGTGATGCCGAGTGTCTCCAGTACCTCGCGGATAAGCTCCACTTGTCCGCGGAACTCCTCGGGTGCTGCCTCTCGCTGCGCTTTGTAATCCGGGAACATCTCCGTGCGGAAAGTCTTACGTCCCACGTCGAAGGCGACGGCGACAAAGTCCGGCTTCTCCTCGGCCAAAATGTTGGCCAACATCGAGAGGAAGCCGTACACGGCATTGGTGTGTTGGCCTCCTGAAGTGGAGAAATTCTCCGCAGGAAGTGCATAAAATGCGCGGAAGGCCATCGAGTGGCCGTCGATAAGCAAAAGTCGGGGCTGAGAAGTAGTCACCCAGCCCATCCTAACGTGTTGTCTGCGGCACCACCGCTCCCCCTCCGCCAGTGTCCCAAGCACTTTCACACCATGCCCTGACAGGCAATTAGGTTAGTGTCGCACCGCTGCGCTAGTATCTTTGCCAGTGCGCCCCTGTAGCCCAATTGGCAGAGGCAACGGATTCAAAACCCGTGTAGTGTGAGTTCGAGTCTCACCAGGGGCACAAACCCACCCCACAGCAGAGTACGTTGTGGGGTGTTAGCGTTTTCTCGATCGAAAGGTTTCCCTGACCTATGCGCCGCACCATCATCGCCGTGAGCACTGCCGCTGCTCTTGCACTGTCTGGAACGACCGTGGCCACCGCCGCACAAAAAAGCTCCAACTCCAGCACGGGCACCACCATGTCGTCCAAGGTGGAGGAATCCTCCTACTACCAAAAGCTCCACGAGACCGCAGCGTCCTCCGACGACCCCGACCTCAACCGCTTCTACGCCGTGCTACTCGATGGCTTGGTGGGCCTCGCCGCCTTCGCTGTTCTCGGCTCGGTTTATGGTGAGCTAGCCAAGCGCCTGCAGCTTTAGACGCGTTAGCGCATATCCTTCTCCCAAGTGAATAGTTTGCATAGGCCCGTGGTGCAGTGAGAGAATAGGAGTCATCTGCTCACCACCTTCGCCCCTCGGCACGGCATCCCCACCCCAGGGGCAGTCAAGGATAATTTCGGTTTATGCACTTTATTCTTAACGCCATTCGAGGCGCCCTCATTGGCATGGCCGAGCTGGTCCCCGGCATTTCCGGCGGAACCGTCGCGCTCATCGTCGGCATCTATGAGCGCGCCCTGCACAACGCCAATGACCTCATCTCCGGCCGATTCAAGAAGGTCGAATGGGGTTTCCTCCTATCTGTCGCCGTCGGCATGTTCATTGCTGTCTTCGGGTTCTCCACTCTGCTTCACAACTTTGTTGAGGGCCAAGTATCGCTCTCCAGCGCCCTCTTCCTGGGCATGGTGGCAGTTTCTATCATCGTTCCTTTGCGCATGATGTCGCGCTTCTCACCTGCCGCTATCGCCGCTTTCGTCATTGCAACGGTGGCCATCTTCGTCGTTACCGGTTTCACGTCCACCCCAGTGGAGGATCCCAACCTCATCGTGGTGTTCTTCGCCGCCATGATTGCCGTGTGCGCACTGATCCTTCCCGGCATATCCGGTTCACTCATCCTCCTGACTATGGGCCTCTACCAGCCGGTGATCGGCGCGGTCTCAGACCGCGACATGGTCACTGTCGGTGTATTCGCACTCGGTGCTGTGTGCGGCCTCGCGGCATTTGTCAAGGTTCTTAACTACCTGCTGGATAATCACCGCGACCCTACCCTTGCTGCCATGGCCGGTTTCATGCTCGGCTCGCTGCGCGCACTGTGGCCGTGGGGAGCGGACCAGGATGCATCGACCCCGATGATCCTGCTCATGCTCGTCATTGGCGGCGTCATTGTGTCCATTTTCATCGTTGCGGATTGGCGCAAAGCCGCAACCTACCAAGAGAGCTAGACCATGAAGAAAAGCACGGCCATCGTGGGCGCAGCCGGGCTGGCGTTGACCGCCACGCTAACAGCTTGCGTCACCAACGAGGAGCCAGCGCTACCGGAGGGCTGGTCCGCGCCTGATGTGGACGCGGTACCTGAGATCGCGGCCATGTACGACGATGCTGACGGCGTCCTCACCGTGGGCACGAACCCTCCGTTTGCGCCCTTTGAGTTCAAAGACTCAGATGGGTCCATCATCGGTGTGGAGATGGATCTGGCGCATGCCGTGGCGCAGGTTCTCGGGCTGGAATTTCGCCCGGTGGAACAGGATTTCTCAATGATCCTCCCAGCCGTCCAGGCAGGCCAAATTGACCTTGGTGCTTCCGGCTTCACAGACACCGAGGAGCGCCGTGAGAACTTTGACTTCATCAACACCCTCTACGCGGGTATTCAATGGGCTGCGCTTGCCAAAGGCCCCCATGACGTCGACCCTTCCAACCCGTGTGGTCTCACCATCGCCGTTCAACGCACCACCGTCTCTGAGACGGATGACCTGCGCCCCAAGCAGGAAGCCTGTGATGGCAACCTGACTATCTTGCCCTATGACACGAGCGACAACGCCGCGTTGGCGGTCCTTATGGGTCGTGCCGATGCGCTGTCGGCCGACTCCCCTGTGTCCGCTTGGTCCGTAAACCGCTCCGATGGACGCATGGAGATGGTCGGCGAGATGTTTGATGCTGCTCCTTATGGCTTTGCCGTTCCCAAGGACTCCGACTTAGGTCCGGCCATAGCCGCGGCATTCCAGCACCTTATCGATACTGGCGTCTATGCAGAGATTCTTGCTCAATGGGGTGTTGACGAAGGCCTCGTCGACCACGCCATGATTAATGAAAGGCCGATCAATGACTAACTCTTCCTCTCCGGCGTCTTCGACCCCGCCACCCAAGATTGAGGCCCGCCCCCTGCGACACCCGTGGCGCTGGGTTTTTGCCGCCGTGCTGGTGGTGCTAGCGGTATGGTTCATCATCTCTTCGGCCCGTAATGAGGCCTTCGGATGGAGCACCTACTTCCAGTACCTCTTCGATACGCGCATCGCCACCGCTGCCCTCCACACCATCGCCATTACCATTTTGGCTATGGTTATCGGCGTCGTGGGTGGCGCCGCGCTAGCTGTGATGCGCATGTCCCCCAACCCCGTCCTTGGCGGTGTGTCCTGGGTCTTCCTGTGGCTCTTCCGTGGCACCCCCATCTATGTTCAGCTCGTGTTCTGGGGCCTGCTCTCCGCCCTGTACCAATCCATTAACCTCGGTTTCACGGAGATTTCACTCACTGCCGTGCTGACGAACGCCTTCCTGTTGGCCGTCCTAGGCCTGGGCCTCAATGAGGCGGCCTACATGGCTGAAATCGTACGCTCCGGCATCTCCTCGGTGCCGGAAGGCCAAAAAGAGGCCTGCAAGGCCCTGGGCATGGGCTGGTGGATGACGATGCGCCGCACGATTCTGCCGCAGGCCATGCGCATCATCATCCCCCCAACCGGCAATGAGTTCATCTCTCTGCTCAAGACCTCTTCCTTGGTGGTGGCCATTCCCTACACTGCAGAAATCTTCGGCCGCGCAACCGACATTTCGGCCGCCCTCTTCGAGCCGATTCCTCTGCTCATGGTGGCGGCTACGTGGTACCTCGTCATCACTTCCCTTCTTATGGTGGGACAGTACTTCCTCGAGCGCCGCTTCGAGCGTGGCGCCACCCGTGAGCTCACCGGCCGCCAGCTCGCCGCGCTTGCCGACGCCGAAGGCACCATCCCCCGCAACGTTTCCGTCATCCCGGAGGTGAAGAACTAATGGCCACTCCCATGATTTCCGCGCAGAACGTGCACAAATCTTTCGGACAACTCGAGGTTCTCAAAGGTATCGACATCACCGTCATGCCCGGCGAGGTTGCGTGCCTGCTTGGCCCATCCGGCTCCGGTAAGTCGACCTTCCTGCGCTGCTGCAACCACTTGGAGAAGGTCACAGCCGGCCGCTTGTACATCGATGGAGAAATCATCGGGTACCGAGAGCGTGACGGAGTACTCTTCGAAATTTCCGAGAAGGAAGCTGCGGCCCAGCGCCAAGACATCGGCATGGTGTTCCAGCAATTCAATCTCTTTAGCCACCGCACGGTCCTCGAGAACATCATCGAGGCCCCCATCCAGGTCAAGAAACAGAACCCGGAGCAGGCTAAGAAGAAGGCCATGGAGCTGCTCGAGAAGGTCGGCCTGGCCCACAAGGCGGATGCGTACCCGGTCCAGCTCTCTGGCGGACAGCAGCAGCGTGTGGCCATTGCCCGTGCCGTGGCAATGGATCCAAAACTCATGCTTTTTGACGAACCCACCTCCGCCCTCGACCCTGAGCTTGTCGGTGAGGTCCTACGCGTCATGAAGGAGCTAGCTGCCGATGGCATGACCATGCTCGTCGTGACCCACGAGATGGGCTTTGCCCGGGAGGTTGCGGATAAGATCTTCTTTATGGACGGCGGCAGTGTCGTCGAATCCGGTTCCCCGGAACAAGTCCTGGATAACCCGCAGCACCAGCGCACCAAGGACTTCCTGTCCTCGCTGCTCTAGCTGTTGACAACGGACACCCGCCAGAAAAGCACAGGTCCGGCCTGATCGTTCTGATCGTGGCCGGACCTGTGCTTGTGTCTGGGGAGTAAGCGACCTACTCGTTGTCGGAAGATTCCTCAGCCGGAACCTCCGTGGCGGTGTCAGCTTCCTCAGTGGGGTCTTCCCCCACAACAGCGTCGTCTGCAGCAGCAGAGGACGCCATAGGGTTGTCCGCAGACTGGGCTTGGATGACATCATCCAGTACGGCGTGGATGTACGGCGCGGCCTGGTGGTTGGAGTACTCCGACGCCAGTTCCACTCCCTCGACAAGGGCGGTGGCGTTCGGAACCTCATCATTGAAAAGAATCTCCCACACGGACACGCGCATGATGGCGCGGTCCACAGCCGGGATACGCTCGAGGGACCACTCATCGGAGAGGTAACGAGCGATGGCCTCATCGATGGCGTCAAGTTCCTCCGCAGCACCAGAGACAATGGCACGGGTGTACTCAGCAATGGGAGCAACCCCGTTTTCCGGATCGCGGGCCAAAGCAACGCGATCCTCCACAATGGCTACGGGATCGACGTCACGTGATTCGGCTTCGAAGAGGATATCGGCGGCGCGACGGCGCGCACGGTAGCGCGCCGTGTGGCGCTTATAATTCGGCTCAGGCTGGGTCATCTTAGTTGTTGACGCGGGAGAGGTACTCGCCGGTACGGGTATCGATCTTCAGGACGTTGCCGATCTCAATGAACAGCGGAACCTGGATCTCAGCGCCGGTCTCCAGCGTGGCCGGCTTGGTGCCACCGTTAGAACGGTCGCCCTGCAGACCCGGCTCGGTGTGCTCAACCTTGAGGTCAACGGAAATCGGCAGCTCGCCGAAGAGTGCCTCACCATCGTGGAAAGAAACCTGCACGCGCATGTTCTCCAGCAGGAACTTGCCAGCGTCACCGAACTTGTCGAAGGGAAGCTCGTACTGCTCGTAGGTCTTGTCATCCATGACCACGTAGTTCGTGCCATCGTTGTACAGGTAGGTCATGTCGCGGCGGTCGACGTTAGCAGTCTCCACCTTGACACCAGCGTTGAAGGTCTTGTCCGTCACCTTGCCAGAGACCACGTCCTTGAGCTTGGTGCGCACGAAGGCTGGGCCCTTGCCCGGCTTCACGTGCTGGAACTCAACGATCTGCTGCAGCTTGTTGTCGATCTTCAGAACCAGGCCGTTCTTGAAGTCAGTGGTATCTGCCATGTAATGACTCTCCTGAATACATTGAAGTAGAAACTATGAAAACAGTGTCCAAGCATACCGTATGGCAGGCTCATACTGTGGAACGGGGGTCGGTGCTCGCCGCTCCGACTCCCTCCCTGCACCAGGCCCGTCTAGAGGACCTGAAGGTCCTTTGGATAGGCGGTGATAATTTTCGGAGCGCCGGAGGTGATGATGAGGCTGTCTTCAATGCGCACGCCACCTTTGCCCGGCACATAGATGCCTGGCTCAATGGTTAGCGTCATGCCTTCTGCTAGCTCACCCTTACCAGTTTTGGCGGCCGAGGGGCCCTCATGGACGTCGAGACCAATACCATGGCCGGTCGAGTGCACGAAGTACTCGCCGTATCCGGCCTCGGTGATGATGTCGCGGCAGGCCGCGTCAACGTCGACAAGCGCGGTGCCCGGCACCGAAGCCTTAACACCCGCCTCTTGGGCACGCAGAACGATGTCATAAATTTCCTTGGCGAACTCGGTGGCCTCACCGATAGCAAAGGTGCGGGTGCAATCAGAGTTGAAGCCGCGCAGATGCGCGCCGAAGTCAATGGTGACGAGGTCTCCGTTGCGCAGTTCACGGTCATCGGCACCGTGGTGAGGCTTCGCAGAGTTCTCGCCGGATGCGACGATGGTATCGAAGCTCACGCGCTCAGAACCGAGCATGCGCATGCGGTACTCCAAGTCCGCAGCCACCTGGCGCTCGGTGCGACCAGCAGCGATTTCACCATTTTCTACAAGTTCGATAAGAGCTTGGTTTGCCAATGCCGCGAGTTCCTCGAGCTTCTCCAGCTCAACACGATCCTTGACCAGGCGGATATCCTCTATCACTCCGCTGACTGGCACAAGGGTAACGCCTTCCGGAGCGGCCTTCTCCAAACGCTTGAGTTGGGACACACTGACGTAATCGGCTTCATAACCCACGCGCAACTCACCGGAGAGCTGGCTCAGCAAGTGCGGGCCAACGTCGCGACCGAGAACGGCCTCAATGTCCGGCACTTCCTCAGCGATCTGCGTGGTGTAACGGCCGTCGGTGGCCATGAGCGCGGAGAGGTCCTTGCGCAGCAGGAGGCCGCCGTTGGAGCCAGAGAAGCCCGTCAAATAGCGCACGTGTGTCAGATGCGTAATGACGACGGCGTCAATGCGCTGCCCAGACAACGTGGAGGCGAGCTTGCGACGGCGGTTACCAAAGCGAGTATCAGCTAAAGCCATGTGAGAACCACTCCTATCAATTTTTAGGCGAGACTCCATCATAGCTAATCCGCCAGGAAGTACCCCAGAGCCGCGATATAGCCATAAGAGCCTAGACCGGCGATAACGCCGCGTGCGAGAGGACTGAGATAGGAGTGCTGACGGAACTCCTCACGAGCATGCACGTTCGACAGGTGAACCTCTACGAAGCCGGCTCCGTCGGCGACCTCTGCCAACGCGTCGCGCAATACCACCGAGGTGTGAGTAAAGCCGCCAGGGTTGATAATAACTGGCCATCCCTCGTCCGCCGCGCGGTGGACCTGCTCGATAAGTTCGCCCTCGTGGTTGGACTGGAAAAAAATGATCTCCTCCTGCCCCGCAGCCTCTCGAACTCGCTTTTCGACGTCCCCCAGACTCTCACTGCCGTAGATCTCCGGCTGACGTTTGCCCAAGCGGTTGAGGTTGGGGCCGTTGAGGACGAGGATCGTCATGACATTCTCCTGTACGTATGGTGGTTTTAAAGCCTAGGCGCTGAGCTTGGTGTACGCAGCTCGGAGGTCATCATCGGTGGCGTCTTCAATTCGAGTGGTTTCCCCGATTCCCGTGAGCGCTACAAAGCGGATGTGGCCACCGCGGTTCTTTTTATCGTGGCGCATGCCTTCCACCAACTCTTCGAAATGGCCTTGTTCATAGGTGGTGGGAAGCCCCACGGACGCCAGAATCTCGCGGTGGGTCTGCACGAGGTCGGCGCTTATCAACCCACGGGCGTGGGACAGGTGGGCGATGAACATCATTCCTACCGCTACCGCGCGGCCATGGCGCCAGATGTAGCGCTCACGCCGCTCCACTGCATGGCCGAAGGTATGGCCGTAATTGAGAGTTTCTCGCAGACCGGATTCCTTGAGATCCTGGCCCACAACGTGGGCCTTAACCGCGATAGAGCGCTCAATGAGTTCCGGTAGAATCCCGTCTGGATCAAGGCACAAGGCTGGATTCTTGATGTAGTGCTCGATGATGACCGGATCATGAATAAATCCTGTCTTGATGATTTCGGCCGAGCCCGCCACGATTTCATCGTCCGGAAGGGTGCGCAAACGCTCAAGGTCCACGAAGACGGAGTCTGGCTCGTGGAAGGCGCCCACTAAGTTCTTGCCGGCAGACGTGTTGATACCGGTCTTTCCACCTACGGCAGCGTCCACCATGGCCAACAAGGTCGTCGGTGCTTGGATAACGGGAATGCCACGCATCCACGTTGCCGCTGCAAACCCCGCAAGGTCCGTGACGGCCCCGCCGCCCAAGCCGATCACCGCATCGCGGCGGCTAAAACCTGCCTGCCCTAGGACATCCCACAGATGGGCCAGTACGTCGAGCTGCTTCGCTGCTTCGGCATCAGGAACCTCTGCAAGAGTGGCCTCCACCCCGCGCTTCTCGGCTGCGGCGGCGAGGGCGTGTGCGGCCGCGAGAAGAGGTGGCTGGTGGATGATAGCCACCTTAGCCGCGCCGATGGACGCGGCGCGCTCCACAATGCTTTCGCTCAGGTCTGTGCCGATGGTCACCTCATAGGGCGAGGGGCCGTTAACCGGGATGATGTGCATGGTCGGGGCGCTCCTTGTGCGGTGAAGAAGGGATAGAACTTACAGGGTTTCGAGGAAGCTGAGGATATCGCCCACCACCTGCTGCGGGGAACGCACGCCGGTACGCACTTTGAGGTCAGCAACCTCCGCGTACAGCGGACGGCGGGTCTCAAGCAGCTGGGCATAGTGTGCGAGGGGATCGGCCGAGTTGAGCACGGGACGGTTGGCATCCCCCAGCGTGCGAGCCACGCCCTCTTCCGGGGTGATGTCGAGGAAGACGACGGTGAGATTATCCAACAGCGTGCGAGTGGACTCGGTCAGGACGGCTCCGCCGCCTAGGCTCACCACGCCTGGTGTGGTCAAAGCTTCGCGGACGACTTCAGCTTCAACTTCGCGGAAAGTGGGCTCTCCTAGCGCCGAGAAAACCTCGCCGCAGGGCTTACCTTCTCGAGCCTCAATGAGCTCATCGGAATCCACGAGCTCGCAGTTCAGAGCGCGCGCAAGGCGGCGCCCAATGGTGGATTTTCCGGCGCCGGGCGGGCCAACGAGGACAACGTGCGGGGAACTCATGCGTCACCCCACTCGAGGCGTCCAGCAACGTACTCCTGATAGGCAGCGATATTGCGCTTAGTCTCCTCAAGGGAGTCACCACCGAATTTCTCCAGGACAGCGCGAGCCAACACGAGCGCCACCATGGCTTCTGCAACGACACCTGCGGCTGGCACAGCACAGACATCTGACCGTTGATGGATGGCGGTGGCCGCATCACCGGACGCCATGTCCACGGTCTTGAGAGCGCGCGGAACGGTGGAAATCGGTTTCATGGCTGCGCGAAGGCGCAGGGTCTGGCCATTGGTCATGCCTCCTTCAAGCCCACCGGCGCGGTTGCTTTCGCGTTCTACTCCCCCGTCCACGCGCACCATTTCATCGTGGGCCTCGCTACCACGGCGGCGTGCCTCCTCGAAACCATCACCAACTTCCACGCCCTTAATAGCCTGAATGCCCATGAGCGCAGCAGCAAGCTGTGCGTCCAGGCGGTCCTCGCCAGAGGCGTGAGACCCCAAACCGATAGGGAGGCCTTCGACGATAACCTCGACGATACCTCCGAGGGTATCGCCTTGTTTCTTGGCAGATTCGATCTCCGAAATCATCGATTCCTCCGCCGCTTTATCGCAAGCGCGGACCGGTGAAGCATCGATGGATTCGAGGTCAGCGAAGCGTGGGTGCGGACCCTCATAAGGATCAGATGGACCGATGGAAATGACATGGGACAGCACCTCCACGCCAAGAGTCTCGCGCAGGAAGTTGCGCGCAACGGTTGCTGCCGCCACGCGGGCAGCAGTCTCGCGGGCAGAAGAACGCTCGAGGATAGGGCGTGCCTCCTCGTGCCCAAATTTCACCATGCCAGCGAAGTCAGCGTGGCCCGGGCGTGGGCGTGTCAGGGGCGCGCCACGGCCAGAGGCCATGGCCTTGGCTACCTCGGGATCATCGACGTCAAGAGCGTCCGGAGACATGATGGTAGTCCACTTCGGCCACTCAGTATTACCGATCATGATGGCAATAGGGCTGCCCAGGGTCTTTCCGTGGCGAATACCACTAAGCAAGGTCAGATCATCAGCCTCGAACTTCATGCGGGCGCCACGGCCATAGCCCAAACGGCGACGAGAGAGCTGGAGAGCAATGTCATTCTGAGAGACGGGAACCCCGGCGGGCATGTGCTCGATCAGTGCGATGAGCGCTTGGCCGTGGGATTCACCTGCGGTAGTCCAACGAAGCATGCCGACCATTATCGCACGCCAGGTGTACTTTCGGTGCCACTGGGCTATCAATCACACCGTGTTGGTGCTAAACATCACTACAAGTGCGGCTGAGATCAGCATGCCAGGCCCGTGTGCAGGAGCTTTGTCTCTCACCACGATTCCCCACAGCACAGTGCTGAGTGCCGCCCCCATCATCGCCCCCAACACCCCCACCACTCCCCCAACGTGGGCAACCATCATGCCCAGCGGTAGCGCCAACTTCAGGTCACCGCCCCCGATGCTGCCAGTGCGGAAAGTCAGCGCCAACGCTAGGTACATTCCGGGCCACACAAGCCCAGCTGGACTAAACCACCACAGCGACACAGCGGCCGCGGGAAGTGTGAGGAAATTAGGCAGGCGTTTGTACCGCACGTCATAGACAAATAAGGCGCACCCCCACGCCAGGAATATAAGAACCCCCATGGGCCTTGACACTACAGTGCCGGGGCGCCTCGCGCCTGGTGACTAGGTCAGCGCGGCGTTGAGAGCCGCAAGCATCTCCTGACGCGGTGCAGTGTGACCAGTGAATTGCTCGAACTGTGAATAGGCCTGGTTAGCCAACATGATGTGGCCACCCACGGTGGCAAAACCATCAGCGGCCGCATACACGGTCAAGGGTGTTGGCCAGGGATCATAAATCACATCAAACACAGGAGCTTGAGCCAGCTGTGAGAGGTGACCCTCAAGTGCAGCCGCGGGCACGGTCGACACGATGAAGTCTGCCGATCGAGCTAAACCCATAAGATCCTCGGTGAAGGTGGCGGCACGGAGGGTGATCCCGAGGGCGTCGGCAAGCGGGCGCAACTCAGCACGACGATCGGAACGATTGAGCACCGTAACGTGCGTTACTCCGCGCTGTGCTAGACCCCACAGGACTGGACGTGCGGTGCCCCCAGCCCCGATGAGCAACGCAGTGGCAGGCCTAGTCTCTCCCAACAGCTCCTCCAGCGCACCAAGAACACCTTCAGTGTCGGTGTTGTCCGCACGCCACCCAGAATCCGTGCGCACCAGAGTGTTGGCGGAGCCGATCAGCTCGGCGCGCTCGCTAACGATATCGGCGCACTTCAAAGCATCAAACTTGAGCGGCATGGTGACGGAGAAGCCGCGATAGTCCTCCCCGACCGTCTCCAAGAAGGAGGGCAAATCGGTCACCTCATGCTTGGTGTATTCCCATTCCTCAAGCATCAGCGCGGCATAGCCGGCATTGTGGAGAACTGGGGACAGCGAATGGGCAATGGGACTGCCTAGAACCGCGGCGCGGGGCATGAGCCTACTGCCCCTCAGCCGGCGCATCGGCAGGTGCCTCGTCGGCGCCCTCCGCATCACGCTGGCTATCCAGAATGCCCGAGCGTACTGCCTCATCCACGTTGGCAAGGTGCTCGTCGTAGTTGTCCGTAAATACCGTGGTGCCCTGGCTATCTACGGTAACGAAGAAGAGCCAGTTGCCCTCCACCGGGTTTTCCATAGCCTCAATGGCCTCGTTCGATGGCGACGCAATTGGGGTATCCGGCAAACCATCCTTGGCGTAGGTGTTCCACGGTGTCTCGCGGCCGCGGTCATCATCTGTGGTAGCCAGCTCGACGTCCTCAAGCCCGTAGTTCACCGTGGAATCAAGTTCCAAGCGCATCGGCTCATCGAGGCGGTTAAGGATAACGCGGGCGACCTTATCGAACTCTCCGGCCGGGGTCTCACGCTCCACCAAGGAAGCGGAGGTAAGCAGCTCATACGGAGACAACCCAACGGCCTCGGCGCGCTCGACGATGTTCGTGTCGTTGTACTTCTTCGTCGAACGACTAATGAGGTCGGTAAGGATTTCCTGGGCATCCATGTTCGGGTCAAGAACGTACTGGCCTGGTGCGATAAGGCCCTCGAGGCGCTTTGGATCTTCACCACGCGCACGGATGGCATCCAGAGCCCACTCAGGAGCGCCCAACTCTGCAGGGTCTACAGTGGCAGCAATCTTCTCAAGTTCCTCCGCCGAAACACAGCCGCCCTCCTTGCAGGAGACCTGGGAGATCAACGAGTAAATACCGTAACGAACATCGCCGCCGAGCACGTTGACGTCACTCAACGTAGCGCCTCCCTGCACATCCAGGAGATCAACCATGTTGGCATCATCGAGAAGAGCTTCCACGGCAGACTTTGCACTCATCTCCTCTTGGAGACGGTAGAAGCCCGGCTTAACTTGGCTCGCGCGGGGGTTACTATTGGCCGCGGAGGAGAAGGCTTCCGCAGTCTTAACCACGTTTCTTTCGGCGAGCTCAGGGGCCAGATGGCTCATGGACGATCCCTCGGGAACTTCAACGAGCTGGACAACACCATTGCCCTGTCCTTCGTAATCCAAACTGCTTCCTCCTCCCAGAAGGCGAAATCCGATGTAACCCAGTGCACCGATGATGAGAACTAGGCTGGCGATAAGTACTGCCAGTCCTCGCTGGCGGCGCTTAACGTGGTGGGGCTCCATCGAGCGTCCAATGCGTGATGGTTTACGGCTCACGTACTTCGTCTCCTAGGTTTGAAGTTTGGTGGCCGTTCAACGCGAAATGGCGCGCATCCAGCCAGGATTGCAAAATTTCCACCGCAGCCGCTTGGTCAATGACCGAGCGGCCACGTTTTTCTGACACGCCGGAGGCTCGCAGCGCGGAGGTAGCCACCACTGTAGTCAGGCGTTCATCCACCAAACGCACGGGCGGAGTTGCCTTCATCGTGTCATCTTTTGCCAAGCGACGGCGGATACGAAACGCTATTTCCTTGGCATGTTTCACACTCTTTGAACCATTGCCTTTGAGATCGCGCGGCAGCCCGACGGCCACCTCCACGGCTTCATATTCACGAATGATTTCGAGGATGCGATCAATGTCGCCCTTATCGCGGTCCTTGAAACCGGTTTCGCGTTGCACGGTTTCAACCGGCATGGCCATGCGTGCCTCTCGGTCCGACACCGCCACGCCGATACGCACGGTGCCCACGTCGAGCCCAAGACGACGGCCTGGGCCTGGGTCATCTACTCCTGGCTTATCCGGTTCAACGGCCATGCAGTTCCTCCTCCGAGTGGTCCTCGTTGCTATAGAGCAGAAAGCTCGTCTCGAACAGCGTTGAAGGCCGCATCCAGGCCGGCTGCAGTGGCACCGGAGCCCTGAGCCATATCCGGCTTACCGCCGCCCTTACCATCAACGTAACCAGAAATAGTCTTGACCAGGTTACCGGCCTTGACGCCTCGCTCATTCGCGGCCTTGGTGGCGCCAACGATGAACGGCAGCTTGCCGCCCTCGTTCTCGGAAGCGAGCACCACGATTCCGGCAGCGTCTCCGAGGCGGTTCTTGATGTCAGAAGCCAACGTGCGCAGGTCACCGCCGTTAACTCCATTCGGCAACTTGGCGGACACCACGGTGAAACCGTTGACGTCGGTCGCCCCCGCAATCATGTCCGCGGTCTGGGACATGAGCTGGGCCTTGTGCAGGTCAGCGATCTGCTTTTCTGCGGCCTTAAGCTTTTCAGTGAGCTGGGCGATGCGCTCCGGCAAGTCTTCTGTCTGCACCTTGAGCTCACGGGATACGCCCTCGACAAGGGCCGTCTCCTTGGAGTAGTAGCGGAAGGCATCCAAACCCGAGTAGGCCTCGATGCGGCGCGCGCCCGAGCCCACGGAGGACTCGCCCAAGACGGAAACCGGCCCGATTTCGGAGGTGTTCGCCACGTGGGTACCGCCACACAGCTCGATGGAGAAGGGGCCGCCCATCTCAACAACGCGAACCTCAGAGCCGTAGTTCTCACCAAAGAGCGCCATGGCGCCCATTTCTTTAGCCTTGTCCAGGGAAGTCTCGATGGTATGAACCGGGAAGTGCTGGTCCACGGCCTGGTTGGTAATGAGAGCAATCTCTTCGAGCTGCTCCTGGCTGAGCTGCTCGGTGTAGTTGAAGTCAAAACGCAGGTAACCCGGACGGTTCAAGGAACCAGCCTGGACTGCGGTGGGGCCGAGCACCTGACGCAAGGCGGCGTGGATGAGGTGCGTCGCAGAGTGCGCCTGGACGGCACCGTGGCGCCACTGCTGATCTACCTCGGCGGTTACGCCGGTTCCCAGCTCCAGTCCTCCGGAGGTCACGGTAGCCTTGTGAACCCAGAGCTTCTTGCCCACCTTTTGAACATCGCCGACCTCGAGCAGGGTCTCGCCGGAGATGATGCGGCCACGGTCAGCAGTCTGACCGCCAGACTCGGCGTACAGCGGCGACTGGTCAAGTATGACCTCGACGGTGTCTCCCGCCTGCACCTCGGTGACCTTCTCACCGTCGCGTACAAGGCCAATCACCTTGGCATCGGACTCTAGGGTGTCGTAGCCGGTGAAGACAGTTGGGTTGTTGTCCACCCACTCACGGTAGATAGAGAGGTCGGCATGACCATGTTTCTTGGCCTGGTTATCAGCCTTCGCGCGACGGCGCTGCTCGCCCATGGCGGCATCAAAGCCGTCCATATCAACGCTCAAACCTGCTTCCTGGGCCATCTCCAGAGTGAGGTCAATCGGGAACCCGTAGGTATCGTGCAGCTCAAAGGCCTTCGCACCGGAAAGGACCTTCGGGGTCGCCGCACGCGAGGTGTGCTTGAGCTGGTCCACGGCTTCGTCGAAAAGCTTGGTGCCAGACTCCAAAGTCTTGAGGAAGGCCTTTTCCTCGGCCACGGCGACGCGGAGGATTCGCTCGCGGTTCTCCGCAATCTCCGGGTAGGACGGGGTCATGGTGTCCATGATGGTGTTCATCAAGCGCTCCATAGTCTCGCCCTGTGCGCCCAACAGCTTGGCGGAGCGAATGATACGGCGCAGCAGGCGGCGCAGGATGTAGCCACGGCCCTCGTTGCCCGGGGTGACGCCATCCAAAATAAGCATCATGCCGGTACGCGAGTGATCTGCCACCACACGGAATCGAATGAGGTCTTCTTTCGGCGCATCCGGAGTGTACGTGGCACCGGTCAGCTCTTGGGCTACGTCGATGACTGGGCGCAGGAGATCGGTCTCGTACACATTGTCAACGTCTTGCAGGATACAGGCCACGCGCTCAATGCCCATGCCGGTATCGATGTTCTTCTTCGGCAACTCGCCAACGATCTCAAAGTTGCCCTTACCAATGCCTTCGCCGCGCTCGTTCTGCATGAAGACCAGGTTCCAGATCTCCATGTAGCGGTTATCGTCCGCGATGGGGCCGCCGTCCTTGCCGTACTCAGAACCACGGTCATAGTAAATCTCGGAGCAGGGGCCGCACGGTCCGGGGATACCCATGGACCAGTAGTTGTCCTCCATGCCGAGGCGCTGGATACGCTCGCGGGGCACGCCGATCTTCTCGTGCCAAATATCGGCAGCCTCGTCATCGTCGAGGTACACAGTGACCCACAGACGCCCCGGATCAAGCCCCAGTCCGCCATCGTCCACCGAGCCCGTCAGCAGCGTCCACGCGTGGGTAATAGCTCCTTCCTTGAAGTACTGGCCGAAGGAGAAGTTACCGGCCATCTGGAAGAAGGTGTTGTGGCGAGTGGTAATACCCACCTCTTCAATGTCCAGCGTGCGCACGCACTTCTGGATGGAGGTAGCAGTGCCGTTGGGGAACGGCGGGTTCTGTTGGCCCAGGAAATAGGGCTTGAAGGGAACCATGCCGGCGTTGACGAAGAGCAGGTTCGGGTCATCCAGGATCAGCGACGCGCTGGGAACGGCCTCGTGACCGTTCTTGACGAAGTGCTGGGTAAAGCGTTCCCGGATCTCATGAGTCTTCACGAGCAAAAGTCCTTCACTGTTGAGTGGTTTCTAGTCAGCGCTCAACTTTACCTGCCACGGGCTACGCTTATCGACGCCGCCCCCGAATGATGTCCCGCAAGCGACCCAAATAGTCACGCACGCGCTTTTCCGCGCCGTGGTCGGTGGGGTGGTAATAGGTGGCGTCAACAAGCGCGTCTGGCAAATACTGCTGCGCCACCACGCCGCGCGGATCATCGTGCGGGTACGCATAGCCCACCGCATTACCTAGGCGCTTCGCACCTTCGTAGTGCCCATCACGCAGGTGTGCCGGCACGTGCCCAATCTTGCCGGCCTGGACATCGGCTTGTGCGGCGTTGATAGCGTTGATAACAGAATTGGATTTGGGCGCTGTGGCCAGGTGGATGGTGGCTTGTGCCAGTGGTATACGCGCTTCAGGTAACCCAATGAGCGCGGCTGCTTCAGCAGCGGCCACAGCTGTAGGAAGGGCCGTCGGATCCGCCATGCCAATGTCCTCAGACGCATGCACTATGAGGCGGCGGGCAATAAAGCGCGGGTCCTCCCCTGCCTCCACCATGCGGGCCAAGTAGTGCAAGGCCGCATCGACATCGGAGCCACGGATCGACTTGATAAATGCAGAGACGACGTCATAATGCTGGTCTCCGTCACGGTCGTAGCGAACAACGGCTCGGTTGACGTTGGCGGTGAGAATGTCCGTGGTAAGTTCCTCGCCATCAGGAACAGCCTCAGCAGCCGCTTCCAGATACGTCAGAGTGCGCCGAGCATCTCCCCCGGCGAGCAGCACGAGTTGGTCAAGGGCTTCATCACTCGCAGTGATTCTTCCGTTGAGGCCTCGCTCGCTTGCCAGGGCGCGCTCGGCAAGGGTGCGAAGCGCAGCGTCATCGAGTGGCTGCAGATGGCACAACAAGGAACGCGAAAGTAGCGGAGCAACGACAGAGAAGGACGGGTTCTCCGTGGTGGCGGCAACAAGCAGGACGGTGCGGTTCTCTACCGCAGCGAGGAGCGCATCCTGCTGTGTCTTGGAAAAGCGGTGAACCTCATCAATGAAAAGAACGGTGCGGCGTCCCTCAATAAGCTCGCGGCGCGCGTGGGTGATGACTTCACGTACTTGCTTAACGCCGGAGTCCAGCGCAGACAAACCCACGAAATTGTCTCCCAGCGAAGCCGCGATGAGGGAAGCCAGAGTGGTCTTGCCAGTACCGGGCGGGCCGTACAAGATAACGGAGGCGTCGCCAGAGCCCTCCACCAGACGCCGCAGCGGAGTTCCCGGCTCCAGCAGGTGCTGCTGCCCCACCACCTCGTCCAAGCTCTGGGGCCGCATGCGCGCAGCCAACGGCGAACCGGAATGCGTAGCGAACATATCCGCACCGGCGGCAGCTGGAGGTTGGGCGGCGGGCTCATCGCCGAAAAGCGACCCTTGACCCATCAGGACTCCCGCAGACGCCCGGCTACCTGCCGGCCAAACTCAGACACAGAGTCGCAACCATCACTCTGGCACTGTGCGGCAAAGCGCGACAATGCCTCAAACGTTTCATAAAGATCACGACGGATGAGTACTTCATCTTCAGTGAAAGGGCCGTGGTCCGAAGGCCGCAGGAGTGAGCGCTTCGGGTCGTGGTAGACATCCGCATTGCCCTCGGCCAATGCCACCACACCTTCAATACCGCCGGCATACATGGTGGTAACACTGGACAGAGCCCAGCCGATAATGCAGGCGACGATGAGCTCATGCAACGTCTTTTCATCCGCGAGCTGCGGCCAGACATCCACGATGCGGCGCTGCCAGGCGTGGATAAACACCTCTGCTTCGTCATCCGTGATGGGACGAGTAAAGAGAAACTGCGGGAACCCGGCTACCACGCAGGCGACATCGAAGCCCACATTCCGAAAGCCTGCCCATTCATAGTCCAGGAACGTCACAGTCTCGCCCACAATGATGTTGTCCGGAGACAAGTCAAAGGGGGTGAAAGCGCGATTTCGGCCGGAGCTCAGGTTCTTCGTCGCCTCGCGGGCACGTTGCAGCACATGTTCCGAGGGCTCAAGGCCTGCCTCGCGGAGGATTTCGGCGCCGATAAGGATGGATCTTTGCAGCGAATCATCCCGCAATGCCTGGTGCTCAGCATATTCCGGATGATGACGCAGCTGACGGTTGAGCAGCGCGTCGTAGTCTTCCTTGCGGCTGGCTGTACCAGCATGCATTTTGCCCAGCGCACTGCCAAGACCTCGGAGCAGGTCACGACGCTCATCCTCGCCGCTGCGGGCGAGAGTGTCGGCAAAAGTGTCGCCATCACCGGCGTCAGACAGCACGAGAATGCGCTTATCGACGTCGTGGGCGAGCAACACCGGCCCCGGCCGCACCTCCTCAGACAGAGAGGTGGTGAACTGATATGCCACGACTTCCCGAAGCAGTGCTGCGTCGTCGATGGTGTGGCCAGTGACTGGGTTGTATTTAATAACAACAGAGCGGTACGGAAAGAAAGCACTGGGGGCGGTGCGCGCGCGGACCACGACGGCATTACCGGAGCCGCTGAGGGACTCAATATCGCTCAATTCCGGTTCGCCGCCAAAGCGGCGCGAGAGCATCTGCGATGCCTCCGCCACCACGGTACTTTCGACTGATCCCTGCTCCACAGCATTCACTGGCTCGTCTGCCTCCACTTGTCTTTGGCTCATCGATGGTACTCGCCTCACAGCTGACATGTGCGACGCACCTACACATAGATGCGTCGCACTAGCATGGCTCGAGGCCGGCCTCAAGACTTTTGGCTGCTATCGCAGCCTGCCGTCACTTATTCTGCCTTTACCTCTATTGTGCCTCTACCTCGTCCTTTGCGGACTTATCAGCTTTCGCAGCCTTTTCTGGCTTGAAGTCCACGCCGGTTTCCTTGCGCTGCGCCGCCGGGATGGTGCCAGGGGCATCGGTCAGCGGGTCGACGCCGCCGCCGGACTTCGGGAAAGCGATAACGTCGCGGATGGAATCGAAACCACCGAGCAGGGAGACGATGCGGTCCCAGCCGAAAGCGATACCGCCGTGCGGCGGTGCACCGTACTGGAATGCGTCCAAGAGGAAACCGAACTTCTCCTGCGCTTCCTCCTCGCCGATACCCATGACGTCGAAGACACGCTTCTGTACATCCTGGTTGTGAATACGGATGGAGCCACCACCGATCTCATTGCCGTTGCAGACAATGTCATAGGCGTACGCCAAGGCCTCGCCCGGCTCCTTATCAAAGGAGTCCGTATACTCCGGCTTCGGAGAGGTGAAAGCGTGGTGGACAGCGGTCCACGTGGAGTGTCCCAGAGCCACGTCGCCAGAAGCAGTTGCGTCGGCGGAGGGCTCGAACAGCGGGGCATCTACAACCCAGGTGAAGGCCCAGTCGCCGTCCTTGATGAGGTCAAGCTTCTTAGCAATCTCGCCGCGGGCAGCGCCGAGAAGAGCGCGGGAAGACTTGGTGTCGCCTGCGGCGAAGAAAATAGCGTCACCCGGCTTCGCGCCAACGTGCTCAGCGATGCCCTCACGCTCGGCATCGGTGATGTTCTTTGCCACCGGACCGCCCAGGGTGCCGTCCTCAGCGATGGTGATGTAAGCCAGACCCTTAGCGCCGCGCTGCTTGGCCCACTCTTGCCAGGCATCGAACTGGCGGCGCGGCTGGGAGGCACCACCATCCATAACTACTGCGCCAACGTACTCATTCTGGAAGACACGGAAAGTCGTGTCCTTGAAGAACTCTGTGCACTCGGTGATCTTGATGTCAAAACGCAAATCCGGCTTGTCAGAGCCGTAGTACTTCATGGCATCGGCGTAGGTCATACGCGGGATCGGAGTGGTGATCTCGTAACCGATGAGCTTCCACAGGGCAGACACGATTTCCTCTGCCAACGCGATAACGTCATCCTGGTCCACGAAGGACATCTCAACGTCAAGCTGAGTAAACTCCGGCTGGCGGTCTGCGCGGAAATCCTCATCACGGTAACAGCGGGCGATTTGGTAGTAACGCTCCATTCCGGAGACCATGAGCAGCTGCTTGAACAGCTGCGGAGACTGCGGCAAGGCATACCAGCTGCCCGGCTTCAAGCGAGCCGGAACGAGGAAGTCGCGAGCACCTTCCGGGGTGGAACGCGTCAGGGTCGGAGTCTCGATCTCGGTGAAATCGTGGCTGTCCAGTACCTGGCGGGCGGCGCGGTTGGCGGCCGAGCGCAGGCGTAGAGCCTCAGCCTGACGCTCGCGACGCAGGTCCAGGTAGCGGTATTTCAGGCGGGTTTCCTCGCCTACTTCACCGGAGGAGGACGGATCATCGATCTGGAACGGCAGTGCTGCAGACTTGTTAAGCACCTCGAGTTCGGTGACGTTGATCTCAATCTCACCGGAAGCCAGGTTCGGGTTCGCGGAACCTTCCGGACGCGGCTCGACTACACCGGTGACCTTGACGCAGTACTCGGAGCGCAGATCGTGGGCACGCTCGGCCACGTCAGTCTCGCGGAAAACAACTTGGGCAACACCAGAGCGGTCACGCAGGTCGATGAAGATAACACCGCCGTGATCGCGACGGCGAGCCACCCAACCCGTCAGCGTGACGGTCTCCCCCGCCATCTCCTTGCGCAGTTCGCCTGCCAAATGTGTACGCAGCACGTTTGTTCAATCCCTTCTCATTGTTGACGCTCATGCCCACCCACGCCACGCGTAAACAGCACGCGCCGAGGAGCACAAGAACTTGAACGGCCCAAGTCTACCGCCCCTACCGGACGCGCTCAGCGCTGGGGGCAGGCGAGGCTAGTGGCGCTGCTCCCCGCGAAGTCCCACTCGGTTGCGTTCCTTGTGGCAAAATCTTGTCCATGACTTTCAAATCTGGCGCAAGTTTTGACGGTAAGCGGGCCAGCTCCGGCGGACGCGGCCGTGGCGGAATGATTGCCACCGGTGGCGGCGTTGGCTCCCTCCTCCTCATCGGTCTCTACCTCCTCCTCGGTGGCGATCCGGGTGCTATCACCGGTAGCCAGTCCCAACCGGACCAAACCCAGGTCGGCCCTGAGGAAAGCGGCGAGGATGCATTCGCACACTGCAAGACGGCGGAAGATGGCAACGAATACGATGACTGCCGCGTGATGTTTGCCGCCCAGTCCGTAGACAAGGTCTGGGAAACTGTACTGCCAGAGCAGGCGGGACTAGATTACGTCGAACCCGGCCGCGTCATTTTCAGCAACACCACGGTGACTGGCTGCGGCCAGGCCTCCGGCGCAACGGGACCTTTCTACTGTCCAGCCGATGAATCGGCCTACTTCGATACCGCATTCTTTGACCAGCTCCGCAACTTCGGAGGTGAAAACGCTCCGCTCGCACAGATGTACATCGTGGCCCACGAGTTTGGCCACCACATCCAGAAGATCGAGGGCACTCTAAGTCTTTCCAATTACAACGACCCCGGCGAGGACTCCAACGCCGTCAAGATTGAGCTGCAGGCGGATTGCTACGCAGGCCTGTGGGCGCACTATGCCGATGAAGGCGAAGACGCCCTGCTGGAGACCATTACCGAGCAGCAGGTGACGGACGCTGTGAACACCGCCCGTGCGGTGGGCGATGACAACATCCAGCGCCGCTCTGGTGGCGAGGTCCGCCCAGATACGTGGACCCACGGATCCTCCGAAGACCGCGCAAAGTACTTCTTGGCGGGCTATGAGTCAGGCAAGATGGAACAGTGCGATACCTTGGAACGCGGTGTCTATAAGTCTTAAGCAGACTATAAGTCTTAATCATCTGTGAGCGGCTCCCGAGCCACCCACCACCCCAGTGCGCAGCCCCATTCGTGCAGTGCTGCGCACTTTTTAAACCCACAGAGATGGGCGCCACAGCGCATAAGTTCGCACAGCGAGCAAAGGGTAAAATACTTAAAAAGTTTAAGGCCCTAGCTACGAGTTGTTCATCTATTGTCCACTTCGGTTCTTTACGCTATTCGCGGCCCCGCCGAACTGTGGCGGGTACCTCTCTATCTTTAAGCACTTGGCAAGCCCCTCCACGGTCCGTCGCGGAGCGGCTCCCTTTAGAAAGGAACGACGTTTTGAGCACCGCCACACCGACGATGCCGGACCTTGAGAAGGTAAACGGCAAGAACAGGGATTGGATTTGGCACCTGTTCTTCGGCGTCCTCACCGCCGCCACCCTCGTCTTCTTCATCGTGTGGGGCAACGGAGAGATCGCCGATGGATCCAGCAGCATCCTCCTCGTTACCGCCATTATTTTCGCCCTCTTCATGGCATTCAACATCGGCGGCAATGACGTCGCCAACTCCTTCGGTACTTCCGTTGGCGCCGGCACCCTGTCTATGAAGCAGGCCCTTGCAGTCGCCGCCATCTTCGAGGTCTCCGGCGCCATCCTGGCCGGTGGCGAGGTGACGGATACCGTGCGCTCCGGCATCGTGGATCTCAATGCCATCGACGGCCTCGACCCGATGGAATTCGTCTACATCATGATGTCTTCCCTGCTGGGTGCTGCAATCTGGCTGCTCGTTGCCACCCGCATGGGCTGGCCTGTTTCCACCACTCACTCCATCGTCGGCGGTATCGTCGGTGCTGCGCTTACCGTTGGTTTCATTACCGGCAAGGGCGGCATGGACATGGTTCAGTGGGGCGGCATCGGCAAAATCGCTATCTCCTGGGTCCTTTCCCCGGTCCTTGGCGGTATCGCTGCCTACCTGCTCTTCAAGTGGATTAAGACCTCTATCCTTGTCTACAACGAGTCTGCTGACCAGCGTCTGCGTGAGATTAAGACTCGCCGCGCTGAGCTCCGCAAGGAGCACAAGTCTCGCTTTGAGCGTATGAACGAACTGCAGCAGATTTCCTACACCAATGCGATGGCCCGTGACGCTGCCCTGACCTCCGAGGAGGACTACGACCCGGAGGCCCTCGAGTCCGAGTACTACCGCGAACTTCACGACATCAACAAGGATTTGGATGATGTCGATGCCCACCGCGCGTTGGAGAACTGGGTTCCGGTGCTCGCTGCATTGGGCGCCATCATCATTTCCGCAATGGTTCTCTTCAAGGGTCTCAAGCACACCGGTGTTGACTTCTCTACCCTGCAGAACCTCCTCGTCATGGGCATGGTGGGTGCCGCAGTCTGGATGGCTGTGTTCATCTTTGCCCGTTCCTTGAAGAAGAAGTCCCTGGATCGTTCGACCTTCCTCCTCTTCTCCTGGATGCAGGTATTCACCGCGTCCGCCTTCGCGTTCTCCCACGGCTCGAACGATATCGCTAACGCCATCGGCCCATTCGCTGCGGTCTTTGATGTTCTTCAAACCAACCAGATTGCTGATGAGGTATCCGTCCCGCTGCCCGTCATGGTGTGCATGGGTATCGCGCTGATTTCTGGCCTGTGGTTTGTCGGTCGCTTCGTTATTCAGACCGTCGGCTCTGGTTTGACCCAGATGCACCCCTCCTCCGGCTTCGCCGCTGAGCTGGCTGCCGCCGCTGTCGTGATGGCTGCATCCCTGCTGGGCCTGCCGGTCTCCTCCACCCACATCCTCATTGGTGCTGTTCTGGGTGTCGGTATCGTCAACCGCGCTGCCAACTGGAACCTCATGAAGCCCATTGCCCTGGCGTGGGTTATCACCCTTCCGGCTGCAGCTGCTATCGCCGCTGTCACCGTCTCCGTGCTCCGCGTGGTCTTCTAAACCACCGCTCGGTTCCACACCGCTTCGAGCCCACGTGGGCGCTCGGGGCGGTGTCGCCGTTTTCACCCGTACACTGGAATGTCATGAGCGACAACTCCCTAGCGCGCTTCTTTGCCGCCTTCAACGACATCGAACAGTTCCTCCGTCAAGCTATCGGCGCGAAGAATTCCGATTCCTTTTGGTGGATTGTGGACCGCGCGCATGACAAACACCTCATGAGTAAACGCCAGGCCGAACAGCTCAAGGACTTTTCCAACCTGCGCAATGCCATCGCACATGGTCGCTATTATGACGGCGACCCCATCGCTACCCCGCATCCGCAGGTCCTTGAGCAACTTGAGAACCTTCAGCGCCTTTTGACGGACCCTCCCACTGCCCAGTCTCTTCTCTCCGAGCGTGAGGTCACCACTCTCAGCCCCGAGGCAGACATTCTGGAGGCCCTCGCGCTCATCGATAGAACGGGATACTCCCAAATCCCCATCTATGATTCTGGAGTCTTCCAGGCGCTCCTCACCACCAATGTCATCGCGCGCTGGGTGGCGGCGGACTTGGGGGATGATGGGGTGGTCAATGGGGCGTCGATAAGCGCGGTGCTCACGATGGCTGAGAGCAAGGACCGTGCCGAGTTCTTGCCGCGCACCGCTACCGCGCAAGAGGTCGTCGATGTCCTCACCGACGTTGCCGCGGATGGCACTCACCCCAGCGCTGTCCTCCTCACCGAGGACGGCGAGCGCTCGCAGCGCCCGCTGGCCATTGCCACTCCCGCGGACCTTGCCACGCTTGTCGACGCCCTCGAGTGGGAATAACCCAGCCTCCGTTACTGTTGATGCGTCACAGGAAGGAGAAGCCATGCGTTCACTAGTCATCGTCACTGCGGGACTGTCCACGCCGTCAAGGACGCGTGCGCTTGCCGACGCCCTCTCCACCGCCACCACCGCGCACCTCCATGCGCGGGGCGACGAGGCGCAGGTGACCGTCATCGAGCTCCGTCAACTCGCGGCCGAGCTGGCACTCTCCATGACGGACTGGCTGGCTCCCACCCCACTTCTTGATGCGGCCAAAGAGACGCTTGCTGCTGCCGATGGGCTTATCGCGGTGAGTCCGGTTTTCCAAGGCAGCTATTCGGGATTATTCAAGATGTTTTTCGACACCCTCGATCCCCACGCACTGGACGGACTCCCTACGCTCATCGCCGCGACGGGTGGTTCACATCGTCATGCTCTCGTGCTGGATTACGCGCTGCGCCCGCTACTTAATTACCTGCATGCCACCGTCGTGCCAACCGGTGTATACCAAGCCGCCGAAGAGCTCGCCGCTGCCCCGGAGGTGGCAAACCCTGCGCTTGCCGCACGCATTGACCGGGCTTCTGGGGAGCTCACAGATCTCATGGCAGCACGGCATATGCACTCTGTACTATAAGGGGCGCTAACCACAAAGATTTTTCAGGAGGTTTCCATGACTATTAGCGTGACCGATATCTTCTCCATCGGAATCGGACCGTCCTCCTCGCATACCGTGGGCCCCATGCGAGCGGCCACGGCCTTCTTAAAGTCCCTGCCATCGCATCCGGCCAAAGTTCACACGGAGCTGCGCGGCTCCTTGTCCGCTACCGGCCGCGGCCACGCGACCGATCGTGCCGTGATCCTTGGTTTGGCAGGCTGGAACCCGCTCACCGTTCCTCTCGATGCGGAGCCGCGCGCCGATGCTTTTATCCCCGCCGAAGGCTCCATCTCGGGCCCCGCGGGCGAGGTCGAGTATAGCATTTCCTTCAACAACGAACCGGTTCCCGAGCATCCCAATTGCCTCATCTTCACCGCGTGGGACGCTGACGGCTCTGTCCTGGCCGAAGGCGCTGAATATTTTTCTGTCGGCGGCGGCTTCATCCTTTCCCGAGAGGAATTTGACGCCGAGTTGGAAACCGATTCCGGTGTCCCTGCCGGCGTTGCCGCCGCAACCACGGAAGACACCGTTCCCTATGACTTCCAGTCGGGCGAGCACCTCCTCGATCTCTGCGCAGCTAACGAGATGGCCATCTGGGAAGTTGTGGCCGCGAACGAGGCCGTCCTGCACCGCAAGGAGGGTGGCCTAGACTATGTCTACCGCCACCTCGACCTCGTGTGGGACATCATGCGTGAATGCGTCACCGAGGGAATTTCCACCAAGGGCATCCTGCCTGGTGGCCTGCGCGTGAACCGCCGCGCACCGAAGATGTACCAACAGCTTCTGGACAAGCAGAACGATGAAGCCTGCGGCCTGTCCGCTATGGAATGGGTCAACCTCTACGCGCTGGCCGTCAACGAACAGAACGCCGCCGGTGGCCGCGTTATCACCGCTCCGACGAACGGCGCCTGCGGCATCATTCCTGCCGTGCTGCATTATGCACGTGACTTCATGGCGGATTTCACCCGTTCTGACGCTCGCCGTTACCTGCTCACCGCGGGTGCCGTCGGCATCATCATCAAGTCCAACGCCTCAATTTCGGGTGCGGAGGTGGGCTGCCAGGGAGAGGTCGGCTCGGCCTCCTCGATGGCCGCCGCCGGCATGGCTGAACTACTTGGCGCCACCCCGGCGCAGGTCGAAAACGCCGCGGAAATCGCCCTTGAGCACAATCTCGGCCTCACCTGCGACCCGGTGGGTGGTCTCGTGCAGATTCCCTGCATCGAGCGCAACGCCATCGGTGCGGTCAAGGCCATCAACGCCGCTCGCCTCGCCCGCATGGGCGAGGGCACTCACTACGTCACCCTCGACAACGCCGTGCGCACCATGGCCGAGACCGGCCGCGACATGCTCTCCAAGTACAAGGAGACCTCGCTCGGCGGCCTGGCCAAGACGATGGGCTTCAGCGTCTCCCAGGTGGAGTGCTAGACCAGTTGGCTTAGCTGCGTGACGACGTCCCCCACCGGGACGTCGCGCTGCTCGTGTGCGCGGAGGTCCTTGAGAGCCACCGTTCCGGCCTCAAGCTCCTGGTCACCTAGGACGAGGGCGAAACGAGCATTGGCGCGGTCTGCACCCTTCATCGCACCCTTAAGGCCGCGGTCACCAAAGGACATGTCTGCAGAAATACCTGCCTTGCGCAGGTCATTAATAATGACGGCCATTTTCTGCTTCGCCGCAGCGCCCATGGCGACGCCGTAGACGGCCACGCGCTCCTCGACGCCCTCGAGTTCCACGCCCTCTGCCTCCAGCGCCAACACTGTACGGTCTACGCCAAGGCCATAGCCGATGCCAGAGAGCTCCTGGCCACCTAGTTGGGACATAAGGCCGTCATAGCGGCCACCGCCGCCGATTCCAGACTGGGCACCGAGCCCATCGTGAACAAACTCGAAACACGTCTTGGTGTAGTAATCCAGGCCACGGACCATGCGCGGGTTAATCTCATACGCCACGCCCATGTCATCGAGCAAACCCGTGACGGTCTCGAAATGCTCACGACACTCGTCGTTGAGGTGGTCAAGCATGAGGGGGGCATCGACAAGCTGCTCTTGGACGTCCGGACGCTTGTCATCCAACACGCGCAGCGGATTAAGCTCAGCGCGGGCCTTCGTTTCTTCGTCAAGGTCCAGCTTGAACAGGAAATCCTGCAGCTTCTCACGGTAGGCCGGGCGGCATGCATGATCACCCAAGCTGGTGAGCTCCAGACGGAACTGGCTCAGACCCAGGGTGCGGTAGGAACGATCCGCCAGTGCGATAATTTCCGCATCCAAAGCAGGATCATCGACGCCGATGGCCTCCACACCCACCTGCTGAAGCTGGCGGTAGCGGCCCGCCTGTGGGCGCTCATAGCGGAAGAAGGGGCCAAAGTAGTTCAGCTTGACCGGCAACTGGCCACGGTCAAGGTTGTGCTCAATAACCGCACGCATGACACCCGCAGTACCTTCTGGGCGCAGGGTTACGGAACGATCGCCGCGATCCGCAAAGGTGTACATCTCCTTGGACACCACGTCCGTGGATTCGCCCACGCCGCGAGCAAACAAGGACGTGTCCTCGAAGACGGGGAGCTCGATATGTTGGAAGCCAGACAGATGCGCCTGGTGCACGAAGGTCTCACGCACCTTGGCAAAGACAGCCGATTGCGGCGGAACGTAGTCCGGCACGCCCTTGGGCGCGGACAGGGCTTTGAACTGCTTCTTATCACTCACGCCCTTTAGAGTACATCCCCCGCCGCCACCAGAAACGGATTAGTCGCGCGTTCGCGCCGCATCGTCGATGTCGGGCCATGACCTGGAAGGATGGCAAGGGCATCATCTAGCGCCCACACGGGACCACGGAGCGAGCGCTGCATCGCCGCATGGTCTGAGTGGGGTAAGTCTGTGCGGCCAATCGACCCCTTAAACAGCACATCCCCTGTCAAGGCCACATCTTCGGCAACCAGCATGACACAGCCCGGCGAATGGCCTGGTGCATGCGCAATCTCAAACTCCATCCCTGCCAAGGTCAACGTTTCGCCACCAATGAGGTCGCGCCGATCCGCAACCTGCTTCATCGAGGCTGCATCAAACAGTAACTGTGATTGAGGGGATACCCCGGAGCCGTCGACAAGCATGAAGGCGTCATCGGGGTGGATGTACACCGGAAGGTCAAACTCCGCGGCGTCCCTCGTGTGGTCAATGTGGCCGTGCGTGAGCACCACGGCTTCAAAGGTTAAGCACTGCTCCTCCGCGAGCTGTTCAAGGCGCTCTCGGGTATCCATGCCGGGGTCCACGATGAACGCACGGGATCCGTTAGCCACGACATAGGTATTGGTCTGATAGGGACCAGCAGCGAATCCGTAGATTTCTGGGGAGCTCATCTACTTCAGCGCAGCCAGAGCCGCGTCATAATCCGGCTCAGTCGTCACTTCCGGGACGAGCTCGGTGTAGACCACCGTGTGGTCCTCATCCGTCACAATAACCGCGCGGGCAAACAGACCCTTAAGCGGAGAGCCTTCCAGAACCAGGCCAAGCTTATCGGCGAAGTCAGAGCGGAAATCAGAGACGCTCACCACGTTCTCGATGCCCTCAGCAGCGCAGAAACGCTGTTGCGCAAAGGGAAGATCACGCGATACGGACAGGACGACCGTGTTGTCCAGACCTGCGGCCTTCTCGTTGAAGGTGCGCAGCTGGGCAGCACATACGCCAGTATCCACGGACGGGAAGCAAGACACCACGAGACGCTTGCCGGCAAAGTCGGCCTTCGTGAGCTCTTCCATGTCGGTGCCGACGAGGGTGAAGTCCGGGAGGGCCTCGCCTACCTTGGGAAGCTCGCCATTGGTGTGGGTGGGTTCATTCTTGAAATTAGTAGTAGCCATGACACCCGAGCGTACTGACGGGTGGGGCGGCGCGCCATAGAGAATGCTCATGCGGTTAAGATGAGTGGGTCGAAAAATCAGACCCCCTGTGGAGGAAACAAAGGTGTCTACCAACAGCCAGCGCATGGATGATGCGCTCAACCAGCTCGATCGCGAGCTGAAATCCCGCGACCGCAAGCAGAAGACCCGCCCGCTGGGCGTCGTCATCGCCGCGGCAGTCGTCATTATCGCCCTCGTTGGCGGTATTTGGTTCCTGGCAACGCGCTCGGGCGACGAAGAAGAGATCCAAGCCCAGGACAGCTCTGAGGTTGAGACCACCACCGAAGCCCCAACTGCCGAAGCACTCAGCGGCAAGCGTGAGAAGCCCTTGGACGAGACCGTGACGTGTGAGTACCCGGAGGCTGGCGACGCATCCCGCGAGGTCCCAACCCCGAAGGGTAAGAACATCCCGGCTAAGGGTGAGGTCACCGTGAATTTCGCCACCAAGCAGGGCGACATCGAGATGACCCTCGACCGTTCCCTAGCTCCTTGTACCGTCAACGCCATCACCGACATGATTTCGGCTAAGTACTACGACGACACCGTCTGCCACCGTATGACGCAGGGCGGACTTTCGGTTCTTCAGTGCGGCGACCCGACCGGCCAGGGCGCCGGCGGTCCAGGCTTCCAGTTCGCTAACGAGTACCCGACTGATGAAGCTGACGACGCCGCACTGGCGCAGTCTGCCATCTATCCGAAGGGTTCCATCGCCATGGCTAACGCTGGTGCAGACACCAACGGTTCACAGTTCTTTATCAACTATGATGACTCCGAACTGCCACCGGCTTACACCTACTTTGGCAACCTGACCGACAAGGGGCAGAAGACCATCGATGCCATCGCAGCAAAGGGCGTCAAGGACGACGCTCCGGATGGCGCTCCCGCAGAAGAGGTCCGAATCACTAAGGCGACCATCAAGAGCTAAGCTTTCACCCCCGATACGGTGATTCACCCCCGCTCACCCTGGGTGAGCGGGGGTTCCTTGTGTGGAGCGGGGGCCTCCCCGCCGCTACTGAGAATTTCTTAGTGTTGAGCTGTTGCTTTACCTCGCCTTAACCGCACCTGTCGCATGCACATTTGGAAACCGCAGCTCACACGTAGCGGGCAGCTTCTACACAGAGTAAAAAACTTTTTGATTATTCTCTTGCAAATCGAGGACAGGCTCAGTAGCATCTGTGAGGTCTTTGAAATTCCCGAGAACACAAAGGAACGAGAATGAAGTTCTTCTCCCGCAAGGCGCTCGTCGCAGCTGCTACCGCAGCGACTGTTTCCCTGACCGGTGTATCCGTCGCGTCCGCTGAGACCACCACCGAGGAGACAAGCACCACCGTCGCTGAGACCACCGCAGATGGCACCACCTCCGAGACCACGACCACCTCCGAGACCACCTCCACGACCTCGGAAGCACCTTCCAAGACTGCAGAGCCCACCCCGGAGAAGAACGAAGAGTCCTCCAGCGAAGAGGGTTCCTCCAGCACTGACATGAAGCCGAGCGAGATCCGCGACTGGATCGCTGTCTTCACCGCTGTTATCGGCGCTCTGGGCACTGCCTTCGCATTCTACGACCGCTACTTCAGCCCGAACGCCAAGAAGTAATCTTCTCATTCACCCCAACAAAGATAGGACACTCACCATGAAGTTCTTCTCCCGTAAGTCCATCGTTGCCGCTGCTACCGCCGCAACCATCGCTTTCTCCGGTACCGCTGTTGCTTCCGCTGCTCCGGTCGAGGAGTCCGGCTCCTCCAGCGACATCTTCTTCCTCTCCTCCGACGACGAGGGCAACGTAAGCCCGAAGGAGATCCGCGAGTGGATCAAGGTTGTCACCTCCATCATTGGCGCCATGGATGACGCAATGCGTCTCGGCGACAAGCTGGCTGGCAAGTAAGGCCTTAAGCCTTTTCTCCCCCGCTCCGTGCGGGGGATTTTTTCGTTTTCGAGTTGCGGGGTTGGTGGGCCTGTTTTAAGCTTCGTGGCCATGGGGGTACTAGAAACCTACTTCCACTACCGCAACTCGGGGATCGCGCTAGTGGAACAAGCCACCAGCTCACCCGATGAGCTCCGCGCGCTCGGCGCCGACCCAGCCGATGCCACTGAGCTTTCCCACCTCCACCGCACCTACTTCGGGCAAACCCGCTTCACCGGCAAACAACGCAAAGCACGCACCGCCGCGATGGCACAACAACATAGCCTTAGCATTCTCACCCTGATCGAGTCCTACACCGCCAAAGTCAAAAAAGACCTCGATGCCTGGAACCTACGCATCAAGCTTGCCGGCACCCCCGCCCACAAAATCCGCCACGTCGCCACCAAGCTTTTAAAGGAGCTTAAGTCCAAGCGCACCGCCAAACCCGGAGTCCGCTTCACCTACCGCTCTAAGGGACCTAACTCCATCACCATCACCGACGCCCCGACCGTCATCGCCGACATCCGCGGAACCCTAGAATCCGTTAATAGAACAAACCTGTTTGATGCTGCCCGCACCGTCATTGTCACCGGTGGTATTGGCACCAAACCCGCCGTACATGCTCAAGTCGTTGTCACCCTCAACGAGCTCGACCAAATCATTAACGGTGATGGGGAGGAAATAGAACTTAACCTCACCAACGGCGCACGCATGACCGGGGAAGAATTCTTAGCCCACAAGTTTGCCGAGATTGGCTACGCCACCATCATCCACCCCCTTGAAGGCCCAGTGAACTCTTATCGGATTAAGCGGCATGCCAGCTGGAAACAACGCATCAGCCTGGCTGCCGAATTCCAAACCTGCTCTAGGCCCGGCTGCAACAAACCAGCTGATTACTGCGAAGTCCACCACCTCATCCCCTGGCAGGCAGGAGGATTCACCAACCTCAAAAACCTCACCTTCCTATGCGCCTACCACAACGGCATTAACGACGATGACCCCAAACGCCCCACCGGGCGTGGTTACATGTTCCGACTGAACACCGGGGTGAGCTACATCCCACCCTGGGGTGCACCGATAACCGCCATGCCCGAATACCAAGAAGCCACAACCAGACTCGCCGCCGAACAAACAACAGGACAAGCCACAGGGCAACCACCCGACCCACCGGGTGCAGGCTAAACGCTCGCAATTAGGCAACGCGAGCACCGGAACGCCAAACCACGCACCCGCACCGCAACGCTGAAACCCGCCAACCACACCATGGTCAGCGGGCACTTCAGCGATCCCACAGCTAGTGGAGGCACGCGCAGAGACGGCGAAACCCGCCAACCAGAGGAGGTTGGCGGGTCCGTCGGTATTCGCTACAGCTCCCCTAGTTGTGAGAGTCGTCCTCCTCGACCTCTTCGATGCGCTCAGAGCCAAGGACGTCTTTGAACACGGAGGCGTCGACAAGCTGGCCTCGTCGGATGACTGAGATATGGCCTGTGGGTTCCAGAATCATGAGCTGGACGTCCGTACGACGGCCGAGCCCTGCCTTACGCACCGCTGAATTTACATCACGATCCGTGATGTGAGCGAAGGCCATATTGTCCTCTTGCAGTTCTCCCTTATAAACGAGGAGCACTGGGCGACGATCGATGAACTTCGACCACCTAACGAACTGGCGGAAAGTACCAAAGGCTGCCTCAAGCAGCATGAGAGTGAAGAGGCCGATGACGCCCGCAGCCAGCGTCGGTGGATTTCCCACGATGACTCGCCCCGCCACAGCACCGAACATAATGATGATGACCGCATCCGACGCAGTCATTGAAGTCAACACGCGGCTGCCAAAGAGTTTGACCAGAATCATGAAGGCTAGATAAATGCCGAAGGTTGCAACCATCACCACCGGAATGCGGTGAGGTTCAATACCGAGCTGGTACATCGCTTCGCGTCCAAAAAGCCTCAAAGTTTCCACGGTGCTTAACCTTACCTTTCCCTGGCAGCCACGCATGCAAAAAGCCCACACCGAAGTGTGGGCTCACTGCGTTTAACGATCTAGATGTTGAACTGCTTGCGCAGCTCCTCAATCATCTGCTGGATCGGGGCCGGCAGTGCGGTGGTGACGAAGCCGACGGTGGCCAGAACAGTCGCAATAGCTGCGGCCACTGCGGTGGTAATGCCAAGACCCAGGCCCAGGCCAAAGGAGGAACCATCGAATTTGGAGCTAGCGTCCTTCTTCGGCTCGGTGGTCGGCTTCGGGGTCTCAGACGGCTTCGGGCTCTCAGACGGCTTCTCGGTCTCCGAAGGCTGTTCCGACTTCTTCTCCAGAGCGATCGGCAGTACTGCCTCGGTGCCGGCATCGGTGGTGATGGTCAGCTTCTGGTCTCCCTCGAGGCCCTCCGGCAGAGTGAGCTTGACAGTCGCGCGGCCACGCTCACCGAAGCCCTTGTCGCCTTCCTGAGCAGCGTTGTCGATGTCAGCCTCAGCCTTCACATCACCGAGAGCAACGGTAACCTTCTTTGCCTGCGGCTCCTCCTCATTGGAGTAGTTGAGGGAGGACAGGTCGATGGTGATTTCCTCGCCAGCCTTTAGCTCACCGGAAATGTGGGCACCAATCTGGCCCTGGCCGGTGCGCACCTTCGACTCGCCAGAAGCGATGTAGTCAATCATGGCCTGGGTATCCATGTAACCGACGTCGTTACGGTTCTTGATCGAACCCGGCACGAAGAAACCGTCACCGCCTTCCTCAGTATCGCTCGAAGCAAGGAAGGAAGACAGAGCAACGGTGTAGCTCTTCTTCGGGTCGATAGGCTCGCCGTCGATAGTGACAGACTTGACGCGCTCGCCCTGCTCAGCCTTGTGGTCATAGACCACGGAAACATTGCTGGACAGGCCCAAGGCCAGACGCGGGCGGGACTGACCCGGCTTCCACTGATTCTCCAGTGCCTTGATGAAGTCTTCGCCGCTAACCTCAGCCGTGATGACGGAGTTGCCGAACGGCTGGACGGCGAAGATGTCCTTGTAGGTGACGTCGCCTTCCTTGAGGTCGGCACGAACACCACCGGCATTCATGACGCCGAGGTCGATTTCCTTGTTGGTCTGCTTCGACAAAGCGTAGCGCTGACCATCAGCAATGAAGTTGTTGAGGGTGGACTCCACGCCGCGGTTGGTACCAGTATCTTCACCATCGTTAGAACCGCGGTACATTGCCTTTTCAGTGGTGCCAGCGGTCTTGGAGCCCTCTTCGTCGGCTACCTTCTTGGCCTCGGCGACGACGGAGGCAACCTCTGCATCATCCTCCAGCCCCTTGAGAAGTTCGAAGGTCTCTGCATCCGCAACGTCGTACTGGGTGAGATCGACCTTGGTGATCTTCTTCTCTGCCTTGTCGTAGGTGATGTCGGCGTCGTTCAGCACCTTGCCGTATTCGTAGCCCTGTGCCCAGTACAGCGGCAGTGCGCCCTCACGGGCGACCTCGCCCTGGGTCTTCACGTGGGTGTCGCCGCCGAAAAGCAGGTCGACGTCCTTGTTGAAGCCCTCTGCAAACTGCTGTGCGTCCTCGTGCATGAGTGCGACAACAACGTCGGCCTCGCCGGATTCCTTCAGACGGGTGGCTTCCTCATTCGTAGCCTCCACTGGGTCAGTGAACTTAACGCCTGGGATGGCAGCGGCGGATACCTTGAACTTGGTGTTCTCAGTGACGGTGCCGACGAAGCCGATCTTCACTCCATCGACTTCCTTCACGAAGGAAGGCTCGAGGAGAGGCTTGCCGTCTTTGGTCACGTTCGCACCGATAATCGGGAACTCAGACTCCTTGACGATGCGGTCCATCAGGTCCTCAGTGCCCTTGTCGAACTCGTGGTTACCCACGGCAGTGACATCGAGGTTCATGGTGTTGAGGGCCTCGTTGGTGTACTTATCCTCAGAAATAGCCGATACGAAAGCGGAGCCGCCCACGTTGTCACCGGAGGACGTCAGAGCGTACTCCTGGTCTTTGTTGACGTACTTGATGAGGGCAGCCATGCGGGCAGCGCCCATCTCGGTGTAACCGCTCAATTCCTTAGTGTCCTTGTCAAACTTCTCAGCCAGCTCGAGGTGGCCGTGGAAGTCAGTGAAGTTGGTGACGGAAATGGTCACCTGGTCGGCCTCAGCGGCGAACGCAGGCGCGCCAGAGACGGCAACGGCGGTAACGGTGGTGGCGGCCAGTAGCTGACCAAAGCGACGGAAATTCACGGGAGTCTCCTGGGTATGAGAGGAATCTTACTCTCGTGTTTATAACGCATCGGTCACAATGACGCAGTGCTTCACGACGCCTCCACCAGCCCCTTCACTCAACATTCATCCACGCGTTACCCAGGAGACAGCAAGGGTTTAAGCTCGCCCCCCTGACGGGGGTGAAGACCTATGCGGTTACGCGGTAAACGTCAAAGACGCCTTCGGTATTGCGCAGCGTGGTCATGAGCTGGCCGAGCTGCTTGGTATCAGAAACGGAGAAGGTAAAGCGAACGGTGGCGATGTGGTCGTCTCCACGGTTGGAGGTCATCGACAGCACGTTAAGGCTCTGATCGCTGAAGATGCGGGTGAGCTCGAACAACAGGCCCTGGCGGTCCAAAGCCTCGAGCTGAAGAGTAGCGGAGAAGGCTCCCGAAGACTTCGGGCCACCAGCCCACTCGACCTTCATCATGCGTTCCGGTTCGGCCTTCAGCTTTTCAGCGTTAGTGCAATCAGCGCGATGGACAGAGACTCCCCCGCCGCGGGTGACGAAGCCGAAGATGGCGTCGCCAGGCACGGGCTGGCAGCACTTGGCCAACTTTGCCATGACATCGGGGCTGCCTTCGACGAGGATGCCGGTGCCGGCAGCAGAATCCTTGGTGTGTTGTGCACGGGAGCTCTCAATCTCGCTGAGCGGGGTGCGAGAGGCCAAGGCATCGACGGCGTCGTCCTGATCCCCGAAGAGCGCCATGAGCTGGTTGGCTACGTGCTGGGCTGAAACGTGGCCGGCACCAATCGCGGTGTAGAGCGCATCGACATCTGGGTAATGCAGCTGTTCGGCCACCTGCTTCATAGAGCTGGCCGTAAACAGACGATGCATGGGAAGGCCGCCGCGTTGAACTTCGGCGGCCAAAGCGTCGCGACCTGCCTCGAGGTGTTCCTCGCGGCGTTCCTTGGCAAACCACTGACGCACCTTGGTCTTCGCGCGCGGGGAGACAAGGAAATCTTGCCAGTCGCGCGAGGGGCCCGCGTTGGGGTCCTTGGAGGTAAAGATCTCAACCTTGTCACCGGATTTCAGCTCGGACTCCAGAGCTACGAGCTTGCCGTTGACCTTGGCGCCAATGCACCTGTGCCCCACCTCAGTGTGCACGGCATAGGCAAAATCCACGGGAGTCGACCCAGCAGGAAGGTTGACCACATCGCCCTTCGGGGTAAAGGCAAAAATCTGCTTGGCGGTGAGGTCATACCGCAGCGAGTCAAGGAATTCGTTAGGATCGGCGGCTTCCTTCTGCCAATCCAGCAGCTGGCGCATCCACGCCATCTGATCCACTTCTTCCTGATGGCCCGAATTCTTGCCCTTAGTTTCCTTGTAGCGCCAGTGCGCGGCCACGCCGAACTCGGCGTTATAGTGCATCTCGTGCGTGCGTACCTGGACCTCCAGGGTAGAACCACCTGCGGCGATCACCGTCGTATGGAGCGACTGGTAGACACCAAAACGCGGAGAGGAAATGTAGTCCTTAAAGCGGCCGGGAAGCGCCTGGTAGAGCGAGTGAACCACACCGATGGCGGCATAGCAAGAGTTGATGTCATCGACCAAGATTCGGATACCAACGAGGTCGAAGATCTCCGCAAAGTCACGCCCGCGCACAATCATCTTCTGGTAAATCGACCAGTAGTGCTTCGGGCGGCCCATAACCTCCGCCTCAATTCCGTTCTCTTTCAGAGCCTGGCTCACCTGGGCCTTAATCTCTTTGAGGGCGCGGTCGCGGGAAGGCGCTCGGTCGGCCACCATGCGCACGATCTCGTCGTACTTCTTCGGGTACAGGATGGCGAAGGCCAAGTCTTCCAACTCCCACTTCACGCTCGCCATACCCAGGCGGTGCGCCAGAGGAGCGATGACATCAAGAGTTTGACGCGCTTTCTTCGCCTGCTTCTCCGGCGGCAGAAAACGCATCGTACGCATGTTGTGGAGGCGATCGCACACCTTGATAACGAGCACGCGAGGGTCGGTTGCCATCGCGACGATCATCTTGCGAATCGTCTCCGCCTCTGCAGCGGCGCCGAGGGCAACTTTGTCGAGCTTCGTGACGCCGTCGACAAGCCGAGCAACCTCCGGACCAAAATCGCGCGTTAAATCCTCAAGCGAGTAGTCCGTATCTTCCACGGTGTCGTGCAGCAAAGCCGCAGCCACGGTAGTGGTATCCATACCAATCTCCGCAGCAATAGTCGCCACGGCCAAAGGATGGGTGATGTAGGGCTCTCCCGACTTACGGAAGACCCCCTCATGAAGACGCTCCGCTGTGGCATACGCATTATTGAGCATCTCTGCGTCCGCCTTCGGGTGAAACTCCCGATGGATAGACATCAGCGGATCGAGCGCCGGGTTAATCTTCACCCGGCCACCGGTCAGGGACCGTGCGAGGCGTGCGGACATGCCGCGCACTCCGCTCGGCCGCCACGCAACTTTATCCTGCTTCTCAGTCATGTATGCCTTTCGCGAAGTAGCTTAGGCATACAAGCCTAGTCCGCCGCGCCCATCTGATTCAGCACAACCAGCGGTTTTCCTTCAAGGCGCGCGCGTCCCTGCAGCCCGTTGACTTCCAGCACGACAACATTGCCAGCGACCTCTGCCCCAGCGGCCTCAAGCAACAGCTTGGCGCCGTAGAGGGTGCCACCGGTGGCAAGGACATCGTCGACAAGCACGATGCGCTTGCCCTTGATGTCGATACCACTGTCAGGAATCTCCAGTGCCGCACTGCCATACTCCAGCTCATACTCTTGGGTGAGCACTGGCGGCGGCAGCTTGCCCTTCTTGCGGATGGCCAAGATTCCCATGCCAAGTTTGTACGCCACAGCAGATCCAAGAAGGAAGCCGCGAGCATCGAGGCCACCCACCATGTCGGCGCCGAGATCCTCACAGGCCTTGGCCAGACCATCAACCACTGCAGTGAAGCTTTCTGCATCCGCTAAAACCGGCGTCAAATCTTCAAAAAGTATGCCTTCTTCCGGGAAGTCTTGGACAAGGCGAACCTTGTCTTTCAAAGCTTGTGCTGCTGCAGCGTAAATCTCGCTCACGACTCTTCCTTTGCTTCGGTTTCTTCGTCTTTGGTGTCGGCCCAGCGGTCGAGGTTCCATCCGATGCCCGCAGGGCCAGTGTAGGGCACGACGCCAGTGACAGTGCGATCGACAATAAAGGTACGCGGCTGAGCGGCAACCGGAATAGAAGGTAATTCCTCCCACAGACGTTGTTCCAAGTCATGGAGGGAGCGGGAATTCTTCACGCTTGAGTTCGGCGCGGGATACTCATGCATCGGATCTACAGCACCGAGAAATACGTCGATGCCCGGCAGGCCCGTCGTGGGATCGGCATCCAAGTGCTCGCGGGTAACTCGATCACCGGAGCGATCCTCGATCGAGATGCCAGAAGGCTCACACACAGCGCGCAGCTCCTCAACCATGGCCGCATAGCGCGGGTTAGGAGCGAGATACCCCACCCCGATGGTGGTTCCGGCCAGCCCTCCGGCAATGCTTGGCTCCACCGGCACCATGGTGAGCGAGGCCATCTGCGCCGCCACCGGATCATCGTGGCGCACGGTTCGCACCGTCACCGGCGGAACCTCCACCCCAGACTGTCGGCTCGCAGCTTCCGCCAGCCGCGGAGCATCAACACACGCGGCAAAGGCCTGGCGAGCCCACGGCTCTGCCAGGACACCGTAGTCAGAAAAGGTCAAGGTGTCGGTCAATGTTCCAACCATCGGCGTCACATCGAAAGGATTCCCCTCCGCGTTGCGATCCAGCCATGCGGGATCCTTAAGATGAGATTCGGCAACACGGAGCTCCCCAGACTCGCGGAGAGCGGCGGCATCGGCCGTATCCGGCCAGACAACGACCGTGTCGAGTTCGGGTTTATCACCGTAATACGACTCGTTGGCCTTGAGCACGATGGCCCCCGACTCCTCAACCTTGTCAATGACATAGGGACCAAAGGATACTTGCAGTTCAGGGTCAAAATGACCAGGCTCAGTGGAAAAGCCTTCCCGCCACGTGTTGGCCACGTCCACCAACACGCCGGGGTCTTGAGAGTGCAAGGCTGCGTTGAGCTCTTCCATGCTCATATCGACTCGGCGCGCGATGGTGTGTGCCGGGAGGACAGTGCCGGATCCGAAGAGATAACGCCACCGCGAACCGGAGTCAGGCTGGAACCAGACCGTGAACTTCTTCGAGCCTGGTGCACACTCGAGCGCCGCAATATCGTTCATCAGCGGCAGATGCGAGCCAAATGTCTCGCTCAGCACGCCCGCGGTGAAAGTCAGAAGGTAGTCATCACAGGTCACGGGGACGCCGTCGGAGAAACGCGCCTGCTCGGTCAACGTGAAATCAACATGCGCTCCGGGGTGCTCGGCATCTGCTGGAAAATATTGGGCATCGGCAAGATCAGAATTAGGGATGATCTGACCCGCCGGTCCGGGGACGTACATCGAGGGATAGATGCGGCTCGACAGCTGGGCCGCACCGACCGCTTCACCCCAGTGCGTAGCGGCGTTGGTGCTGGCAAGGCGGGCATCGGTGAGGAGGCCGAAGTCGGGGGTTGGGGGGACGTCGTCAAGCGCTGCTTCCTGGGTATCCCCGCAGGCGGAGGCGGTCACCGCGATCGCGAGCAGTGCCGCCCCTAGTGAGCGTCGCACGGCTTAGCGTCCTGGACGCCAAGAGGCGCTGCCGGTATCCTCGCTGCGCGGCTGAGACGGTGCCGCCGGAGACGTCACGGTGCGCACGGCCTTATCAGACGTGTGAGCACCGTTGGCAATTGCCGGACCAGCTGCGCGGTAGTCCGCAACAGCGGCATTGTGCTTCTTCACGCTCTTACGCTGGTTGGCCAAGGTAACCAACAGCGTGGTGGCGAAGAAGATAGAGGAGAAAATGCCCTCGATGACGCCGATGAACTGGATCAGGGCCAAGTCGCGCAAGGTACCGATACCCATCAGCCAGATGGCGACGACGAACAGCGCAATAATCGGCAGCGCAGAAATAACCGAGGTGGAAATCGAACGCATCACAGTTTGGTTGATGGCCAAGTTGGTGAGCTCCGCGTACGTCTTCGATCGCTGCCCCTCCAGCCCGGAGGTATTTTCATCAACCTTGTCGAAAACGATGACCGAGTCGTAGAGGGAGAAGGTCAGCACGGTCAACAGACCGATGATAACTGCCGGAGAGACCTCAAAGCCGAAGAGGGCATAGATGCCGGCGATGAAGACGCCGTCGAAGATGAGGGCCAGGATGGCGGCAAAAGCCATGTCGCGCTGCAGGCGCACGGCCACGTAGATAGTCGCGACTGCCAAGAAGATCGCCATGGCGATAATCATGCGCTTTGTGATGGACGAGCCCCACGATTCCGACACGGTAGAGGAACCGATAGCGTCAGGGCTTGGCTTGCCGTTCTCATCCTCGACCTGGAATTTCTCGAAGATTGCCAAGCGGGCTTGGTCGACCTGTTCGTGGGAAAGTCTCTCAGAGGTCACTTCCAGAGTCTCTGAGGAGCCAGCGCCAACGATTTGCACAAGCTCCGGTTCAACGCCGGTAGCTTCGGTGAACGTCTCCTCCACCTGTTCAGTGGTGAGGTCACCCGCTGGCATCGACAGCTTAGTGCCGCCCTCGAAATCAAGGGACAGAGTAAAGCCACGGAGTGCAATCGCCAGAATCGAGGCAACGAGGAGTACACCGGCAATGGTGTACCAGGTCTTGGAACGACCAACGAAATCGAATCCGCCCTCATCCTCATAGAGGCGGTCCATGCGGGAAATCTTGCGGGTGGTGGTATCGACAGCCATGGTTTACTTCTCCTCGTCCGTAGCGGCCGCAATGGGCTTGGCGACGCCCCTCGGGGCATCACCAGTAGCGGGCTTCTCCGTGTCCGCCTTCTTGGCGTAATAACCGCGCTCGCGGCGCTCTTCCACCAGGTTGTAGATACCGCCAAGACCATTCATGGAAGGCTTGGCGTACACCGGGCGACGGCCAATAATCTGCATGATCGGAGCCATCACCAGGAAGGAAACCAGAAGGTCGAAGACCGTGGTCAAGCCCATGGTGAAGGCGAAGCCCTTGACCTCACCGATGGCTAGGAAGTAGACGACGACGGCACCGATAAGGGTCACGGCGTTACCGGTGACGATGGTCGAGCGTGAGCGCTCCCACGCAGTGCGTGTAGCCGAGCGGAAAGTGCGGCCTTCCAGCAGCTCATCCTTGATGCGCTCGTAGTACACCACGAAGGAGTCGGCGGTCGCACCGATACCGATGACCAAACCGGCCATGCCAGAAAGGTCAAGGGAGTAACCAATCCAGCGGCCCAGCAGGACCAGGGCGCCGTAGGTCAGAATGCCCGTCACAATGAGCAGGAACAGGGAGACCCATGACAGGAGGCGGAAGTAGTAGACGGCGTAGGCGGCCACGAGAATGAAACCAACAATGCCGGCGATAAGGGCGGCATCGAGGGCAGCCTTACCCAGGGACGGCGGGACGGTCTCCACCGTGCCACCTGGCTCGCCGTTAGCGCCAGTGAAGGACAGCGGAAGCGCGCCATAACGCAGGTTATTGGCCAGGTTCTGGGCTTCCTCCTGGGTGAAGTCACCGGTAATGGAGGTCGCGGAGCCCACCGGGGTGGCCCCCTGGATGACCGGGGCGGAAATGACTGCGGAGTCCAGGGTGATGGCGACCTGCTTCTTCAGGTACTCCTGGGTGAGGTCGGCCCAGGTCTGCGAACCGTTGGGGCCGGTGCCCGTCTTGAACGCAAAGCCAATCTCCATCTGACCAGTCTGCGGGTTAAGGCCTCCGGTAATCGGCGCGTCAGTGTCGATTTCGTTACCGGTAAGGCGGGTGCCCTTGGGGTCGGTGATGCCCGCCAGCAGCGGGGCCGGATTCAGTACATAGGGCTGCTGGTTGGAGTAGTCACACGCCACCAGCGGCTTAGCCGGGTCGTCCGTGCCCGCCAACGGGTCGGTTTCAGCGTCACACGTCAACAGGCCAAGCGCTGCGGTCTGGGCGGTCGGGTCCTCGGACTGGCGGTCCTTGAGGAGTACGTCATTGACCTCATCGCGGCGCTGGTTCTCCTCGACGGAGTTAGCCGGCTTCGGCAACGGCGTGTCGCTGACAGTCGGAGCCTTGGACTTCTTCTCGTCCTTCTTTTCTGCATCCTTGCCTTCGGCCGCGGCGGCTGGATCATTCGCCGAGTTGAGCGCTTCATGGATGGAGGCCAACGCTTCATTGGCGTGCTCAGGCGTAGTAATGCCGTACTTGACCCAGCGGTTGGCCATGTCGGTCATCGTCTTCTCAAGTTTCTCCAGTTCCGGCATCGGCTGCTCGCCTACCGGACGGAACAGCAGCTGGGAAGTCTGTCCCACTGCCTGCGCCTGGGAAGCATCCTCTCCTGGCACGGTGATGACCAGGGTGGAGCCGTTAATGACAACCTCGGAGCCGGACACGCCCATGCCGTTGACACGCTGCTCAAGGATGGTGCGGGCTTGCTGCAGCTGGTCCTGGGTGGGCTCGTCGCCCTGTGGGACGAGGGTGACACGGGTACCACCCTGAAGGTCGATGCCCAGCTTTGGCGTCGCCGACTTGTTGCCGGTCAAGAAAATGAGGGCATAAATCACAATGACAATGAGCGCAAAGAGCGCCAGAGCGCGCTTGGGCCATTGCCGTTGGCTGGTGCTGACACCACCACGTTTGGATGCGGACACAAAGATCTCCTGTGTTGTGAGGAACAGGGCTAAAACTCAAAGGTCATGACGGCGATTGCTACAGCGTAGCCGAGGACTTCACCGCACTATGACTAAAGCACAGTCCATCATCGTACGTCATAGACCGCCGAATCCCTTAACAGACTTAAGGTGCGGCGCTCATCATGTGACGAGCACAACTATTTCTTAGAGCTTGGGGAAGCGCTCGTCGGCATCGTCGGCCACCGAGCCCTCAGTCTCCGAAGAGCCCTGGGAGACTGCTGCGGAGCGAACAATCGCCATCGTGTCGAACGTCATTACGGTGCCATCTTTGACTCGCAAATCAATCTGTTCACCGTGGGTTTCCACCACGGTGCCGTGCAGTCCACCTGCGGTGATGACGTCCTGACCCGGAGTCAGAGAAGACTGCAGCTCCTTCATTTGGTTCTGACGCTTACGTTGCGCGCGCATCGTCATGAAGCTCGGTAGAATAACAAGGACGGCGAGGACGAGGAGTAGAACTAGTTGAGTACCATTCATAGAAGGCTAGTGTGCCAGAAATCCCACCGAACGGGCCAATCAAAACAGGCCGCCGCCTAAGGCTCCGTCCGGAGCTTCAAGGCCTAGGTGCTGCCACGCAGCAGCAGTCGCCACACGTCCGCGCCCAGTGCGGGAAATCATGCCCGCACGAACAAGGTAAGGCTCGCAGACCTCCTCAACCGTGGATGGCTCCTCACCTACCGCAATAGCAAGAGTATTCACACCGACAGGTCCTCCCCCATGGCCTTTAATGAGCGCCTCAAGTACCGCACGGTCGAGGCGGTCGAGCCCGCGTTCGTCCACGTCGAAGACTTTCAAAGCACCTTGTGCGGCAGCCACATCGATGTGCCCATCACCATTGACCTCAGCGTAGTCCCGCACACGGCGCAGCAGGCGGTTTGCAATTCGCGGCGTACCACGGGAACGCGAACCAATCTCCACCGCCGCATCGCTATCGATATCGACGTCCAAAATGGTGGCAGCGCGTGTAATCACCTTGGTGAGGTCCGAGGTGTCGTAGTACTCCATCTGCGCGGTAAAACCGAAACGGTCACGCAACGGCCCGGTGAGCATACCGGCACGGGTCGTGGCACCCACGAGAGTGAAAGGAGGAATCTCCAACGGAATAGAGGTTGCACCTGGCCCTTTACCCACGATGACATCGATCCGGAAATCCTCCATCGCCATGTAGAGCATCTCTTCGGCTGGGCGCGCAATACGGTGGATCTCATCTATGAAGAGAACATCACCCTCCATCAAGTTGGACAACATCGCCGCCAAATCACCCGCGCGTTCCAGTGCAGGGCCGGATGTCATACGCAGGGACGTGCCCAGCTCCTGGGCGATAATCATCGCCATCGTCGTCTTACCCAGACCGGGCGGGCCCGACAGCAAAACGTGGTCGGGCGTCACACCACGATTCTTCGCGCCATTGAGCACCAGTGACAGCTGCTCCCGTACCTTGGGCTGGCCGATGAACTCGTCCAGGGACTTGGGGCGCAGCGAGCGCTCAATGTCATGCTCGCCCTGCTGCTCGGTAGCATCCACGTCCTGATTGCGCGCCGGTGGCGCGGTGAGATCAAGGCCATCGGGAAGCTTGAATTCAGTACGTTCTACATCGGACATTCCTGCCACTCTCCTACTTCTTAGCGCCCAGCTGGCTCAGCGCTGCACGCAAAACCATTGGCGTGGCGGCATCAGGCTGCTCGCTCGCCACGGCTTCCACGATGGGGCGCGCCGCTTTGTCCGTGAAGCCCAGCCCCACGAGCGCCTCCACAACGTCGTCTACGACAGGTCCGCTGGCAGCTGGGGTGGTGGCCGGTGAGACGCCGGAAAGCGCCGGCGTAAACCCCGCCACCTTGTCCTTCAGTTCCAGTACGAGGCGCTGCGCCATCCGTTTGCCCACGCCTGGGATCTTCTGCAGCCTCGCAGACTCCTCCCCCGCGATCGCCTGGGCCAAGTCACCAGCGCCCATCACGGACAATGCCGCAAGCGCCAGCTTCGGCCCCAAACCAGACACGGTTTGCAAGACGTGGAACATGTCGCGGTCATCTGTACTTGTGAATCCGTAGAGGGTCATGGAGTCCTCTTTGACCACCAGAGTCGTCATCACCCGCGCTTCCTCACCGCGCTGCAGGGTACCCAAGGTAGCCGGCGTAGCCAGCACCTTGTAGCCCACGCCCGCGCATTCAAGCACGACGTGATCGAGCTGGATATCGAGTACAGTTCCGCGCAAGGATGCAATCATGACTCTTCCTTAGTTTCTCGTGGACGGTGATGGGCGGGACACGGATGCCGTACGCGGCGAGGAACCCCGAACCCCGCTTGTACGGGCGCCGGCCCCCACTCCGGCGCTGGGATCGCTACCGTTTACCCATGCTAGGGCAGGCGCTCTCCAGCAGTGGCACACCGCCAACGCCAAAGCATCGGCCGCGTCCGCGGGTTTAGGGGCTTCGCTCAGCCCAAGAATACGGGTAATCATAGCCGTCATCTGTTTCTTATCTGCGCGCCCGTTGCCGGACACAGCCTTTTTGACTTCAGACGGCGTGTACATATGCACCGGGATGTCCCGCTCAGCTGCCGCAAGAACAAGGACGCCCACCGCGTGGGCGGTCTGCATAACCGTGGACACTTCACCACGTTCGAATACGCGCTCGAGAGCCACAACGTGCGGCTGATAGTCATCCATCCATTCCCGCACAGCCACCGAAAGGCGCTTAAGACGCTCCCCCAAATCCTTGTCACTGGGCGTGCGCACCACGCCAACGGCAATGGGGATAACTGCGCGACCACGCCCTGCTTGCACAACCGACAAGCCGCAACGCGTGAGCCCCGGGTCGATGCCCATGACACGCAAACCCTCCAGGTTCATCGCCGCCTCCTTGCCGTTTACTACCACGAGCTAGTGTACACACACGTGTTCTAGTTCGGGCAACGATACTGACCGGCCCCAGAGGATTCAGCCGCGCAGGCGTACAGTGGCCCGCATATCTGCACATTCAAAAGAATTGTCAGAATTCATCCGATCCCGCCACTCCCCACGAGAATTTTTGCCGGACCCCATTCCGACTGACGTCATTGAGCAGGTGCTTATCGACGCCCAATCCGCCCCCTCCAATTCCAACACCCAGCCGTGGAACATCCACCTCGTAGGTGGCCAGACGCTGAAGGACCTGAGCGCTGCTCTCATCAAGGAGTTCGACACCAAGGGCATCACTCCGGACTTCACCACTGACTACGGTGAGGGCGTTCACCCCCAGCGCTCGCAGCAGCTCGCCGCCATTACCTTTGGCAAGGCCGACGAGACCAGTCCGGTATTCAAGACCGATCCGGGCCGCGCGCCACTCTCGGAAACCGTGATGGTGCACGGCATCGACGGCCTTAGCTTGGCGTAGCTAGGACGCACCTCTAGTCAGCATCGAGCTCAGCGACGACCTCATCGCTGAGATCCATGTTGGTGTACACGTTCTGGACATCGTCAGAGTCCTCGAGCGCGTCGATGAGGCGGAAAATCTTACGTGCGTCATCGGCCTGCAGCGGCACCTCAACAGAGGCGCGGAAGTCGGTATCGGTGTCATCGACCTCAATATCGGCTTCTCCCAGAGCCTCGCGCACAGCCGGAATATCACCCGGGGCGCAGGTAATCTCGAACTTCTCGCCGTTATCCTTGACTTCTTCTGCACCGGCTTCCAGTACGGCGAGGAGAATGTCATCCTCGCTCTGCTCGCCCTTCTCTACGAAGACAAGGCCGGTGCGCGAGAACATGTAGGCCACAGAGCCCGACTCACCCAGGTTGCCGCCGTTCTTGGACATCGCCGTGCGAACGTCGGTAGCAGCGCGGTTGCGGTTATCCGTCAGGCACTCGATGAGCATGGCCACACCATTGGGGCCATAGCCTTCGTACATAATGGTTTCCCAGTCGGCACCGCCAGCTTCCTCGCCGGAGCCACGCTTGCGGGCGCGCTCAATGTTGTCATTCGGAACCGAGGCCTTCTTGGCCTTCTTAATCATGTCATCGAGGGTGGGGTTTGCCGCGGGATCGCCGCCGCCGGTGCGTGCCGCGACCTCGATGTTCTTAATCAGCTTGGCAAACTCCTTGCCACGCTTGGCATCGTTAGCCGCCTTCTTGTGCTTGGTAGTTGCCCATTTGGAGTGGCCTGACATGTCATCCCTTTCGACGTGGATGTGTGAAACTGTTGCAATTATACGGCCCCACTGCCGCCCCCATCACACGGGGTGCCCCGCTTTTTACACGTTCTGCCAGTTGCCGTTCGCTGTCGTTGCGTCGACATCATCTCGAAGGGTGCGGGTCAGCCCTTCTTGCATGGCCACGGCGACGAGCTCACCGCGCTGGTTGAAAATCTTGCCTTGCGCCAAGCCCGTACCCGTCTGAGCCGACGGCGACGTCTGGGAATAAAGCATCCACTCATTCGCTCGCACAGGACGCAGGAACCAGAGCGAATGGTCCAAACTCGCCAACTGAATGCGGTCGCCTTGATGTGGGAGGAGCGCGGTGCGGATGAGTGTCATGTCTGACATGTAGAGCAGGGCCGCTTGGTGAAGGGACTGGGGGGCGTCGGCAAGCAAGGCCCCTGTGTTGCGGAACCAAATGTGGCGGAAACCCGCGCCCGTCGCTTCCGCGGCGGCGGCATCACGATCGTCCTCCGGAACTAAGCGAACGTCCCAATCCTCCCATTCCTTGAGGATAATGCGAGTGGAATAGGGTGATTCCGTGATAGTTTCCGGGGCGGGAACCACGGGCATGGGGTCCTGGTGGTTCGGCCCAGTGTCGCCTGATTTATGAAAACTGGCGATGAGCACAAAAATGAGCCGTTCGTCCTGATAGACGCGCACATGCCGGGTGGCAAAAGAGCGCCCATCGCGCACCCGCTCCACGCGGATAGTCGTAGGCTGGCTGGAATCGCCAGGGCCCACAAAATAGCAGTGCAGGGAATGAGCGAGCTTTCCCTCGACGGTGAGCTGCGCAGCATGAAGCGCCTGCGCCATCGTTTGGCCACCAAATGTTCGTTCAATGTAGGAGGGAACAACGGGGCTGCGGAACTCAACGTCGCTCACCTGCTGAATATTTACCGCCTGAGCCACCGATGCCATTATCCACTCCTCACTTTCAGACCTTTATGGCACGTGCCACACTAACTTCGCCCATACTACTCATAGGCTGGTCTGCCCCCGGATCATGCGTAGTATGTTCCGCATGACTTCAACCACTCCGCATAGCGTGCACCGCGTGGCCGCCTACCTCGAGATGTTTACGTGGTCGCTGCTCATTGTGTCGATGATCCTCAAGTACTCCGGCACCACCGCAGCGCTAACCCCCTTTGCAGGCGGTATCCACGGCTTCGGCTTCCTGTGCTTCCTACTCATGACGGCCCTGGTGTGGATTAACAACCGCTGGTCATTCGGCGTCGGAGTCCTTGGCCTCGTGGTCACAGTCATCCCGTTTGCCGCGCTTCCCTTTGCCATCTGGGTGTCCAAGCGCGGCCTCGTTGACGGCCCGTGGCGCTTCACTGATGATGCTGAGCCGCACGGTTTCTTCGACAAGATTCTGGCGCAAGCTGTTCGCCACCCAGCTCGCACTGCCATCATCGGCCTCCTTGTCGTAGCCATCGTCTTTAGCGTCCTGCTAATGCTCGGCCCACCCGTCGATGTCGAGTCCGCCATTGAAAATAATCGCTAAAGTCCCTGCTGTATGGGCCGGCTGGACTGCGGCCAGGGTCCTCCTCATCGCCTTACTCCTCGGCAACACCATGCCCGCAGGGGATCTCTACTACTACTTGGAAGGCGTCTACGGTGAGGATCCCTCCGCCATGACGGAGTATCCACAGCCGGGAACGTGGCCAACCATTATCCTCGCGTGGCTTACGGGTGATAACGGCGACACGTATCGCGTGGCGTTTACGCTCATGATGCTGCTTGCTGACGCCCTCTTCCTCGCCCTTCTCCTTCGCAACAATCACCAACGGCGGTCTGTTTTTGCGGCCGCGTGGTTCTGGGTTTTCTTTGGAACGGCAGTCGGCCATGTCTTTGTCTGGCGCCTCGATTTGTATCCCGGGCTACTCGTTGCAGGTGCTGGTGCTCTGCTCGCCACTCGGCCCCGCATTGCCTCTGCTCTTTTGGCCTGGGCCACAGCGGTCAAACTGTGGCCGGGTGTTGTGGCCGCGGGCTTGGTCGGCCGTTCGACCTCGCGGTCGTCGTGGCAGCGCCTCGCGTCCTTCTTCGGCGCTTTCCTCGCGATCTGCGCGGCGGTCGCCTGCTTCAGCGGTGTGGAACGGCTGTTCTCTCCCCTGACTTATCAGGGCGAGCGGGGCCTGCAGATTGAATCCCTCGCCGCCACGTTGTTTGTCTATCGGGCTCACCATCATCCAGGCGTGTGGGAGATGAACTACGCCGCCTCCAAGAGCTATGAAATCACCGGACCCGGTGTGGAGACAGCCCTAACCTTCAGCACCATTGCTCTAGCATGCGTCCTGGTGTGGATACTGGCCGTGGCTGCCGTGCGGTTTATTCGCGGCGGGTGGGATCCTCGTTCTACCGTGGTTTTCTTTCTTGCCGCCATTGTCCTGCTCATCGCTACAAACAAGGTGTTTTCCCCGCAATACATTGTGTGGATCGGCCCTATTCTCGCCGTAGCTATCCGCGTGGAAGTGCCTCTAGAGTCCGAGGCAGATCGGCGCCTAGCGCCACAGCGCACTGTTCTGAGAACCAGCATGGCTGCTCTCACTATTGGGGCAGCAGCGCTGGGAGCATACATTTACCCCTATGGCTACGATTATGTGTGGTTCTACGTGGGCGAGCAGGCTGCCCCCGTCTACGCACTCGTTGCTCGCAACGTGCTTATCCTCATCATGGCCGTCGTCGCACTTGTTTGGCACCGCCTAGAGTTTGGCGCCGCACGGATCGCAGAACGAGCGCCGCAGGTGGCTTAGACCTCTATCTGGTTGAGCTCAAAGAACTCCGGAAGCTTTGCCGTGCCACCCAATCGCAGCCACTTCACCGCCGGACGCAGGCGCAGCGCACGAGTATCGCTCACCGCCTCGTTGTAGAAGCGGTGAGCAAGATGGATGCGCCCTTCGGCGTCGGCAAGCAACGCGGGGAGTGTGTCAAAACGCTGCGCAAGCGCTGTGGACAGCTCACGTTCCCGAGTCGTGCGCTCATCGAAGTGACCTTGGACTAGCTCCGTGGACTCAGCACGGCTAGCGAGCGGCGCCAATTCGGGGGCGAGCGCACTCACCACAGCTGCACGTCGATCCAGAGTCGCCTCCAGTTGTGCCAAGGCCGCATCAGTGCGGATATGGAGGGAATTGAGGCGCTGGGCGGTAAACAGCGCCCACATCGCGATGATGATCACCACGGCCAGAATGATGACTAGTTCAATGGCCACTTATTTCACCCGAACCTTCGTGCCATCAGCGACGGTTTCATACACACGCATGACCGCGGCGGCGACATGATCCCAGTCATAGTCACGCGCGCGTTGAGTACCCGCTTGCGTCAAGGCGGCGCGCCTGTCTGGGTTCCTCACGAGTCCCTCCAATACCCGGGCCAAATCCGTGGCGTCACCATTCCGGAAGAGCACGCCAGCAGGTTCCTCGGACTCGCTGTTGCACACCGCCGCGAAGGCCTCCAGATCCGAGGCCACCACCGCACAGCCAGCAGCCATGGCCTCCACGAGCACGATGCCAAAGCTCTCACCTCCCGTGTTGGGCGCGACATAAATGTCCGCCCGCCCCAGGATGGCTGCCTTTTCTGCATCACTAACGCGCCCCACGAAGTCCACGCCGGGAACGGTGCGCGGGTGCCCGCCCCCCATGACGGTTACGCGCACCTTGTCGGGAAGAAGAGTAAGTGCTTCGAGGAGAATGTCCAAGCCTTTTCGCGGTTCATCGAGGCGCCCCAAGAACACAATCTCCACAGGCTTCTCGCTGTCCACGTCGTCCCAGACGCGTGCGTTGGATTGTTGACGCTCACGGGCATACACCGACGTGTCCACGCCGTTTGGAATGAGGACGGGGTCACCTCCGAGTTGCTCCACCTGCCAGCGACGCGCCATCTCCGACACCGCAATCCCTCCCCGGATCTTCTCCAGGTACGGACGAAGGAATGGCTTGGCGAGGGTCAAGATGAGTGAGCTGGAGGCCGAAGCGTGATAGGTGGCCACGATAGGCCCGTGAACCATGGCCAAGGCCGCCATGGAGTAGCTCGGTGAGTTCGGCTCGTGAATGTGCAGGACATCAAAGTTCCCCTCACGGATGAAGCGCTTGATGTTGCGGCCAACGTGCGGTCCCATGGCCAGTCGCGCGACGGAGCCGTTGTACGTCAGAGGGATCGCCCAGCCACCCTTACGCACAAAGCTGGGCACCTGCGTGCTTGACGACGCCGGCCCCAGCACCTCCACATCATGGCCCTGTTCGATAAACACTGTGGCCAAATCAAGGATGTGGGCCTGAACGCCGCCCGGCTCGTCGAAAGAGTAGGGGCAGACAATACCGATCCGCATGGTCGTCTCCTCTCCTTACTTTGTCAGCGTAGGCGGTCGACGACGCTGCATCTGACGTAACTGGCGGCGCCTATCCACATCCTCATTCCACTGTGGCTGCAGCATGTGCCAATCTGTCGGGTGCTGACGAATGTTCTCGGCAAAACCATCGGCCATGCGCTGGCAGGTTTCCTGCAGCGTCGTGACTTCCACTTCTGGGCTGACAGTAAGGCCCCAGCCCTCACCATCGAAGAAGGAATGCACCACATGAAGTGCGGCCCCGGTTTCTATGGCGAGTTGCGCTGGACCGGCAGCAACGTTGGCCTCCTCCCCCATGAAATCCACAGTCACGCCCGTCCGGGTGAGGTCGCGGTCGGCCAGTAGGCAGACCACGCCACTACGCTCCAACGTTTCTTTGAGGCGCGGGTACGGCGAGGCGGAGCCTCCGGTCAAGGGCACGACGGTGAAGCCGAGGCTCTCGCGGTAATCCACGAAGGCGTCGAAAAGCACCTCCGGCTTCACTCGCTCGGCGACTGTAGTGAATCCGCCGTAGTGGTTCACACAAAACACGCCCGCCATATCCCAGTTGCCTGAATGCGGCAAGGCAAAGATGACCCCGCGCCCCGAGGCGATCGAGGCATCCGAATGCTCCTTGCCTCGCATGCCCGTCAGCAGGCGTTCATGGAGCCGAGGATCGGAATGAATCGCAGGAAGGCGGAAAGCCTCGAGCCAATAGCGCATGTAGGAGCGCATAGAATCCCGCACGAGTTCGCGGGTGACGTTTTCGGGTCCGACGACGCGGCTCAGGTTACGGCGCAACTGCTCCATGCCTTTGCCGTTGTCACTGGCATAGTCAGCACCCCGCTCAAAGAGCCACGCAGCTAGGGGCCGCGGAAGGTAGCGCACAATACGCCAGCAGGCAATATATCCGGCGGCAGCAAGGCGCTCCCGATCCATGAATGCCATTGCGAGTCTCTCCCTCTCAGGTCAGAATTGCTTTAAAGGTCCTTCATGAAACGGGCCTTGGTGTCCTGGCGCGCTGCTTGCCGCATCCTCTGATAGATGGTGAACAATGAGCCTACCGCCAGCAGCCACAGCGAAATTTCCAGGGCATACGGGACGCCGAGGCCTTCCAGCCCCACGCCGCCCAGTCCAAGAATAAGGCGCTCAGGTCTTTCGACGAGCCCGCCAACCATGGTGAAACCGGAAGCCTCACCGCGGGCCTTGACATAGGAGATCACCTGAGAGCTGACCAACACCACCATGCAGGCGGCGAAATTCACGGGGTGAGCATGATCGACATACACCATCCAATAAGCAATCGCAGCGAAGAGTGCCCCATCTGTGATGCGATCACAGGAGGCATCGAGCGTTGCGCCAAACTTCGAACCACCCGTCGTCAGGCGCGCCATTGTGCCGTCGAGCATGTCAAAAGCGGCGAAAAGGCCTGACAAGACTGCTGCCGCAAAGAGGTGATCCAGCGGTATAAGGATGACGGAAATAGCGATAGTAACAATGGTTCCGACCACGGTCACTACGTTTGGCGTCAAGCCCATCTTGAGGAACAGCTTGGCCACGGGTACTACGACCACGGCGGCGGGCTTGCGCCCATGAACACTAAGCATGCGCTTCTCCTGGAATGAGTCCCTCGGCGGCGAGCTCCTCCCACCCCTGCGCCAGCAGGGAGCGGGTATCTTTGAGGAGCTGGGGCAGCACTTTGACTCCATCCACAATAGTCATGAAATTAGAATCTCCACTCCAGCGCGGCACAATATGCATGTGGAGATGCTGACCCACAGATCCTCCCGAGGCGCGTCCCAGGTTAAACCCAGCATTGACCGCGTCAGGGCCGGACACCTTCTTGAGAACCCGGATGGCCGCCTGGGCAAACTGGAAGAGTTCGCGCGACTCTGCGTCAGTTAGGTTCTCCAGTTCCGATTCTTGGCGGTACGGGATAACCATCATGTGCCCGGCGTTGTAGGGGTACAAGTTGAGCACGCAATAGACAAGTTCTCCGCGGGCCACGATGAGGCCGTCTTCATCCGACATCTGCGGGATCTCCACAAACGGATTGTGGGCTGTCTTCGGCACGTCACCGGCTCCGCCTTCCCGCTTGATGTAGCTCATGCGGTACGGCGCCCACAGGCGCTCTAGGCGGTCGGGGGTTCCCAGGCCGGTATCGACGTACTCTTCCACTCTTCGTTGTCTCCCTTCAGCGGTTCTTATGATGTCCTCTCAACCATGTCGCATCTAGACGCGCTCGGCGATGGTGTCCTTGGTCGGCTGGTCATTGTTGCGCTCACGGACCCACGCCTCAATGACGTTCACCGCGGCATCCACCGGCACACCGTTGACCTGGGTGCCATCGAGGAAACGGAAGGACACGGCACCGGCTTCCACATCGCGTTCACCGGCCAGCAGCATGAACGGCACTTTGCCGGTGGTGTGATTGCGAATCTTCTTTTGCATGCGGTCATCGGACGTATCGACGTCGGCACGTAGGCCGCGAGCGCGAAGCTGTGCACACACGTCTTCGAGGTGCGGCGCAAAAGTATCGGCAACGGGGATGCCGACCACCTGGTGCGGAGCAAGCCAAGCCGGGAAGGCACCCGCGTAGTGCTCAAGAAGCACGCCGAAGAAGCGCTCGATAGAACCGAAGAGCGCGCGGTGAATCATGATCGGGCGCTGCTTGGTGCCATCGGACGCGGTGTACTCCAGCTCAAAGCGCTCCGGCAGGTTGAAGTCCAACTGCACGGTGGACATCTGCCAGGTACGGCCGATGGCGTCACGGGCCTGGACGGAAATCTTCGGGCCGTAGAAGGCGGCACCCGCCGGGTCCGGGACCAGGTCAAGGCCAGACTTTTCTGCCACCGACTGCAAGATCCGAGTAGAGCGCTCCCAAATTTCATCGGAGCCAACATACTTATTCGGGTCCTTGGTGGACAGCTCCAGGTAGAAATCATCCAAGCCGTAGTCCTTGAGCAGGGAGATGATGAACTCGAGCACCTTGGTTAGCTCTTCCTCGAGCTGCTCGGGGGTGCAGTAAATGTGGGAGTCATCCTGGGTAAAGCCACGCGCACGAGTCAGGCCATGGATCACGCCGGACTTCTCGTAGCGGTAGACCGTACCGAACTCGAAGAGGCGCAGCGGCAGCTCACGGTAGGAGCGGCCGCGGGAGGCGAAGATGAGGTTGTGCATCGGGCAGTTCATCGGCTTGGCGTAGTAGTCCTGCGGCTGCTTGGTGCAGTTGCCTTCCTCATCCCATTCACCGTCAAGCTGCATCGGCGGGAACATGCCATCGGCATAGAAATCGAGGTGACCAGACTTCTTAAACAGGTCTCCCTTGGTCAGGTGCGGAGTGGACACGAAGGAGTAGCCGTCCGCGATGTGGCGGCGGCGCGAGTGCTCCTCCATTTCCATACGCACGGTAGCGCCGTTGGGGTGGAAGACTGGGAAGCCAGAACCGATCTCATCCGGGAAGGAGAACAGGTCTAGCTCGGCGCCCAGGCGGCGGTGGTCGCGCTTTTCTGCTTCTTCCACCATCGTCTTGTAAGACTCAAGCGCCTCCTTGGATTCGAAGGCGGTGCCGTAGATGCGCTGCAGGCCAGCCTTGGACTGGTCACCGCGCCAGTAGGCAGCAGAGGAACGCGTCAGCGTAAACGCCGGGATGTACTTGGTGGTCGGCACGTGTGGGCCACGGCAAAGATCAAACCACTCCACCTCACCGGTGCGCGGGTTGATGTTGTCATAGTGGGTCAGGTCACCTGAGCCTACCTCAGCGGCCTCATCAGAATTCGGGTCCACGTTACCCTTGTCCTGCACTAGCTCCAGCTTGAAAGGTTCGTTCGCCAGTGCTTCTTCAGCTTCCTCAGTGCTGGCGTAAACGTGGCGCTCGAAGCGCTGACCACCCTTAATGATCTTCTTCATCCGCTTCTCAATCGCTTTGAGGTCTTCAGGGGTGAAGGGCTCTGCGGTCTGGAAGTCGAAGTAGAAACCATTCTCAATGGCGGGGCCAATGCCCAGTTTGGTGCCCGGGAATTCTGCCTGAACGGCCTGAGCCATGACGTGGCCACAGGAGTGGCGGATGACGGCACGTCCGTCTTCTTCGCAGGCGGCAACAGGCGTGAACTCGGCATCAGTATCCGGGGTGTGGGAGAGATCGTAGAGGGTGCCGTCAGCACCGCGGACAACGACGACTGCTTCGGGGCCCTTGTTCGGCAGCTCATGCTCGCGCATAGCTGCTCCCACGGCAGTACCGGCCGGGACCGTAATGGGCTCGTAGTTCACCGGGACTGCTGGAATCATTTCCGCCATGACCTGTTGCGCTCCTTTGCGCTCACGCGCCGCTCGACATACCTGGCCGAGCAGCACTCATCGAGAAAGTTACAGCGGCTTAGTCTACCCCTCTTAACTGCGGATGAGCGATTCGCCCCAGAAGGTTCCGCCATCAGTTCCGGCGGGTACATAGTAGACAGCGGAGCCAATATGGGTAATCCACTCATTGAGGCGATCCGCCTCATCAAGGCGAGTCTGAATGGGTTCAAACTGTTTCGACGGATCCTTCTGATAACAGATGAACACCAAACCTGCGTTGCTCAGCTCACCGCGGGCAGTGGTTTCTGGTGTGGGTGGAAGGTTGTAGTTAAACGCGCGGCGAAGGAGTTTCTGTTCAGGGTGATCCTTGGGCGGATGTGCACGGGCAACATGTGAGTTGGGGTCGATAGCTTTAAGCCCGAACTCATTGCGCGCATCCAAGTCCACAGGGTCGAATTCATCCTGAGCACCAATCGGCGCCCCAGTATCCAACGTGCGGCCGGTAGCCGTTTCGCGCGCGTCGCGGTCCAATTGCTCCCAAGTATCCAAATTCATATGGATACGGCGCACTACCATGGCGCTTCCCCCGGCAAAGGGCCCCTTCTCAATCCATACTTGTTCGGCGAAGTCCTTATCCTCGCGCGGATTCACGGTTCCATCTACTTGGCCGAAAAGGTTGCGCGCGGTGGTGCCCTTAGGGACGGAACCATAGGCGTGACTAAACCCTTGCTGCACCCACGCCACCTCGACATAGTCCTTGCCGGCGCGAACCATGTGCCGAAGAACATGGGCTGCCGTGAGGGGATCATCGCTGCAAATCTGCAACACAATGTCCGTCTGTCCCCATTCGGGGCGAAGATCATCGTGTGCGAAAGAGCGTAGAGGGCGCAGCCACTCAGGCTTCTCAGCACCTAGTACGTTGAACAAACCTTCACCCCAGCCACACGTGACGGTGAGGTTAGCTGGAGTCACGGCAAGTTCGGGTTCAAGGCTGCCTAGCGGGTTTTCACCTGTGCACAGACGACGAGCATCTTCAGTCCACAGCCTCATGAGTGCTGTTGCACCACGGGCGGAGGTTTCCTTCTTCAGCTTAAAACCCACCAGCTCCACGTGAGCTTGAATTGGGGTTTGGATTCCTGCTTGGTGCTGGCCATCAAAGGCGATGATGTCACCGCCCATGGTGTCTTCGACGCCCTCGGGGCCAGTGCTTCCGGCATCACCGGCTTGTGCTGAATCGGGGTTAGCCGCGATGCTATCAGCGTCGTCGCCTTGAGCACAGCTGGCCAAGGCCATTGCACTCGCGGCCACAGCACCGCCAGCGAGTAATCCGCGCCGGCTGACAGGTTCCTCGAACCCGCTCATTGTTCCCCTTTCTGTATGCGTCTTCTGCCCTATCGGGTTTCTACAGCCACGTGGCGGGCGTGTTAAGAGTGGTCAGCATGGCCAGCGTGCTCTACATGATCGCCGTCGTCATGATGTTCGCCGTGTTCGCCATGCTCCATGTGATCACCGTGGCCCATGTGGTCGCTGTGCCCGCTATGGTCCATGCCCTGCATGTCACCGTAGTTTTCATCACCGGCACCAATCGAGCGAACGGGGATGTCACCAAGCTCTATTGAGGAACCGTCCTCGAGCTTGAGCGTCATCGTCACGGTTTCACCAGCCATGATTGGTTCGGCTACGCCCATGAGCATGAAATGGTAGCCACCGGGTTCGAGCTCGACAGACTCGCCGGCGGGGATGTCGAAACCATCGGCCTTTTCCTGCATGACACCGTCAACGACCTCATGAATCTGGTACTGCTTCGCCTCGATGGAAGAGGTAAAGCCTTCTACTTTGAGATCCTTGTCCGTGGTGTTGTGCAGCGTGCCGAAGATCGAAGTGATATCGGCACCTTCCTCCATTGCGCGCACGACGCCATCCTCAAAGGTAATGCTCGCGTCCTCGGAGCCGTCCTTCTGAGCAGCACTAGCATCCGCCGACGCCCCAGCGTCTGCATCAGTAGTAATCCCAGCGCCAGGAGTCGCTACGGTGGAATCTTCTTCGCTGTTCGAGCAACCGGACAAGGTCAAGCTAGCGGCGGCAAGGGCAGCCACGGAAGTACGAATAAAGGTACGGGATGTCAGCATGGGACATGCCTTTCTGAAGCGGGGTTTCTGTAAGGAAGAGGGAAAAGTGCTAGCGCCGAAATTGGCTCTTAGGATTCACCATTAGAACGTCGGGTCTTAGCTCCGAAGACGAAAACAACCGCTACCACGACGAGCACTGCACCAAGGCCAACGATCCACTTCGCTGGGCCAGACAGCGCGCTGAGCGGCGCGTCGGAGTTTTCTTTTTGATTCTGACCGTTGCCTGCTTCGTCTGCGCCATCGGAGGAACTGCCTGCATCAGCGGTATCCCCGGCGGAGGTATCACCATCTGAGGCAACGGTGAATTCAACAGATCCCAGCGTAGAGTGACCATCGGAGGACGTAATGCGAAATCCCACCTGGTAGTCACCATCGCCGGGTTCAACGTCCTGGGGAACATCTACGGTGAGGTTGCGACCGTCAATGGTAGGTTCGGCGTCGAAAAGCACGGTTCCCGTGTCTTTCTCGCTGACAGCAAACGTGTTGAAGGTGTCCTTCGGGATGCCGGAAAACTCCAGCGTGATTTCCCGAGGGAACTCTTCGAGCGGAGCGTCACTCACCACGTTGCCACCAATAACCGAATCGTGGGCCACCGCCATCGGCGCAGAAAGGCCAAGCATGAGGCTTGTAGATCCGGCGGCGAGAGTGGTCATGACCTTACGCAGCTGCATCGTGTGGACAACTCCTTTGCTCGGATGAAACTTTTGATTGATGTTCCCTCATCCTATCGCCGGGAGGGACACGCTAGCCAATCCTTCCCCGCGCGGAATGCACGAGGTTACTCAGTAGTCGCTGAGACGAGGAAGAAAGTTCCCCGCCGCAGCGAAAGCTATTGAAAAGGTTTCATCGCGAGCGTTTACTACACGTTTTACCTTCCACGGCCTCGGAGAAGAAATACCAGGAGGATGATGATGGCAAATAAGAGAATGAGTCCCGCCGCCCCCAAGGCGTAAAGAAGACCACTCATCATTTTGCCAGACTTGTCATCAGCACCACGGGCTTGGTCCTTCGTCTCTGTCTTGTTTTCGTCCGAAGGGTGCGGCTGTTCAGTCTTGTCACTGACAGGCTCATACTTCGGACCCTGGATTGGGTCACCCAACACCTTGGAGGTGAGGTAATACTTCATGGTGGCACGCTTGTCAGAGGGGTTATCTTCGCCCTCCCCCGATTCATCTCCCCTACCACTGTCCAAGGTCACCACAATGTAGTAATCACCCTCCAACCAGTTCGCGTTGCCATAGGAGTTCGCCGCATTTGAGCTGAAACGGTTGCTAAAAGCAACAGGCTTGGACGCCGAAGCTGACCCTTCGTCCCCCTCCTTGGGCCAGATTAAATTCTCAGGCTCCCCAGCTTCCTCCCGAACTGGATTGAGGATAGCCACGTCAAGGAATGAGTATTGGAGTGCCTGCTCGTCCGAGACCTCACCAGCTTTGATTGCGGCAGCCAACTGCTGGCCTTCCTTCATGGGGACCTTGTAGACGTGCGCTTCGCCCTGCACAATGTCGGTTTCGATGGTCTGTCCACTGCGAAGCTCCGCGGCATTGTTAAACCAGTTTCCGGGAGCCATCTGTTCAGCGCCGTTGGCGTTGGCATGGAGTTCACCGTCCAGCTCGCTGCTGAGACCGCTGACGAGTTCGTCCTTGTTGGATACTGGGTCAACGCGGTGAAGCAGGATCTCCACGTCAAAGGGCTCATCGACCTTGTATTCACCTGCTCGCATCGCGGTCAAAACCAAGTCGCCCTGGCAATTCTCGGAACCGATTTCGTAGGTATAAGCGCTAGCGCTAGGCAGGGCATCAGATCCGATACCAGGGAGCGCACTGTCCGAGTCAGCTGTGCACTCATCTGAGCCTTCGTCACCACCATGCGTGCCCGTCGGCGGTTTTGTGCCATCACCGAAAAACGTCTTCAAGTACAACCTATCCGGTGTTCCTACTGCTCCTTCGAGAGTCTTGTACATCGTCGCCACATAACGCTCGCCTGGTTTGACGGGGATAGACCATGACTCCGCGTGGAAGTCGGTGCGCGAATCCTTGCCGCCATTCGGCGGGGCATCCAACTCAGCCCGGAAGATGAAGTCCTCCCCGGACTCCCACCGCGGCAGCTCCGTAGGCGTTGAGATGTCTTCGCTACCCTCGATCTGTTCCACATTGGACTCATAAATGTTTGCCGCACGCCCAGCGGCCTTCTTAATCATTGCCGCCAGGGAATCTGCATCATCCGCGTCGAGATACTCGCCGCCTGCGGCATCTGCGATACAGGAAAGCTCCTTGCGAGCCTCCTCATCGACGTTAAAACCAATGGTGTTGATGACGAGGTCGATGCCCTTTTCATGGAGTTCTTTAGCCACCTCACATACTGGCGGCGGCGCGCAGGTGTCGATTCCGTCAGACACCAGCACGATGGTGCCGTGCTGGCCACCCAATTCCTCGGCTGCCTTTTTCAGGGAATCTCCAATCGGGGTATACCCCTTAGCCTGGAGTGCATCGATGGGACCTGTGAACGAATCCCCTACGTCCTTCTTAGGGCCGCTCACCACGTGAATATCGCGGCATCCTTCTTCTTGATTCTCCGGGGCCTCGTCGACCGTTCCGCCGTAGGTAACAAGCCCGAGCGGAATGGTTCCACCCAACTCATATACAAAATTCTTGGTCGCGTCTTTTGCTGCATCCAGACGCGTCTGACCACCAGCATCCTGTACATTCATGGAACCAGACGAATCTAGAACCAACATCGTTGCGCCACTATTTTCCTCAACGGGAGCAGCATCCTCGGAGGGAGGAGCAGAAGGCGCTTCCGATGCCGGAGAATCCGAACCAGGTACACCGGTGGGGTTCTGCGCGCGGGCAGGAACTACGGCTGCACCTAGTGTCCCCAAGAACACCAGCAGCGTAACAGAGATAAGAGCAAGCCAGCGCTGGCTTGGTGCTGATCGTGTGGGCAGAGTTGTCATAGAGAGGTGTCCACTTCCTTGAAATGAGATGGTTGTGATAAACACCATAAACAAAAGACTCAGAAGCGTCCCTCGCTGTGGGGAAGGTTCCCCTGCCACCCGCTTGCGGCGTGATGAAACGATTGAAGGGCGTCTTTCCTTTGTGGAAAGACGCCCTTTTTCGTGGAGCGGATGACGAGACTCGAACTCGCGACCCTCACCTTGGCAAGGTGATGCGCTACCAACTGCGCTACATCCGCGTGGCAAGCAGAAGCTTGCCGCGGGCTCCTCTAAGGAAACCCTGTGCGCGATACTGGGATTGAACCAGTGACCTCTTCCGTGTCAGGGAAGCGCTCTCCCGCTGAGCTAAACGCGCTCGCAGCACCCTAGAGTGGGCGCCAGCATTTTGAGGTGGAAACGGGAATCGAACCCGTGTGCACGGTTTTGCAGACCGTTGCCTCACCACTCGGCCATTCCACCGTGGCGATACCGCCTCACACACTACATGTGCTGGAGCGGATGACGAGACTCGAACTCGCGA
>NZ_KV788225.1:104244-111645 GCF_001807225.1 Corynebacterium sp. HMSC05E07
ATGCGCTACCAACTGCGCTACATCCGCATTCGAAACCAGGCCCGGTTTCTAGGACAAAGTCCTTGTGCGCGATACTGGGATTGAACCAGTGACCTCTTCCGTGTCAGGGAAGCGCTCTCCCGCTGAGCTAAACGCGCTTATGTTGTTATCAAGGCCATCCACACTAGTGGAGGTCTTGGAGCGGATGACGAGACTCGAACTCGCGACCCTCACCTTGGCAAGGTGATGCGCTACCAACTGCGCTACATCCGCATTGCACGTTCCCGGCTAGTGTGCCGTGGTGCGTGTAGAAACATTATCGTGCGCCGCCCCAGTTTCCAAATCCGCAGCCCACGGCAACATTTCCGCCCCTCCCCTCCAACCGCAGATTACATCGTTGTGATTGGGGCTGTTGGTGCCCGCCGTTGCCCGCCCCCACGGTACTGAGACTGCGACGGACGCACCGAGCCAGACCGAAACCAAGCTAATCCTCCGAAAGTATGGTTGAGCTGGACGATTAGGCCGTTATCTGGCACGCGGTGTAGCTTAAGGGCTGCACCAAGGTTCTATAGCTCAGTGGGAGAGCGTTCCGTTCACACCGGAAAGGTCGCTGGTTCAATCCCAGCTAGAACCACCATTATTTATGCAGGTAGAAGGCTTGCAGGTACCGAGAAAACCCTCGTCGTGGATACTACGTGGGTTATGAATTTTTATTGATGATTTCCAGTGGGGGGATCGGTGGCGGGTTGTGTCCACTTTTGTTAAAATGAGTTGATCTCGTTTTTGGGTCAGGCGAAAACGGAGATCACTATATCTCTTCTTTTATCTACAGGCTCTACCATGGCAGTTTTTGGTAAGTGAGTAAATAAAAGGAAAAAATTATGAATAAATCAATAGAGATGCCAGTCTTGACTGCTGATGACTTACTACGCTGCTTTACAGTAGAGCAAGTCTGTCAGAGATTGAATGTGGCACCTCGTACGGTGTCACGCCTCATCAGTGAAGGTTTGTTAGAGACTCAAGCAGGCCGTGATCACGGCCCTGGTAAATCGCCTCGCATTACCGCATTGAGTTTGTATCGATTTATTTATGGCGAACAGGCTGCGTAAGCAGTCTGGGAGTTGGTGGGTATCACATTACGTGGTACCCACCTTTTTTTAGTTTGAGGGTGGGTTAAGGGCTGATGAGCTTGTGCGCTACTACCCTGTTGAGCACGTCTGTTAGAGCGCGCTGGAAACCGAAGCAGGCAAACGTTGAGTTTGTATTACTACATTGACGCCGAGCACGTAGCTTGAAAGTAATAAAGGCCACTGATGATAAATCAGTAGCCTTTATTGATTCACAGACAATTATAAGTTACATTTATAGTAGTTTGTGTACACACATTAAAAGAATGTGTTAGGTATAGTGAAAAGGTTTAATAAGACTTTATCTATAGCTTTGGCTGTAGGAGTTTCTCTCGGTGGGGTGACTGTCCCGCAGATTGCTGGTGTCAACGGTATCGCTGCTATTGCTTCTGCGGCCACGCTTGATCCGTCTGTTGTTACCAAGACTGAGTTGGTTTCTGATAAGTCTGGTCAGAACGTGCTTGGCACAACTGTTGAGGCGACGAAGGAAGCTAGTGAAAACTTCCGAAATACACATGGCGATAAATATAAGCTCAAGCTTGATTTCGAGATTCCTGATTCCGCGAAATCGGGCGATACATTCACAATTACTTGGGGTGGCTCCTATCTTGCACTTGATACCAGAGGTACCATCACGGCAGCCACTGATGAAGGACGAAAAGTCGGAAGTCTTGACGTTCAAACAACCGGCATCATCTTTACTGTTTCTGATGATGTAAAGGATTCTATTAGTCGTAAAGCTTCCTTTGAGATTCCACTTACGTATTTCTGGGGTTACAAGACAACTACACACACGAAAGAAGACGATGGAAAAAAAGAACAAGAGATTCTTCGTTTCTCTACTGCTAACGACTCACCTCTGATTTTTAAGCGGATTAAGCGGTATGAAGAATGGCGTCAGTCGCTTTATGCCAACGTGGATGATTCTCCGTTTAATGAGGATGTTGTATGGGATTCCGTTGATTTGGATGTAGGTGTAGCTATCGGATCAGCAAACCCAGAGATTGGGTATAAAAATTACAGACTTATTGATGAGGGACAACACCAGGACTCGAAGTCCCTTTACGATAATGTATACGCTCTTGTAGATGCTGCGAAAACTAACCGAGATGTCACCATTCGTTACACTTTGGATGATGTGAAGGGGCGTGTATTCCCCAATTCAGACATTGGTCAACACGTATACGACTTTTCCCCGAAACCATTGGCGGCAGGGGGTGTTCCGTCAACGGCAGAAGACACCAGTGTGTATATCTATAAAAGGGTAGACGGTAAAAAATTTAAAATTACATATAATCAGGTCAATGACCAGACTCTAGATGTCACCATCTACGACGTTCCACCAGAAAGTTCCGTCTATCTTCCATACGCGGTACGGATAGAATCCCCCTATTCACCAGGCAAGGAAGTCAAGCTGACAGGAAAGTTTGTTAATGGTGTTGGCGATCCCCACTCCGCCTATGATAAGCGTTACACTGAAACAAACGTAGCCACATATACACACCCGACCTTCGCCGGTTACGGCTCTGCCGACGACATTAAGCGCAACGTCGCGATGACGGCGAAGGTTAATGGCAAGGACGCAAACACCAAAACTGCTGCTGAGCAGGTAAAGGACGGTAAGGCGAAGTTCTCTATTGATTTGAAGAACAACGGCAACATCGGTGCTGGTTCTGCGACGGTCAAGTATCCGAAGGGTGTCACTGGTCCGAAGGGTGAGACTGAGAAGTTTATTGATTTCGGCAAAGATGGCTTCCCCGCTAGCTCCACTAAGACTCTTGATTTAGGTGAACTCACTGTCCCCAAGGGCACAAATGAGAATAAGTTCACGGTTGTCATGACGGGATACCCGCAGCTTACAGATGCTGCATGGACAACTATTGCGGCTACTCCGACGACGACCTCGAAACCGCCAATAACTGCGCCTAAGCCAGCTCAGGATATTTTTGTTAATAAGGCTGAGGTCTCTAAGCCTGATAGCAACGGCAACGTCACGGTCACATTGACCTATAGCGATCCGAAGCAACCAAAGACGACCTTCAAGGTTCCAGTCGGCAAAGACGGAATCCAGGATGTCAAGGTTGAAAACGGCAAGCTTGTTGTTATCAAGGCCGATGGCACTGAGAATAAGTTCCCGTTGACTAAGACCACGGTCACCGAGGACAAGGCTAAGAAGACTGTCACCATCAAAGATGACAACGGCAATACCGTCACCTTCAGCACTGAAGATCTTCACGTTACGAAGGTCACAAAGGTGGGTGACAATTACGAAGTAATTCGTAGTGACGGTACCAAGTGGACAATCAACCTGTCTGACTTAACCAAGCGCGTAAAGGCACTTGAGTCTGGCAAAGCAGATAAGACTGAAGTAGCGAAGATCAAGAAGGAGCTCGATGCTCTCACCAAGCAGGTTGATACTGAGTTTAAGCAGGTTAAGGGTGATATCACGACCTTGAAGACTGATATCACGAAGCTGACTACTCGCGTAACTAACCTGGAAAAGCGAGTTGGTGATCTAGAAAAGAACCAGATCACCAAGGTTGTTGGTGATAAGGGTAAGTACACACTTGTTCGTCAAGACGGATCTGTTGTTGAGGGCGTTATTGATACGTCCAGCACTGTTGTGAGCATTAAAGACAATGGTGACGGCTCTGTCACTATCACTCGCGTGGATGGCAGTGAGGAGACCGTCAATCTCACTCACACAAAGGTCGTCGAGGACAAGAAGAACAACACCGTTACCATCACAACACCTGGTGGCAAGCCTGTTGTGATTAATACTTTCGATACCTTCATCTCAGATGTGAAGAAGCTCGAAAACGGTGATTATGAAGTCACCCGTAATGATGGTAAGAGTTGGACGATTTCCACGTCTGAACTGCAAAAACAGATTGATGATCTGGGCTCCAAGCTGGATGAGACCAACAAGAATCTCGCTGAGCTTAAAGAGACTGCTGCAAGCAAGGAAGAAGTTGCCAAGCTGCAACAGGAGCTGGATAAGCACACTGAGCAGTTAGCTGACCACGAGCAGCGTCTTGCAGAGCTCGAAGCTAACGGCGCTACCAAGGATGATATTGCAGCTCTAGAGAAGGAGATCGCTGATAACAAGGCTGCGATTGACGGTATCACTGAGCAGATCACCACGATTATCACTCGTGTTGAGGGCCTGGAGAAGGGTGTTGCTGACAATACGGCTGGCATTGAGAACCTCAAGAAGGATCTCGGTGATGTTACTAACCAGGTAGACAAGAACACTGGCGATATTGCGGGTAACAGCAACGACATTGCTGATCTGCGTGACAAGGTAGTCACCAACACCCAAGAGATCATGGATCTCAAGGAAAAGGCTGCTACCAAGGAGCAGCTGCTTGAGGTTGTTAAGCAGGTTGAGAACCATGAGCAGCGCATTACTGATTTAGAGAATCAGGGTGCAAGCAAGGACGAGTTAGTTAAGACACAAGCAGAGCTTGATGACCTCAAGAGCAAGCTTGCTGAGCTTGAGAATAAGGCCGCTACCAAGGCTGATGTCGACAAGCTTGGGCGTGAGATTGCTGACCACACTGACAAGATTGCAGCTCTGGAGACAGAGAATGCAGAGCTGAATTCCAAGCTGGTTGAGCTTACTCGCGTAGTCACCGAGCGTTTCGAGAAGGTCATTGAGCGCATTACTGCACTGGAGACCCGCGCTGATGAGACTGATAAGGCTCTCGAAGGCCTTGGAGTTCGCGTCACTGAACTGGACATGTCCATTCAGAACATCAAGGTCGATATCACGAAGTTAGGTGACCGTATTGACGGCATCGAGGTGAAAATCGTTGATCTCACTAAGCGTGTTGAGAGTCTAGAAGTTTCTGATGAGCGTCACAACCGCATTCATGAGGCTCAGGCTAAGTGTTACTCCGGGGCTTCAGTTGTGGGTATCGCAGCGCTTCTCGCTGCTCCTTTGCTGATGTTAGCGTCTGGGGCCGGCAACGGTAGCCAGATGAACACGGATATCCAAAAGCAGCTGGGTATCTTCAACCCGGAGATGGCGAAGTGGATGGCTGAGAATCAGTCGGTACTTCAAGCGCTGGGTGCAGTAGCTGGCCTTGCAGCGACAATCGGTTTGCTGAGCTACGCTGCTAATCAGTGCTCTGATTACAACCGTACTAAGGAAGTCCAGAAGACTCCGATTGGTCAGTTGTCCTCGAAGGTAACGCTGCGAGATACAAAGCCAGTTGAAGCCAAGTAATACACTCCCACACTTGACCTAACACATTCAGCCTACGTGGTCGGTGCTTCCGGAAGTTTTGCGGCTCTGGAAGCATGGGCTGATAGTAAGGTATGTAACTAAGGAGTACTATGACAATTCTTTTCTATCTTCTTCTTGCAAGCACCCCTTTTGTCGGCATTGGATCATTCATGTGGGCCCGTAGGAATAAAAAGCGAAGCGATGTAGACAATCTCAATGACTAGTAGCTCGTTGAAGGTTTCACGTCGTTAAATCGCAGCGTGTAGTGGAAACCTACCCCCCCCTATCCTCGCGCTCACGCGCTCGTTAAGGGGAAGAAATGCATGTGTCCGGGTCGCTCACGCTCCCCGGGAAGATCATCATCATCGGATTTCACACGACAAAGGCTGAAACGCCACAAAAGCAACAACACGAATTTCTTGTCTGTAACACGACAAAGACCGTGGAACTAACACGAGTTTCACGGTCATAAACGACAAGGCTTGAGGCTCTATAACACGAGTTTGTCTGTTGGTAACAGTCAACATCAAGCGCTTAAAAGGCACTTTAATGCCCAAATCCATGAAAGTCAAGACCTTTTAACCCCTTTTCGACTTTCTTTCTGGTATGTGATCTTTCACATCAGCTCAGACAGCGCGAAATACTGGCCCAGTAGCGCGCTAGAGCGCCTAATAGCTCACCCAAGGGTAAATACACCCCACGTGAAGCTTCAAGCCCTTAAATCGCCACCTAGCGGCGATGACACGTCTTTCCCCTGCTCACCCGCCCACTTGCGCGCTCGTGGGGAAAGCGCGAGATGTCGGGCGCGCTCACGCACGCCCGAAAAATGATCATCAACGTCCTGACACATGCCAAAAATGTGTGAGATTAGTCACTAAAAGTAAGGTATCGAGAGGCGTCGAGGGGCTGTTTTCGACATGGTAGCCGTCAAGTCAACAGGTAAGTTAACGTCCGTGACCTGCGGTTATTGACTTACCGTTTTTAAGTCAACAAGTAAGTCAACAAGGAATTTCCCTACTCCTACCAGGGCTTTTGTCTTATTTGTTGACTTACCTATAGCCAAAGGGGGGAAAATAAAAAAAATGGAGAAAGGGTGTAGTTGTCGGGGGTAGCCTATCAACAGGGCAGTTACGGGGGTACCCAGATGGGTAAAAAGGATCGTTTTTACAAAGTTTATGACCTGAGGGTAGTCTACCTCATTTTTCGCCCCAAAAACCACGCGTGACCAGGTGTTATGTGGTGTTGACTTAAGATGTGCGCCTTAAGTCAACACGCAGGGAAAAAAGGGCCGAAATTCACCTGTCCGACGACAGGTATCACCCCCGTGAATTTTTGTCGATTTTTAGCCGTTGGATTGTACGCTGCCTCACTTACTTTTTCAACCCTTATGTGGAAGAAAATTTTAGGGGGCTGCGCGAAAGCGCAGACCCCACATATCCCCGTCGCGCGCGTGAGTGCGCCCGGCATGCTTTCCCCGCGCGTGAGCGCGGGGATTAAGTGTTGTTAGCCTGCCGTTGTGCTACTTAAGCTTAAGGGTGCTATACATCCGTTACTTTTCTTGTATAATCATTGTATGGCCAAAAGTTCCGGCCATAGTAAGTGTTTTTGTTAAGGAAAGTAGAAAAGCGTGGAAAAGCTGTCGGACATCGCGGTATTTCAAGATGAAGCTGCTGAGATCTTAGGTGTTGCACCGCGCACCATGGCGACGTGGCGGGCTACAAATGAGGGCCCGACATATATCCGCGTTGGCCGTCGGGTGCAGTATTTGCATAGTGATCTAGAAGCCTATGTGGCATCGAAGAGATTCGAACCGAGGAGTTGATTCACGCCTACTTTCACCGATCATCGGTGCCGAAGTGCCGATAGGAAGGGTCATAGCATGACCATGCAAAAGGAAAACCCCACTGCTGAGAACAGTGGGGCTAACAAAGTAAATATCTCCGGCGATGCTACTGATTATAGCATCGATATAGATGAAGCTGCAATAGCAATTGAAGAATGCGCCGCAGATATTCACGCTACCTTTGATCCGGATGTTGCGCGGGGGTATCTAGTAACACCGTG
>NZ_KV788226.1:0-25021 GCF_001807225.1 Corynebacterium sp. HMSC05E07
CCAAAACATCGTGCTGTCTCTGGCCATCATTATCGTGTTGATGCCACTGGCGATCAGCGGTGTGCTGGGCCTGGCCGCCGTCGTGTTGGTCCACGAAGTCGCCGAAGTCATCGTGATCTTGAACGGCCTGCGGGCTGCACGAGCGAAACGCTGAGGCTGTGACCGGCAAGTCTTATAAGAGTTAAACCACGCGCCGAGCGCACACACGTTGGACCAGGCGAGTCATTCGAGTTCACCACCTGGTCCTTCTCGATGCGTGCAGGCACGGGAACTGTGGGTGAACCTAATAGTTCAACGGCCCGATACCGCTTGCAGATTCTACACACGAGGTAGCGGAATGGGCCGGGGCCGAACGAAAACCGGAGTTAGAGACAGCGCTCTTCAACCTACCCCCCCAATAACGCGAAACGTCATTAACGCTCCGCGTTACACGTTAAATTTGAACTCCACGCAGTAAGCATCCTGCTTACTGCGTTGCGAAGCGGAAGCTTCGCGTAGCGGACAGAAGAATCTTCCCGTAGACTCGCAGACACATTAACGGGGGGACAATCACACACCAGCAGGCTGCGGCCGGGGCATGTGGTGACCCGTTTGTCATCTGTAGTTTCCGGGGGGATTCTTCTTGTCTGCTCAGCCGACCGATCGTGAACTCGTCGACGCCTTCATTGGCGGAGATACCAAGGCCTTTTCGGCCATCGTCGAAAAGCACCGCGCGCGCCTGACCGCCATGGCGCGGCGCTACACACGCAACGACCACGATGCGCAGGACATCGTGCAGGAGGCCCTGCTCAAGGCCAGCTGCAACATGCAGTCCTACCGGCACGATGCCGCGCTGAGCACGTGGCTGCACCGGCTGGTGATGAACTCCGGCTACGACTTCCTCAACCACCGCTCCAACCGGGAGAACGCTTCCTTGGACTCCGACATCATTGAGGATGACCGCAACTACGCGCTCGCGCACAACCCCAGCGAACACCTAGCGGAGCACATCACGGTGGCCCAGGCCATGCAGACCCTCCGCGAGGATCAGCGCCAGGCGCTGTACCTGACGGACGTCGCCGGTTATCCCATCGCCACGGTGGCCAAGGTTCAGGGCGTGGCTCCCGGCACGGTGAAGTCACGGCGTGCCCGGGCGCGTCAGGCGTTGCGTGCGGCGATAGACTAGGCCCGAGTAGAATCTCAGTGTCTAACAGTCCACCGGACCTCCGGTCCTCCGCGCACGAGGCGCGGACATGAACCAGATTCTGTACAGGAATTGTCGTCTTAAGGGAGTTTTTAGTGACTATCCACGATGTCGCCATCGTCGGCTCCGGCCCCGCCGGCTACACCGCAGCCCTCTACGCAGCGCGCGCGGAACTCAACCCGATCGTCTTCGAAGGCTTCGAATACGGCGGAGAGCTCATGAACACCACCGAGGTGGAGAACTACCCGGGCTTCCAGAAGGGCATCATGGGCCCGGAGCTCATGGAGGAGATGCGCGCCCAGGCCATCCGCTTCGGCGCGGACCTGCGCATGGAGGTTGTGGATTCCATCGAGCTCGAGGGCGAGATCAAGAAGCTGCACGTGGGCGACGAGGTATTTGAGGCCCACACGGTCATCCTCGCCACCGGTGCTGCACCGCGCTACCTTGGCATTCCGGGCGAATCCGAGCTGGCCGGCCGCGGCGTGTCCGCATGTGCCACCTGCGATGGCTTCTTCTTCAAGGGCCACAACATTGCCGTCGTCGGCGGCGGCGATTCCGCCATGGAGGAAGCCACCTTCCTCACCAAGTTCGCCGAGTCCGTGACCATCATCCACCGCTCCGAGAACTTCCGCGCCTCCAAGATCATGCTGGAGCGCGCCAAGGAGAACAAGCAGATCAAGTGGCTGACCAACACCACCGTGGAGCGCGTCCTGGAAAAGGACGGCAAGGTCGGCAGCCTCGAGGTCAAGAACGTGCTCACCGGCGAGCTCAGCGAGCTCGACGTCACCGCCATGTTCGTGGCGATTGGCCACGACCCGCGCTCCGGCTTCCTCGAGGGCCAGGTGGCCACCAACGCCGCCGGCTACGTCGAGGTGGAGCAGCCTTCTACCAAGACCTCTCTGCCGGGCGTCTTTGCCTGCGGTGACCTGGTGGATGATCACTACCAGCAGGCCATCACCGCTGCCGGCTCCGGCTGCCGGGCGGCAATTGATGCGGAACATTTCCTCGCCGAGAACCGTTAATAGTCACATGAGCAACATTAAGAACGTTACGACTGATTCCTTCCGCGCGGACGTCGTCGAGGCCGGCAAGCCGGTTGTTGTCGACTTCTGGGCGGAATGGTGCGGCCCGTGCAAGAAGCTGTCCCCGATCCTCGAAGAGGTCGCTGACGAGCTGGGCGATGATGTCTCCGTGGTCAAGGTCAACGTGGACGAAGAGCGCACCCTGGGTGCAATGTTCCAGATCATGTCCATCCCGTCTGTGCTGATCTTCAACAACGGCGAGAAGGTTGATGAGTTTGTTGGCCTGCGTTCTAAGAACGACATCGTGGCACAGATAAGAAAACAGCTCTAACTGGTATCCTTTAACCCGTTGACGGCGCACCCCTGTGCGCCAACCTTGATCACGAAAGGGGTAGGTGTGAACCGCGTTTTACGTGTTGGTGACCAGAGTGTTCGCGTTGCCGAAGCACGCGCAACCCTAGCCCGCCTCGGCCTCATGACGGACTACCAGGGGACGTTGTCCGACTGGAAGAAGCAAAAGTACTCCGAGACCGATAAGCACTTTGACGCCGCCCTATCCCAGGTTCTCAAGGCCTTCCAGCAATCACGCGGTATTGTTCCCAGTGGCGAGATCGATGACCTCACCCTCCGCGAATTGCGCCAGGCCTCCTACACCTTGGGCGCCCGCGTGCTTGCCTATGAGCCGGGCAACCTACAGGTGGGCGATGATGTCGCGCAGCTCCAAGAGCAGCTGCAGGAGCTCGGTTTCTACCAAGAGCGCATCGACGGGCACTTCGGCCCGGACACCTACGCTGCCCTAGCGGAATACCAACTCAACTGTGGCCTGCGCAGCGATGGTGTGTGTGGGCCCAACACCATCAATGCGCTCAGCCTTCTGGGTCGGCGCATTACCGGCGGCTCGGCCCATAACATCCAAGAGCGCGAGCGCGTGCGCAACGCTGGTCCGAAGTTGGCCGGCAAGCGAGTCGTCATTGACCCGAGCCTCGGCGGCTTCAACAAGGGCCGCACGGTGAAGGGCCGCTACGGTGACATCACGGAGGAAGAAATCCTCTGGGACTTGGCTGAGCGCGTTGCCGGCCGGATGATTGCCGCCGGCATGGAGACCATCATCTCCCGCCCGCGCACTGATGACCCGTCCATCCGTGACCGCGCGGGCTTGGCCAACGCATTCGGCGCTGACCTGGTGATTTCCTTGGCCTGCGATGAGTATCCCACGGACAAGGCCAACGGCGTGGCCACCTTCTACTTCGGTTCGGAGTCCGGCAACTCCTCACTTATTGGTGAGACGCTTTCCGGCTTCATCCAGCGTGAGATCGTTGCCCGCACCGAACTGGGTAACTGCCGCAACCACGGCCGCACGTGGGCATTGCTGCGTCTGACTCAGATGCCGGTTGTACAGGTGGTGCTGGGTTACCTGACCAGCCCGAAGGATATTGCAGTCCTCACCAACCCGGACTGCCGCGATGACATTGCCGAAGCAATCGTTGTCTCCGTTAAGCGCCTGTACCTTCTCGACGATGACACCGCCGTCACCGGCACCTATCGCTTTGACGAGCTCCTGCGCGCGGAACGATCTTCTTGAGAAGTGGGGCAACGGGACGTTGCTCCACAAAACAAGAATTCCTGCACAATATAGGTCTCTACTATTCACGCTTTTCGACATTCCAAATATCTAACTCGCCCCACTCAGCGGGGAACCCCATATCTTTCTCACGACTTATGCCTTCGATGGTTGGAAAGTCCGCCATCAGCAGTGTCAACTTGCGGCGCCAGCTTTCTCCATCTCCGATGGACAACAAAACATATGCGATCAGAATGCAAGCGATCATCACCCACCGGAGTGAAGTGAGCAAGAAGACGGAGAGGCACCGCAGGAAATGCTTGGAGCAGATGTACTTCGCGCTCTCCGAGATGCACGTCCACAACATCACTTTGGAAAGCCGGCAAGAAGCACAAAACAGGCGAGACGTCGCCCATATAGTTGCCCTGCAGGGCCAGGGACAAAGTGCTGGCATCCGACTGCGACACGTACGCGGTGGCGATGATCCCCTGCTCTGGATTCCAGATGCCGTTCTGGGAGCACTGAACTCCGTCCATCTAGGGGAAGAGCAGTACTGGGAGAAGCTGCACGAGAAAGTGGTCCTCAAACGTCCCACCCCGGATTCCCTCTAGAGGCAGGCGAAGACCCTGGGTCCAGTCGTCCGGCTGGGGTCCCAGGGTCTTCTTCCGATCCTGTCGTAACAGGTGGCAATAACACTAGGGTAGCACCATTTGGCACCATTTGGCACCGATAGGCCCCGCCGAGATACAGCAGTGAAGTGCCCCGAGTTTTGTTCCTAGGCATTTGCCTTGATTTCTATTATTTCCTGTGGCGGGTTCTGCTTCCAAAATTCGGTTTCGACCTCGACCGGGGTTCGGTATCCCAAGCTTTGGTGGAACCTAGTCGCGTTCCACCATGACACCCACTCGAACGTCGCGATTTCTACCTCGACAACATCATTCCACCTGCGAGTATGGATCAGCTCGTTCTTGTAGGAACCATTAACGTTTTCTGCCAGAGCATTGTCATAAGAATCCCCGACAGTTCCGGTGGAAGTGGCAATCCCGTGCTGGGCAGGTCGCTCGTTGTAGACCACGCTGACGGACCTGTTCATTGAATAGGTCTTTGAAGCCTAGGCCCTACGCCAGGGCGCGGGCGAGGAGATCCTCCACCGCAGCTGCGGTGAGCAAATCGAAGGCAGGAGGCAGCTCGAGGCGCAGGCGTGGCGTAATGGGGTGATCCTGCACCACCATGAATCCGGCTGACTCCAGCGTTTCCACAGAAAGCAGACCGATGCGGCCCGGCTTGTCCCGCAGCAGATCCTCAGCCTTGGCGTGGTCACGATAGCCAAAAGCCTCGACGGCGCTGGCATCGCGCGAGGTGAGGTGCATTATTGTGGCGTCGAGAAGCACTGCTTCCAAGCCCTTGGCCGCACGCTCCGATTTCACAAAGAGGGACGACACCAGCACCGCATCCTCCGAGACAGGGGAGGTGGGCAACTTTGCGGTACCAGGAGCCAGATCCGGCGGGCAGAAGAAAACGGTCGCCTCATCACCCACGGTGAAGCCGCAGTCACCGTAGCGCAACAGGGTAGCGCTGAGCCAGGCTTCTTTCTCGAAGGCGGGATCAGCGACGGTGGTCTTCATCTCCCAGAAGATAGATCGGGCCGCCAAGGGATTGATGGCAACACCTTCCTTGACGGCCTGAACGAACATGGTTGGGCTAGCTGCTTTCGGTGCCTTCAATAAGCGCCATAATGCGCTCGAAGTCTTCCTGGTCGCCGAATTCGACGACCATCTTGCCCTTACGCTTGCCCATGGTGACGGTGACCTTGGTGTCGAAACGATCGGCCAGGCGCTCGGCGGACTCGGTGAAGAACTGCGGCTGCGGGACCGCAGGTTTCTTCGTTGCCTCGGCCGGCTTCCCATCGCGCTTGTACAAGGTGACAGCTTCCTCCGTAGCGCGCACGGAGAGACCCTCCGCCACAATGCGGTTAGCAATGAACTCCATAGCCTCTGCATCCGGAAGGCCCAACAAGGCACGGGCGTGACCACCGGACAGGGTGCCGGCAGCCACGCGCTTCTGTACGTTCACCGGCAGCTTAAGCAGGCGGATCATGTTAGTCACCTGGGGGCGGGAACGGCCGATGCGATCAGCCAGCTCATTCTGAGTCACACCAAACTCTTCAAGGAGCTGCTGGTAAGCGTGTGCTTCTTCCAGCGGGTTGAGCTGCACGCGGTGGATGTTCTCCAGCAGGGCGTCACGAAGGAGGTCATCATCCTTGGTATCGCGCACAATGGCCGGGATGGTGGCCAGACCCGCCTTGGAGGAGGCGCGCCAGCGGCGCTCACCCATGATGAGCTCGAAGCCGCCCTCCTCAGAAGGACGGACCACAACTGGCTGCAGCAGGCCGAACTCCTTGATGGAGTGGACCAGCTCTGCCAGCTCGTCCTCATCAAAGACGGTACGCGGCTGCTTCGGGTTGGGGAGGATGTCACCGACGGAGATCTCGCGGTACGTCGCACCAATCACCGAGGGCTTAGCCTGGCGCTTCTTGGAGCCGGAAGATTGCTGGATGGTTGGCGCACCCTGTATCTTCTTCGGGCCGGAGTCCTTGGGTGCGCCGGTGGAGGCGCCCAGAATGATGTCCGCGGCGGAATCTCCCAAACGCGGCTTGCGGGAGGGAGCGCCCGGGCCGGAGGGGATAAGCGCGGCTAGGCCCTTGCCTAGGCCGCCCTGGCGCTGCTCCGGCTTCTGGTCTGCCTTCCTATCTGCAGTGCGATCTGCCACAGTGTCCTATCCTTCCAATTCCGCGAAAATCTCGGGGCTCACGCCAATAGCACCCGTGGTGGGGTGCGGCGTGTAGTCCCCGCGTCTGTCCAGTTCGCGCGCGGCGGCCGCGTATGCGCGGGCACCGGTCGACGACGGGTCATAAGCGATAACCGTCTTACCATAGCCCGGAGCCTCCGAGACGCGCACAGAGCGGGGGATAACGTTGCCCAAGACAACGGCACCAAACTGCTCACGGACCTCATCCGCAACCTGCTGGGCCAGCTTGGTGCGGGCATCAAACATGGTCAGCAGCACGCCGGAGATATGGAGATCCTCATTAAGGTGCTCCCGGATCATCGAGATGTTGCCCAACAGCTGGCCCACACCCTCCAGAGCGTAGTACTCACACTGGATGGGGATGATGACCTCTTCGGCGCAGGACATCGCGTTGATGGTGAGCAAGCCCAGGGAAGGGGGGCAGTCAATGAACACGTACTCAAAGCCGTGGTCCTCCAAGAAACCCTTGTGCAAGGCATCATAAAGACGGAATTCACGGCGTACGAGGGACACCATTTCGATCTCCGCGCCAGCTAGGTCAATGGTGGCGGGGATGCAGTACAAGTTCTCATTATCGGGGGAGTGCTGCAGCGCATCGTCAGCAGTGCAATCCCCCAAGAGCACCTCGTAGCTGGATTGAGTACCGGAGGTGTGTTCAGCGCCCACGGCGGTGGAGGCGTTGCCCTGCGGGTCCAGGTCGATCACCAGTACCTTCTTGCCGGCCTCTGCGAGCGCGGCGGCAAGGTTGACGGCGGAGGTAGTTTTACCCACGCCACCTTTCTGGTTCGCGATGGTGATAAGACGAGGATGAGTCATGCCGTCTACTCTAGTTCACGCGGGGGACACGGATAATCGTGGTGCCGTGAATGGTCATGACCTCGGCTTTTCCTCCACCGGCGCGCTTGATATCTGCAGCGTCACGCTCAAGTTCCTCATGGACAGAGGAACCTTTAAGGGCAATCATTTCGCCACCTTTGCGAACAAGCGGCAGCGACCACTTAGCTAGCTTGCCCAGCGGGGCCACCGCGCGGGAGGTCACAATGTCTGCACCCTTCACGGCCTTCTTGACCGGGCCTTCCTCGGCGCGGCCACGAATGACGGTGACGTTGTCAAGACCCAGCAGGTCGACGACCTCGTTGAGGTACGTAGAGCGCTTGAGCAGCGGCTCAATGAGGGTGATCTGAAGGTCCGGCCGGGCGATGGCCAGGGGGATACCGGGGAGGCCGGCGCCACTGCCGACGTCGATAAGCACGGCGTCCTGGGGCATCACCTCTGCCACCACGGCGCAGTTGATGAGGTGCCGCTCCCACAAGCGCGGGACTTCACGGGGGCCAATAAAACCACGAGTGGACCCGTCCGTGGCGAGTGAATCGTGGTACTTCTGCGCGAGCGGCAGACGCGATCCAAACACGTCAGACGGGTCCAGTGGCACAGTGTCGGATACAGTGTCGGTCACTGTGAATTCTCCTGGGTAGTTCTAGTTATTCTTGCGGCGCTGCTTCTTGGAGCGGTTGTCCTTCTTGCGAGCGCCCGGCTTAGGAGCGGAGGTGCGCTTGAGCTCAGCCTTGGCAGCTGCTTCCTCTTCTTCCTCGCGGTCCATCTTGGCGTAGACGAGGCGCGTCTGGAAGAAGGTCCACACGGTGTTGGCCAACATGTAGAAAAGAAGACCAATCGGCCAAATAAAGCCGGAGAAGACCAGCATGGCCGGCATAAACCACAGCATCATCTTGTTCATCATGGCCATTTGCTGCTGCATCATCTCAGCGTTCTGGCCCTGCGGAGTTGCCGTCTTACCAGCGGCGCGACGCGCCTCCTGGCGGTTGAGAGACATACGCGCGTTGAAGTGGGTCAGCGTTGCAATGATGGCGATCAGCGGCACGATGATGACAGCAGCCTGCGTCGTCGTGGTTTCCTTGACGATCTCCAGACCAGAGTTCAGGCGCAGGTTGGCCACGAGGGGCACACCGAAGATCTTCGCGTCAACAAATTGCTGGACCTGCTCCGGCTTGAAGATGTAGTTCGCGATGGAGGCATTCATCTCCTCCGACATGGGCTCGCCAGCCGGGTGGCCAAAGCCACCGGCGACGGCGACGGTGCGGTCAAAGGACCGCAGCACGTGGAAGAGACCAATGAACATGGGAATCTGAGCGAACATCGGCAGGCAGCCTGCCACCGGACGCACACCGGACTCTTTGTAGATTCGCTGCATCTCCTGTGCAGCCTTGGTCTGATCATTGCCGTACTTGGCACGGATTTCCTGGATCTGCGGCTGGATCTCCTGCATCCTGCGTGAGGAGCGCAGCTGCGTGATGGTTGGCTTGACCATGATGGCCTTGAGCGTCCACGTCAGAAGAACGATGGCGATAATCCAGGTTCCACCCCAAGCGGAATCAAGGACGAAGCTCAAGAGCCAATGCCAGAACCACAGAATGGCTGAAATTGGCCAATAGATGAAATTAAGCACGAGTGTTGTTTACCTTCGTTGTTGTTTGGTCGGTACCGGATCGAATCCGCCCGGATGCCAGGGCCCACACTTGCAGAGCCTGGCGACGGCCATGCCCGTTCCCTTGAGCGCTCCGTGGACGGAGATTGCCTCTAGGGCGTAGGCACTGCATGTCGGTTCAAAACGACAGGTCGAAACCATCTTAAGGGCTGAAACATGCTTTTGGTAGAAGCGCACCCCGTGAACTAGGACTCGCCCGAAGCCACGAGCTTCAGGGATCTCTTCCCCCTGAGAGTTCAGATATCCCATTTAGCTAGGGCTTTGCGGATATCGCGCTCAAGGCGCTCACTAGTAGCCTCTGCGCTGGCGGGCAAGGCGCGGATAACAATGTCAGTACGCGGGGGTAAAGGTGCGCCATGAGCGCCATCCTTCATGACCGCCATGCACACATGACGAAGCCGCCGGGAGGTGCGGTGGCGAACCACGGCATTCCCGACGGCCTTCGAAACGATGAGGCCAAATCGCGGGCCAGTGGCCGCGATGGCGTCCTCACCATCGTTGATGCGCATGTGCACGACAACGGTGCGCGTGCCCGCCCGGCGTCCGCCCTTAATGGTCCGCCGAAATTGTCTCGGGGACGTGAGCTTATGCTGGGCTGGAAGCATGAATTAAGCGGTGAGCTTAGCGCGACCCTTCTTGCGACGAGCAGCGACAATGGCGCGGCCAGCGCGGGTGCTCATGCGGGTGCGGAAGCCGTGCTTACGAGCACGACGACGGTTGTTCGGCTGGAAGGTACGCTTACCCTTTGCCACGATTAACTCCTTGAAGTTGTGCGCAGATAACCCAAGACCACCGCCGAATGCGGTGGGGCCTGTGCATCCACTGATGAATGGTGTTCGCGGGGATGAGGCTTCGCCCGGAAGGCGCCGCAAGGCGGGGCGAGGCAGTCCCACATGCAACATGTGCTCCATGCACTGCTGCGATAGACCATCACAGGTTACGTGACAGGTGGGGCGTAGAACAAATCGACACACTGGGTGTACCCGAAATGACATCGATGTTTTTATCCGCAGCTAGAGCACTACTTTTCGCCCTCATGCTGCGGGTCAAGCGCGTTCCGGCAGCACCGCCAAACCGTCCCTGCTCGCTCAGGCTGAACCCTGCATAAAAAGTGCGTTAGACAGCCTCGGATCAACACGGTAGAACTAAGGAATCAAATTCCACAGCCGTCAACAGGGTGTGGATAACTCTCAATCACACCTTGAGACTTTTAGAGTTTTCGCAGCTCAACGGCATTAGGGTGCCGATTGAAAGTTATCCACAGCCATGAGATAGGCTGTGAATAAACCGCCTTTCCACACCTGTGGATAACTTTGTGGAAACCGAGGTGACGCGCTAAAACATCGTGTGGAATCTTCGGTGGAAACCCGGTGGAATTCTCACTCTCTTCTCAGTCCATCCGTCCATCCCCATCACTACAAGAATCACTGCGTTACCCGAGTTACCCGAATACCCGCGCAGTGGTCGAGTACGTGTCATGTGGCCTCGTACCAATGGCACTGTGTGAACTCGAACTACACAGAAGGTAGGCGTCTTGTCTGATCCGCAAGCGGCCCTCAGGGCCAGCTGGAAAGCAGTGGTCACTGACCTGCTAGCACAATCCGAGCAACCCAACTCGGCCGTGCCGAATTTCACCCACAGCCAGCGCCTTAACCTGCAGCTCGTTGAGCCCATCATGATCGGCGATGGCTACGCACTCATCGCCGCCCCGCACGAGAATGCAAAGAATGTCATTGAGACCGAGCTGGGGGAGCACATTTCACGCACCTTGTCACAGCACATGGGCAGGCCGTGTTCTTTAGCCGTGACCATCACTGCCCAACAGGCGGCCGCAGAGCAGCAGGCACCGCAACCGTCCGAAGCCGCTCAGGAAGCAGCACCACAGCGCCCCGTCCAGACCGAGGCACCCCAGCACGGCATGGGTCACCAGACTGAACCGACCTATCAGCAGCCACAACGCCCTGCGCAGCGGGCGGCAGAGCAGTCAGCACAACCCCAGCAGCGGCCGATTAATTGGGATTCCACCTATTCACCGGCCAGCCTGGACGAGCTGGCCCAGCACTACAATGAACAGCAAGCAAGCGGCCCGGCCGGCTACCCGGAGGCCTCCGGTCCACGCATCCCCCGCGAGGAACCTGCTCACAACCCGAACCGCGAGAAGTCCCTCAATCCGAAGCACACGTTTGAGAACTTCGTTATTGGTTCCTCAAATCGCTTCGCCAACGGTGCAGCTGTCGCGGTAGCGGAAAATCCCGCCCGTGCTTATAACCCGCTGTTTATTTGGGGCGGTTCCGGCCTGGGCAAGACACACCTGCTGCATGCAGCGGGTAACTACGCCCAGGTCCTGCACCCGGGCCTGCGCGTGAAGTACGTGTCCTCCGAAGAGTTCACCAATGATTACATCAACTCATTGCGTGATGACCGCCAGGAGTCCTTCAAACGCCGCTACCGCAACCTGGACATCCTCATGGTGGATGACATCCAATTCTTGGAGGGCAAGGAATCCACGCAGGAGGAGTTTTTCCACACCTTTAATGCACTGCACCAGGCCAATAAGCAGATCATTTTGTCCTCTGACCGCCCGCCGAAGCAGCTGACCACGCTGGAGGATCGCCTCCGCACGCGTTTCGAAGGCGGCCTCATCACGGACATCCAGCCGCCAGACTTGGAAACACGCATTGCCATCCTCATGAAGAAGGCTGCGGCAGACGGCACCGATGTGGACCGTTCCGTGTTGGAGCTTATTGCCTCGCGCTTCGAATCCTCCATTCGTGAGCTCGAAGGTGCGCTCATTCGCGTTTCTGCGTATTCCTCGCTGGTCAACGAACCGATCAGCATGGAGATGGCGGAGATTGCTTTGCATGATCTCGCACCGGATTCTGCTGATCGCCAGATCACCGCGGCCGCCATCATGGAGGTCACCGCGGAGTACTTCAACATTGACGTCGACACCCTTCGCGGCTCTGGTAAGAAGCGCGCCGTCGCCCATGCCCGCCAGCTGGCGATGTACCTGTGCCGTGAGCTCACCGAGCTGTCTCTGCCCAAGATCGGTGATCAGTTTGGCGGCAAGGACCACACCACGGTCATCTATGCGGATCGCAAGATCCGCAAGGAGATGACAGAGAACAGAAATACCTACGATGAAATCCAGGCGCTGACCCAACGCGTGAAGAATCACAACAGTCACTAAGACGTCGTGCACTAAATCCACGGCGCCACGTTGCTTGCCGACGCCCCTCCCACCAGCACCATCTCACGGTGTCACCCGGGGAGGGGCGTTTGTTGATCGTTATCCACAGAGTTATTCACAGCTGTGTAATTCCACTGTTGTGATTCATAGATCCTGGTCACATTTTCTGCATCCACAGCAGATCAGAAGCGGTTCTTCGCGTGTGGTTAACCCTGTGATCAGCGCCGATGGATCTGGGGATGAATTGTGGATAACGTCGGCCCCCGGAGGGTTACTCACATTTTGTGTCATTTGATCACAGCAATCCCACACCCTGACTCACAGATCGCTTCGCCGGAAAGAGCTTGGGATTTACATAGTTGTCCACAGATCCCACAGCGGTTATTACTACTCCTATTTTGTTTTCTCCCTAACCAAGAAGAAAAAGATGTGTGTGATTCGCTGGCGCCCGCCTGGTCGCCCGGCCCCAACGAAGGGCTCAAAAGTGGAATGACAAAACTCCTGTGGTTCGGTGGCGATCCTGTAAGTTGGAGTGAGCTTCCAAGAATTTATCCATCCGCAACTAGAGGAGCGTCTCACCACCATGGACCAGTCCGTGTCATTTCGCGTTGCCAAAGATGACCTCGCCAACGCCGTCGCGTGGGTCGCGCGCAGTCTGCCGTCGAAGGTCACCCAGCCGGTACTTCGCGCAATGCTGATCACCGCGGATGACAATGGTTTGGAATTCACCGGCTTCGATTACGAAGTGTCCACTCGCGTGCGCATTGCCGGCATGGTGGATGAACCGGGACGCATTGCCGTGGCCGGTAAATTGCTTTCTGACATCGTTGCCTCATTGCCCAACAAGGAAGTGGAGATGACGCAGGAGGATTCCAAGGTCCTGCTTACCTGTGGTTCTTCCCGCTTTGAACTGCCACTTATCCCGCTGGATGATTACCCGCAGCTGCCTGTGCTCCCGGAGGTGACCGGTACCATCAATCCGCAGCTCTTCGTTGAGGCAATTAGCCAGGTCGTAGCCGCAGCCGGTAAGGATGACACGTTGCCGATGCTCACTGGTGTGCACATTGCGATCAACGGCTCCCACGTGGAGATGACCGCCACGGACCGCTTCCGCTTGGCCATGCGCACCTTCGAGTGGGACCCGGTCTCTGAGTCCGTTGAGGCCAAGCTTCTTGTCCCAGCCAAGACCCTCCAGGAAACCGGCCGTTCCCTGGATACCCACCTCAACATCCCGGTGGAGATCGCCGTGGGTACCGGCGAGAACATCGCTGCTGAGGGCCTGTTTGGTCTGCATGCAGATAACCGCGAGACCACCACCCGCATGCTCGATGCGGACTTCCCCAACGTGGCACCGCTACTGCCCAAGAGCCACACGGCGATGGCCAGCATCGAGGTTGCTCCGCTGCAGGAAGCCATCCGCCGTGTGTCTCTTCTGACAGACCGCAACGCGCAGATCCGCATGGAGTTCGGTGAAGGCGAGGTCACCCTCGCCGCCGGCGCTGATTCCGGCCGCGCCACGGAAACCTTGCCCTGTGCTTTCAACGGCCGCGATAGCTTCGTCATCGCCTTCAACCCGTCCTACCTCAAGGATGGATTGGCCGTGGTTCACACCGATCGCGTCGTCTTCGGCTTCACCGAACCTTCCCGCCCGGCGATCATGATTCCGGAGCCGGAGGAACTGCCGGCGGCCACCGAGGATGGCACGTTCCCGACTCCGGAGACGGACTTCACGTACCTGCTGATGCCGGTGCGTCTGCCAGGCTAGGCCGTATGTACATTCGCGAACTCGATGTCAGGGACTTCCGTTCCTGGCCCGAGCTCACCCTCGAGCTGAAACCGGGGATTACCCTTTTCGTTGGCCGCAATGGCTTTGGCAAAACCAATATCGTCGAGGCCATTGGTTATACCGCGCACCTGTCTTCGCATCGCGTTGCCCACGATGCCCCGCTGGTGCGCCACGGGGCAGCCAACGCGCGTATTTCTGCAACCGCGGTTAACCAAGGCCGTGAGCTCACCGCGCACCTGCTCATCAAGCCGCATGCGGCGAACCAGGCGCAAATCAACCGCACCCGTCTCAAATCTCCGCGGGAAGTGCTCGGCGTGGTCACAACCGTGTTGTTCTCTCCCGAAGATCTCTCCCTCATTCGCGGTGAACCAGCAGCAAGACGCCAGTATCTCGATGACATCATTGCCTCACGTACCCCGCGTCTGGCCGGGGTAAAGGCTGATTATGACAAGGTGCTCAAGCAGCGAAATGCACTGTTGAAGTCAGCGTCACCCAGTTTGCGTCGCGGCTACAGCGATAGTGACGGTGCGTCAGCACTGGCAACCCTCGACGTGTGGGATACGCAGCTGTCTTCCCTCGGCGCGCAAGTGATCCAGGCACGCCTGGCGCTTGTCGACGAACTCCGCGAACTCATCCCCGCCGCTTATTCCGGCCTTGCTCCGGAGTCCCGCCCGGCCAGCATCGAGTACAAGTCCACCGTGGACGTCACTGATCGCGATGTCATCGAAGCCATGATGCTTACGGAGCTCGCCTCCATGCGGCAGCGAGAGATCGAGCGTGGCATGTCGCTGGTGGGCCCCCACCGCGATGACCTCGTAGTGAACTTGGGCACGGCCCCTGCGAAGGGCTTTGCCAGCCACGGCGAGACCTGGTCTTATGCCATTTCCCTGCGCCTGGCGGAATTCAATCTGCTGCGCCAGGACGGCACCGATCCGATCCTCATCCTTGATGATGTCTTCGCTGAGCTGGATGCCAAGCGCCGCGAAAAGCTCGTGCACCTTGCGGCTGAGGCTGAACAAGTGCTCATTACCGCAGCCGTTGACGAGGATCTCCCTGGCAATCTGCAGCCCATCGAGCGTTTCACAGTCACCGTGAGGGACACGGAAGAGGGCCGGATTTCTGAACTTACGCCGCACGACCAGGTGGATCAGGCGACTGCTGGTGATGACGATGACTGAGCCGGAATTCGATCCAGTCAAGGCCCTATTCGAGCGCACGCGAAGTAATTCTAAGAATGCGCCCAAGCTCAACAAACCAGCGCCGAAGATGAACCTGGCGCCAACGCCAGCGGAACAACAACCCAAGCCTTATCGCCGCGGTCGCCCGAGCGGACCTGATGGGCGCCGTCGTCGTCGCAGCCTTGATGTGCCAAGCCTGGGTGCCCAGATTCAGCGTGAAATTGGAAAGCGTGGCTGGGAGCATGAATTGGCCCATGGTTGGGTGATGGGCAATTGGGACAACCTCGTCGGTGAGCGCATCGCTGCGCATACCCAACCTCTCACCATTAAGGAACACGTGGTCTACGTAGCGTGTGATTCCTCGAGTTGGGCCACCGAACTTCGCTACCTCCAGCGCCCAATATTGCAGAAGATCGCGGACCGTCTCGGCCCGGATGTGGTGGTTAAGCTGCACATTCAAGGCCCTAAGCAGCACCGCAATTACGAGGGCCGCCAGTGGGTAAAGCCGCAAGGCTCGCAGGATACCTATGGATAATCCCCGTACCTATGGGTAATCCTGTCCCTGGACAGCCAGAAGAATCTTCATATTAAAAATATGGAATTTTAGGAAACCGCGAAATTCCCTCAAATTCGCCGCTCTCACTGGCGTGCAGTGTCTCTGCGTGGGGGGACACAGTGTAGAATGACTAAAGTCTTAGATTTAGCTCTAGCCAAAAGGAGAACGCGAATCCGTGGCTGAACAACACGCATATGATGCGGGGTCAATTACGATTTTGGAGGGCCTTGAGGCCGTCCGTAAGCGCCCCGGCATGTACATCGGTTCCACCGGTGCCCGCGGCCTGCACCACCTGATCTGGGAGATCGTTGATAACTCCGTCGATGAGGCCATGGCCGGCTACGCCGACAAGGTCATCGTCACCCTCTTGGAGGATGGCGGCGTTGAGGTCATCGATAACGGCCGTGGTATCCCGGTGGAGATGCACGCTTCTGGTGTTCCGACTGTCCAGGTGGTCATGACCCAGCTGCACGCCGGCGGCAAGTTCGACTCTGAGTCCTACGCGGTCTCTGGTGGTCTTCACGGTGTGGGTATTTCCGTGGTCAACGCATTGTCCACCCGCGTTGAGGCGGACATTAAGCGCGATGGCAAGCACTGGTACCAGAACTTCACCAACGCCATCCCGGACGATCTCGTCGAGGGCGACAAAGCCCGCGGGACCGGTACCACCGTCCGTTTCTGGCCGGATCCGGAGATCTTTGAGACCGTCGAGTTTGACTACGACACCATCGCCCGCCGCCTCCAGGAGATGGCTTTCCTCAACAAGGGTCTGACCATCGTTCTTCGTGATGAGCGCGCCATCTCTAAGGAGCAGGCCGAGCTCGATGAGATTGCAGAGGCCGGCGATGAGGCTGTAAGCCTGAGCTCCCTGGATGAGAAGGATGCTAGTGGGGAGGACAGTGAGAAGAAGGCTTCCAAGAAAAAGAAGGAAGTAACCTACCACTACCCGAACGGTCTGCAGGACTACGTTGAATACCTCAACCGCAACAAGTCCTCTATTCACCCCACCATCGTTGGCTTTGACGTCAAGGGCGAGGATCATGAGGTCGAAATCGCACTGCAGTGGAACCAGGGCTACAAGCAGTCCGTCCACACCTTCGCCAACACCATCAATACCCACGAAGGTGGTACCCACGAGGAGGGCTTCCGTGCGGCGCTGACCTCCCTGATGAACCGCTATGCCAAGGAACACAAGCTCCTGAAGGAAAAGGATGGCAACCTCTCCGGTGATGACTGCCGCGAGGGTCTTGCTGCCGTCATTTCCGTCAAGGTGGGTGACCCGCAGTTCGAGGGCCAGACCAAGACCAAGCTCGGCAACTCTGAGATCAAGGGCTTTGTCCAGCGCGCAGTCAACGAGCACCTCAATGACTGGTTTGATGCCAACCCGGCTGAGGCCAAGGTCATTATCAATAAGGCTGTTTCTTCGGCGCATGCCCGCGTCGCTGCGCGCAAGGCCCGTGAGCTAGTTCGCCGTAAATCCGCCGGTGACCTCGGTGGTTTGCCCGGCAAGCTGGCGGATTGCCGTTCCAAGGACTCCAAGCTCTCTGAGCTCTACATCGTGGAGGGTGACTCCGCAGGTGGTTCCGCAAAGGGCGGCCGCGATTCCATGTTCCAGGCCATCCTGCCGCTGCGAGGCAAGATCCTCAACGTGGAGAAGGCCCGTATGGACAAGGTGCTCAAGAACGCCGAGGTTCAGGCCATCATCACTGCGTTGGGTACCGGTATCCACGAAGAGTTTGATATTTCCAAGCTGCGTTATGACAAGATCGTGCTCATGGCTGATGCCGACGTGGACGGCCAGCACATCGCAACGCTGCTTCTCACCCTGCTCTTCCGCTTCATGCCGCAGCTGGTTGAGGATGGTCACGTTTACCTGGCTAACCCGCCGCTGTACAAGCTCAAGTGGGCTAAGGGCCAGCCAGGTTATGCCTTCTCCGATGCTGAGCGTGACAAGCTTTTGGCAGAAGGCCTGGCTGAGAACCGCAAGATCAATAAGGATGACGGCATCCAGCGCTATAAGGGTCTTGGTGAGATGAACGCTTCCGAGCTCTGGGAGACCACCCTGGATCCGAATACCCGTATTTTGCGCCGCGTGGATCTTGAGGACGCCCAGCGTGCCGACGAGCTCTTCTCCATCCTCATGGGTGATGACGTTTCTGCTCGCCGTTCCTTCATTACCCGTCGTGCGAAGGACGTGCGCTTCCTCGACGTGTAAGCCGGCAACTGCACCAGCAAAGCACACGCACAGAGAAGACGCACAGGCACAGAGAAACGAGAAAAGACCAGCCCTCGCGATGAGGAGCTGGTCTTTTTGTCTGTTTACCCTATGTCATTGCCTATACAGTGCCCATGTGGCGCTGTAGGACACGACCGATGGTCGGAACGTTGGGCTCCAAGATGGAAGAAGCCTTGCCGCGCAGTGACTTATAGGTGCGCGCGATGCCTGGTGTTTTAATGTCCTTTGCGGATTCATCTGCAGTGGCCATGATGGTGTCAGTAATTTCAGAGCTGCGACCATCCAGGTAGGTGCCAAAATCGGATTGCTCAGAACCTTCGAATTCCTTCCAATAGGAATCTAGGGCATTGAGAAGCTCCGGGAGCAACTGGTTGATTCCTTTAGAAAGGACTTTGGAATCTGCCTTCTTTGCGGCGGCCAAGGCGCCTTTGAAGGCCATTCCGGAAATGCCACTGAGGGAAGAAACGGCCTCATCGGCGGCTGTGGACAAGTCCGCGACCACGGCATTGCGGGTGGGGGACTGGAGAAGCTGGGTGAGGTTTGTCATATACCTGAGCTTACTGTGCCGGCGCGCTGGAATTAGCCTTGAGCGCGGCGAGCTGGTCAGCAATCTCCGGGAAACCATTCGTGCGGGCAAGGCGCTCAAGATCAAAATCAAGACCACCCTGGTTGAGACGGCTGTCTTCAGAGGATCCGGAGGAACCGGCTAGGCCAATCTGTGCGGCGAATTCGTCAACCTGCGCACGCAGGGCAGGAACGTTGTCCGTGATGAGCTTGAGTAGCGCTAAAGCACCGGCAATAGAACCGCCGATGATGAGAGTGGTGTCAATAGGAGAGGAGCCAGTCAGGGAGGAGCCGGCCTCGCCCTGCTGGAAGTCAGGATTACGTTTGCCCTTCCAGTCCTCGTTGGTGGTCTCAGCACTAGCGACCGGAGCGACCGCAGTCGCGAGGGTGGTGGCGATAACACCCGCGGCGAGAAGCTTCTTCATGGACATAGGGAATTCCTTTCTGCAGGGGGTTGGGTGGTGGTCATGGTAGAACCACCGCCAGGGAACGAGACGGAACAGTCGTCGTGCCCTTCTGTATCATGTTTAACTTACATAACTTCTGCCACAGAACGATAGACCTCCGCGCAAAAGTGGGCGAATTCTTCATTCTTTCCGCTCAAGGCGGGAACCGCTCGTAAAACGGTCTCCAGCGACCGGGCGGCATCCTGGTGACTCCCGTGGACGCGTATACCTTCCACCGACGCCGTACTAGCACCCGCCGCCGCGGCAAGGGCCGCAAAGGACACAATGCGCACTCGATAAACCCGACAAAACTCCCGAGCTATCAGCACTAAGTGCTCAACGCTCATGCGTGACCACGTGCCTGGCGAATTTCTGCCTCAAGCTCCGAGCGGCCGGGAAGCAACCTGCGTGCGGTGTCTTGTACTGCAGCATCCGACAGCGTGCGCGATGCCGCAGCGACAACGGCCCGCACCACAGCCTCATGTTTCGAGGTTCCTTGCGCGGAAGCCAACAGCGTGAGTGCGTGATCCTGCTCTGGAGTCAGCCTTAAAGTCATTGCCATACCTACGATGCTAGCAAGATGATACCGCAGTGATACCACTCGTGCGCACAACCCGCGCCATACACAGCCTCAGGGAGTCATAGCCGGTAGGATAAGGCGTTATGAGTGATAACAACGGCGATCTTTTTGATCGTATTCATCCGATTGACATCAATGAGGAGATGGAGTCGAGCTATATCGACTACGCCATGTCCGTCATCGTCGGCCGTGCGTTGCCGGAGGTTCGTGATGGCCTCAAGCCAGTACACCGCCGCATCCTCTACGCGATGTTTGACTCCGGCTACCGCCCGGATCGCGGTTATGTGAAGTCCGCACGTCCGGTCTCGGACACGATGGGTCAGTTCCACCCGCACGGTGACTCCGCCATCTACGACACCCTCGTGCGCTTGGCCCAGCCGTGGAACATGCGCTACCCGTTGGTCGATGGCCAGGGTAACTTCGGTTCCCGCGGTAATGACGGCCCTGCTGCTATGCGTTACACCGAGTGCCGCATGACGCCTCTGGCCATGGAGATGGTGCGCGATATTCGTGAAAACACGGTCGATTTCGCCCCCAACTACGATGGTAAGACCGAAGAGCCGGTTATCCTACCCTCCCGCGTTCCGAACCTGCTGATGAACGGTTCCGGCGGTATTGCCGTGGGTATGGCCACCAACATTCCGCCGCACAACCTGGGCGAGCTGGCGGACGCCATTTACTGGCTGCTGGAGAACCCCAATGCTAGTGAGGAAGAGGCTCTTGAGGCGTGCATGAAGTACGTCAAGGGTCCGGATTTCCCCACTGCTGGCCTTATCGTCGGTGACCAGGGCATCAAAGATGCTTACACAACCGGCCGTGGCTCCATCCGCATGCGCGGTGTGACCTCCATTGAGGAGGTGGGCAACCGCCAGACCATCGTTATCACCGAGTTGCCGTACCAGGTCAACCCGGACAACATGATCTCCAACATCGCGGAGTCCGTGGTTAACGGCAAGATTGCCGGCATTGCCAAGATTGAGGATGAGTCTTCTAACCGCGTGGGCATGCGCATCGTTGTCACCCTGAAGCGTGATGCTGTGGCCCGCGTTGTTCTCAACAACCTGTACAAGCACTCCCAGCTGCAGACCTCCTTCGGCGCGAACATGCTCTCCATTGTCGATGGCGTGCCGCGCACGCTGCGTCTGGACCAAATGCTGAGTTACTACGTGGCCCACCAGATTGAGGTCATCGTCCGCCGTACCCAGTACCGCCTCGATGAAGCCGAGAAGCGCGCCCATATCCTGCGCGGTTTGGTCAAGGCACTCGATATGCTCGATGAGGTCATCGCACTCATCCGCCGTTCCCCGACGGTGGAGGAGGCCCGCGAGGGCTTGATGCAGCTTCTCGACGTCGACGAGATCCAAGCCGACGCCATCCTGGCCATGCGCCTGCGCCGCCTCGCTGCCTTGGAGCGTCAGAAAATCATTGATGAGTTGGCGGAGATCGAGGAAATCATCGCCGACCTCAAGGACATTCTCGCCCGCGAGGAGCGCCAGCGCCAGATTGTCCACGATGAGCTTGAAGAAATCGTCGAGAAGTACGGCGATGAGCGCCGCACGGAGATCGTTGCCGCGTCTGGTGACGTCACCGATGAGGACCTCATCGCACGTGAGAACGTTGTTGTCACTATCACCGCTACGGGCTACGCCAAGCGCACCAAGGTGGATGCCTACAAGGCCCAGAAGCGCGGCGGTAAGGGCGTGCGTGGAGCAGAGCTCAAGCAGGACGACATTGTCAAGAACTTCTTTGTCTGCTCAACGCACGACTGGATCCTGTTCTTCACCAACTTTGGCCGTGTCTATCGCCTCAAGGCCTACGAACTCCCGGAGGCGGGCCGTACCGCCCGCGGCCAGCACGTGGCCAACCTGCTGGAGTTCCAGCCGGAGGAGAAGATCGCACAGGTCATCCAGATTCAGTCGTACGAGGATGCTCCCTACCTCGTCCTTGCCACCAAACAAGGACGCGTAAAGAAGTCCCGCCTCACCGACTACGAGTCTGCACGTTCCGCCGGTCTTATCGCCATCAACCTCAACGAGGGTGATGCTCTCATTGGCGCACAGCTTGTCCATGAGGGCGATGACATCCTGCTTACCTCTGAGCAGGGCCAGGCCATCCGCTTCACTGCGGACGATGACCAGCTGCGCCCGATGGGCCGCGCTACGGCAGGTGTGAAGGGCATGCGCTTCCGCGGCGATGACCAGCTGCTGTCCATGTCCGTGGTCAATGACGGTCAGTTCCTGCTCGTGGCCACCTCCGGCGGCTACGGCAAGCGCACAGCCATTGAGGAATACACCCCGCAGGGGCGTGGCGGCCTGGGTGTTATGACCTTTAAGTACACCCCGAAGCGCGGCAAGCTCATCTCTGCCATCGCCGTCGATGAGGATGACGAGATTTTCGCCATCACCTCTGCCGGCGGCGTCGTCCGTACCGAGGTCAACCAGATTCGCCCGAGCTCCCGCGCCACCATGGGCGTGCGCTTGGTCAACCTGGGCGATGACGTCGAGTTGCTTGCTATCGACCGTAACGTTGAAGACGACGGTGAGGAAGATGCCCAGGCAGTAGCCAAGGGTGAGAAGTCCGTTGAGGACGTCAAGCCTGAACACCTCAAGCTTGGCGAGGAGTCCAAGGACAACACGGATTCGGCCGCTGACAACAAGACCGATGAGGAGTAAGCCATGATCGGACGAGAGCTTCACCTAGCGCGGATTTCACCGATGTCGGCCTTCCGCGTGGGCCTCGCCATGTCACTCGTCGGGCTTGTTGCCTGGATCATTGCAGTTTGCCTGCTCTACATGGGCCTCGATCAAGCTGGCATTTGGGATTCCCTCAATAGCTTGGTCGGCAGCGTAGGCGGTGGCTTTGAGGTCAGCTTTGGCCTCGTCGTCTCTGCTGCGGCTCTCTTCGGCGCCATCATCGCTGTCCTCATGACCATCCTGGCACCACTCATGGCTGTTATATATAACGCCATCGTCGATGTCTTTGGTGGGTTCAAGGTGCGTCTCCAGGACGAGGCGCAGCGGTAGCCAAAGAGATCGATGCATTAACGTTCCAAAACGACCCACAAAACATAGATTGACCTGGCGATTTGTAATAGCTCGCCAGTCCTATGTAGAGTTACTACTCGTTCCGGTCAGGGCCTATAGCTCAGTCGGTTAGAGCGCATCGCTGATAACGATGAGGTCGCTGGTTCGATTCCAGCTAGGCCCACCACGGAACAATGGGGCATTAGCTCAATTGGTAGAGCATCTGCTTTGCAAGCAGAAGGTCAGGAGTTCGATTCTCCTATGCTCCACAGCATAAAACTAAAGACGCCCAGCGATGGACGCTGGGCGTCTTTCTTTATTTCAACCCCAAGCATAGTCCCGGCTACGGACGTGAACCTCCGGAAGAAAAGCAGGCCTTAAGAAACCAAACCAAGGGGCCGCTCTGGCTAATCTATCGAATGACATACATGTAATTATTCCCCGGATAGGGGTAGAATCGTTCACAGCTTTCACATAGGTTCGAAATAGTTTCACCAGTCCCTCACGTATAAAACACTGTCATCTACCTGCTAATTAACCGATCAAGACGGCCTGAGTGTTGGAAAAACTCTAAAAAGTTGTTGCGTTTGACTGGAAAGACCCGCGAAAGTCCGATAATCTTGCCAACAGCGACAAAAGCTGCACTACTTGTTGAGAATGTGAAGATCATTCTGAAAGAACATTTGCTAGCGTCGCCCTACACGACGGTTATCGAAAGATAATTTTCACAGACCGACCTCAACTCTCATAGGGGAATTACATGTTCAAGAACCGTGTTCGCACCGCAGCTCTCGCAGGTGCAATCGCAGTAGCCACCGGCGTTTCCGGTGTTGCAGTCCCGGCTTTCGCTGAGGACACCACCGCCACCAACATCCAGGGCGGCGGCTTCAACGAGCCGGACGCATCCCTGGCTAAGGATGTTGAAGCTAAGAACGTTACCGAGGCTCAGCTGCGCGACCTCGTAGGTGCAACCCACCACTACATCGTCAACAACAACCAGTTCCGTGAGCTCTACGAAGCAGCTGCCGCTGCTAACACCGATGGTCTCGACCGCTCCGAGCAGGCTGACCACAAGGCTTACCAGGCTGCAGCCAACGAGGCCACCAAGCAGCTTGCACAGGCTGAGAAGAACGTTCAGGCTGCACGCGCGTCCGTAGCTTACGCTCTGCAGAACGACAAGGCTGCTGACCAGGCTTGGGCTAACTACGAAGAGAAGGCCTTCGACTACAACAACACCGTTACCAACATCGTTGGTGATCAGAAGGGCACCGGCGTCGGTAACACGACCACTCCGGGTAACGACGAGTACAAGCACTTCGGCCTGCTGAAGAGCGACTTGGACAAGACCAACGGCATCGAGAACAAGCTCAACGATGAGTCCAAGTTCGACAAGTCCAAGCACCCTGACCTGGTTGTTCCTGATCTGAAGCAGATCGATCCGGAAAACTTCGACAGCGTTCAGAACACTCCGAAGGAAAACATCAAGAAGTTCGAGGACATGATTAAGGTCTACAAGGAGCGCCTCGACTACACCGGTTGGCGCAACGCCGACAAGACCAAGGATGACTACATCACTCGTGATTACATCCCGATGGTCGAGACCCTGATTGCTGACGCTGAGATGCTTCTGGAGCAGCTCAAGGCTGACTCCGCTGCTCTGGAGGAGGCACGCCAGGCAGCTCTCGCAGCTTCCCGCGAGTCCCAGAAGACCGATATCCTCGTACGCCAGGGCTTCCTGGACCAGGCTAACGCCCAGGTTCGCGTTCTGCGCGCTATGGAGGCAGAATTCGCAATCGGTGCTCGCGAGCTGGAGCTCCGTGAGGCTGGCGACAACGCAACTGTCGTTATCGACGGTAACCAGGTGACCCTGCGTAAGGCCTACGCTGACCTTATCGCGCACGGCCACGGTATCGTCTCCGACGCGAAGGACTACAACTACGAAGTCTACAAGACCCAGATTCTTAAGGCAGATAAGTTCAAGGCTTGGGCTACCGACAAGGCTAACTTCGACGGCAACCGTATTTGGGCTCCGAAGGTTCCGGCTGACTTCGTCGAGCCGGAGAGCCCGTGGGGCAACACTCCGGTCGCTGTCTGGAACGGCGGCACCGATGAGGAGCGCCTCGATTACCTGGCAGCTAAGCTTGCTGCACAGCAGCTGTGGTTCGGCCCGAACAACTACAACATCGAGTACGAAGAGGCCTACCGCCAGGTTGTCAACGCTGACAACGGTGTACAGAAGATGATTGCTGACTCCAAGGCAGACGAGGAGAACGCTAAGGCCGAGCGCGAGCGCGCTGAAAAGGAAGCCAAGGACCGCGAGCGCATCGCAAACGCTCTCGAGAACCTGGGCGGCAACAAGGGCGGCAACGCTGGCGACAACGGCAA
>NZ_KV788226.1:25041-38251 GCF_001807225.1 Corynebacterium sp. HMSC05E07
AGGGCGGCAACGCTGGCGACAACGGCAAGGACGGCAACGCTGGCGACAACGGCAAGGATGGCAAGGGCGACAACGCTGGTAACTCCGGCAAGAAGGATCAGTCCTCCGACATCAAGTCCAAGCTTTCCTCTAAGGACGGCAAGCCGTCTGCACTGGGCATCTTCGGCATCGTTGCTGGTGTCCTGGCTGCAGTTGCTGCTGCTTTCCCGGCAATCGCCAAGGCTCTGAACCTTGACATCAAGCTTCCGTTCTAATTGAACGTGGTTTGAGCTGATATCTCGAATGAGATAAACAGTAACTAAAAGTGCCCCGCCTTAATGGCGGGGCACTTTTGGTTTTCCCGTCAGAGTTGAACTGGAATATGGGGGTGGAGTTAAGCGCCGAAGCTTTCCTTATGACTCCTATGGCCGGCCGTAGTTTAATCCCTTATATATGGCACAAGGGCTTGAGCGTCGGTGCGGGAAATCGCAATAGGAGTGGTGGTGCGCTCTGCCTGTTGCTTTGACGGAGAGGTTCCAGTGTGTAGGTCTTGTTGCCTATTGGGCGAGGTACTGTCGGCCTGGCTGGGGGTTGGGGATGAGGCGGTCGAGGCTTACGGGTTCTAACCCTTTGGCGCGGAGACCGTCGATGATGCAAGTGCTTGCTTCGACAGTGGTGGGGTGGATGTCGTGCATGAGAATGATGCTTCCCGGCTGCGCGCCGTCGACAGCGGCGGTGCAGACGTGTTCGGCGTTGCGGTCTTTCCAATCGAGTGTGTCGACTGACCACAGTGCTTGGGCCTGTCCGTTAGCACGTGCTGCGGCGTCGACAGTGCCGTTAGTAGCGCCGTAGGGAGGGCGCAGCCACTTCGGGTTCTGGCCGGTAGCTGCCTTGATGGCGTTTGCGCCGGACTTGATTTCAGCGTCGACCTGTCCCGCGGGCAACGTAGTAAGCTCCCTGTGCGAATCGGTGTGGTTGCCCACAGTGTGGCCCTCGGCCGTCATGCGGCGAAGCAGCTCGGGGTGAGCGTAGGCATTGGGGGCTAGAACCATGAAACTAGCGTGGGCATCCTTGGCCTTGAGCGTGTCCAAAAGCTGCCCGGTGAGGTTGCCAGGGCCATCGTCGTAGGTGATAGCGACGCAGTTGGAGCACGTCTCGTCAGCAACGGATTGTCGCCGGTGTGCCGGGTTGCGCGCATCCTTGGCGGTGAGTGCCTTGTCCTGTTTCTGAGGCGAGCCCTGGGGTCTCGAGGAACCGGCAAAGACAGGATTGTTCTGAAGCTCCTTCGGGAGGGCGTTGTAAACGTTCTGCTCCATGCGGACGACCTCTTCTTGGAGGTCGGGGAGCTGGGGCTGCGGAATCTGCGCGGTGTTCACGTGCGGTCGCGGCAGCGGTGGAACCGTGGGCAGTTCCTGGGCGTGGGCGCTCATCGGCGCTGCAGTAATCGCAGCTAGCGCGAGGGCGGTGGCGGAGCGGACAAAGAATCGACGCATGGCAGCCTTCCAAGAACGGCAATAGGCAATAGTAGACGATTCATTGTTCCGCTGACCGCGCCTGCCAGGTCGCTTCGACACGCAACTAGAGTGATAATAGTTAATTAAAGAGACTGATGGTGCATTCATTCCGCGGGGGCTTCCTTGTGACTTTCATGTTGAGTGCACGCGGGAGTATGCTCAACAGTCACTGGGGCATTAGCTCAATTGGTAGAGCATCTGCTTTGCAAGCAGAAGGTCAGGAGTTCGATTCTCCTATGCTCCACAAGGAAGCTCCCTCTCTTTGGAGAGGGAGCTTGTGGTGTTTTGAGCGGGAGAGGCGGAATCGAACTAGGGGCTCAAGCCATGGCTAATGGAAGCGCTTGACCAGTACGATGTGGCCCTTATGTTCACTCACGGGCTCAAAGCCGAGGTGCAGGTAGAGGCGGTGGGCACGCTCATTGGCCGTGGCCACCGACAGTGAGATGCCCGGCGCACCCATTTCGCGGGCGAGGTTGGTGGAGGCGTCGATAAGCGCGGTGCCCACGCCTTGGCCGCGGAAACGCGGCTCCACGGCAAGGCCGATTTCGGGGATGCCCTCGGCCACGTGGCCGTACCCGTGGCGCTCAGGCGTACCCCAATTGAGCCACACCCCACCGGCGGGCACGTGGCCTTCCCAGGCAATGAAGCCGCCGCGTGAAGGATCCCAGCCGGAAAGGTAGTACTCGAAATCTTCCTCAAACTGCGGGGTGAGCTCTTTGTGCTCGTCGCCGAAGGTATCCGTGAGGAAGTTGAGGCGGGCGAGATACGTGCGGTCAGCTTCAGTCAGGGGGAGAAGGTGCATGAATTCCAGGATAGAGCGCGAACGCAGATGCGTCGGTGCTACCCGCGTTCCCACTGGGCATAGGCCTTGGCGTAGCGGCCATTCAGTGCAATGAGCTCGTCGTGGGTGCCGTCCTCGACAATCTGGCCCTGTTCCATGACGATGATGCGGTCGGCATCGCGAGCCTGATCTAGGCGGTGGGCAACGACGAGCGCGGTGCGGCCTTTGGTCACGGCCTTGGCGGCGCTTTCCAGGACATCGGCATGCTCGGAGCCGGCTTCGGAGGTGGCCTCGTCCATGATGAGGACGGGTGGCTGGCGCAGGATCATGCGGGCAAGGGAGAGCTGCTGCTCGGCCTCCGCGCCAATCTCCTCATGACCGGCACCGATGAGGGTGTCCAGGCCCTGGGGGAGCCAGCGGGAGTGTTCGTCCAAGCCCACGGTGTGGAGTGCCGCCCAGAGGTCGTCATCGCTGGCCCCGGGTTTGGCCAACAGAAGATCGCTGCGCAGCGTGCCGGAGAAAAGGTGCACCTCTTGGGTAATGAGCGCGACGTGTTCGGTGATCCACGTGTTGGGGACGGTGGCCGTGTCGATGTCGTCGAGGCTGATGCTTCCCTGGGCGGGGTACTGCAGTCCGGCGACGAGGGACGCCAGGGTGGATTTACCCGCGCCGGAGGTGCCCACCAGGGCGGTGGTGGTGCCGGCGGTGAGGGTGAGGGAGACGTCACGAAGCACAGGCGCACCACCCGGGTAGTTGTAGGAGAGGTTCTTCATGGTGATGGTGGGGGCGTGGGTGAGACGCGGAGTGTCCTTGTGGCGTTCTGCGCCGGCGGCGGCGTCGAGAGTGGCGAGTGCTACCGCGCGGCCAAGCGAGGTGACGGAGTGCTGGATTTCGCCGGCGAAGAAGAGGATGTTGAACACGTGGACCTCCAAACGCATGACCAGGAGCACCGCGGAGGCGGCTTGACCCTGGGTGACCCAGCCGGCCATGACCATGGGGACGGACATGGCCACCGAGCCCAGCAAGAGAACGCCGAAAGCCAGAGAGCCCTGCCCCAGGACGCGGTTGATGAGTGGCACCTTATCGCCCCAGGCCTGCACCGTGTCCCAGGAGTAGCGCTCCATGCGCGTGTGTGCCCAATCCTTGAGGGAGAACTGGCGGAGGGTCTCCAGCGCGCGGATGGTGTCCAGCAGAACGTTATTGCGGTAGGCCTCCACCGAAGAAACCTCGTTGGCCACGGTGGGGATATCGCGCATGGTGGCGCGGATGAAGGGGTAGAGGAGCAGGCCCACCACGAGGAAGAGGAGGGCGTAGGCGGGGTGGATAAACACCATGGCGAGGGCGGTGAGCGGCAGCATGAAGAGCGTCAGAACAAGGCGCTCACCCATCATGGACATGGACATCACCACCGTATCGATGTCCTTGGACAGGCGGGTAATGATGTTGCCGGTGCCCAGCTCCATGACGGCAGGTACGGGGGCGCCGAGGGTGGAATCGAGGGCTGCGGTGCGCAGATCCACCGATAGGCGGCGGGTCGTAGAAGTGATGAGGTAACGGGCCACCGCACGGCCGGTGACCTCCACGAGGAAGCCAAGGGCGATGATAATGAGTGCGCCCACCATGGCGCGGCGGCCAGTGCCCAGGACGGGCAATTCCATGCCCTGGATGATGTCCACGACGCGGCCGAGGACCTGGGAAACCAGGTTCATCATGATGACCGTGACGGTGAAGAGCGCGAAGAAAAGGGCGATGCCGCGCCTGGTGGGGGCGCTGGGCAGGGTTTTCAGAAAGCGCAGGCATTCCTTCGGAGAGGCGGGGGCGAGGGCATCGGCGCGGCCCTTGTTGGTGGTTTGTTGGCTCATAGTTCCCGCACCTCATCGGCGTTGGCCGCCCAGGTGGAGGCGGAGGTGATGACGACGGTGACCTTGCTGGCGCGGAGCTCATGCACGCGCTGGGCGACGTCCGCCAGTGTCAACGAGTCCAGTCCCGTCGTGGGGTTATCGAGCACGAGGACCTCGGGATCGCGGGCCAGCGCCCGGGCAAGGGCCACGCGCTGGCGCTGGCCACCGGAGAGGTTGAGTCCGGCCTCGCCGATGGGAGCGGTGGGTAGCTCACCGTTGGGGCCCACCCCGCCGAGGCGGGTGATGATGTCCTCGCAGGCGGAGGCATGGAGGGCGTCGCTAAGCTGCGCGGCGCTGGCCGCGCGGAGGGGGTCGACGTTGTCTTGCAGAGTGCCCTCGAGCACGGAGATGCGATGCGGTGGGCACAGCGCGCCCTGGGCGTTCAGATAACCTACCCAGGACTCCACGGTGCTGCGCCCGGCGGCGGTGGTGGGCATCCACACGTGCAGGCCAGGCTTGAGGTCGATGGGCGTGGGTGCGGCGTCGGACGCGGTGGCGGAAAGTTCACCGAGGAGTTCGCCAACGCGTTCCACGGAGGCGCGCGCCCGCGCCCAGTTTTCCGTGAGCAGGCCTAAGGAAACGCCCAGTGCAGTCAAGGAGGGCGGAACAAGCATGGTGATGGACATCATGCCGCCGGGGGAGATGCGGCCCGCAAAGGTTTCCCACGACGTCCAGGCCAACAAACCCACGGCGAAGGAAGCGGGCACCATTTGACGGAACCAGGACATCACGGCAGCGAGCCTGGCCTCCGTGAGCATGGCGGTGAGCGAGTCCTGGGCAGCGTCGGAAAAGCGCTGGCGTGCGATGTCCCTCGCGCCAAGCCCCTTGACCACGCGGGAGCCTTGCGCAAAGTCCGTGGCCAGGGAGAGGGCGGTGTTCTCCAACTGGCGGCGGCGGGCGGCAACCTTGGTCAGGGGTTTCGTCGTGGCCCACGAGGCCAGGGCGGTGGCCAGCGCGCCAAGGAGGAGCACCCCGGAGACCGTCCAGGAGATGGGCGCGAGGCTCACGACGGCCCCGAGCAGGTAGCCCACCATGATGAGCGGGAAGTTGAGAATCTGCTTGAGCTGGCCGATGTAATGCGAATCCTCATCCATCGTGTTGAGCAACCGCCCGGGGCTCTGGCCGGCGGTGGAGGCCTCCAAGAGCCGGTCCAGAAGGTTGAGGCGCAACGTGTGCGTGGTGCGTGCCTGGCTGAGATCCGTGAAGGCATCCGTCGTGGCCTCACTGATATAGGTGACGTAGAGGATCAGCGCGGTCACCACAATGGGTAGGGCTACTGTGCGCCAGGAGGGATCAGAGAAAGCATACTGGGTGGTCTGACCGATGATGACGGAGACCAACGCGCCCAGCGGGGCATTGATGAGGGCACTGATGAAGATGCCGATGACGCCAGGGTGCTGGGCAAAAAGCAGACGCCACGTGGCGGCACCGGGGTGAGAAAAATCGGTGGTATCAGTGAGAGAAACCTCCCCGGTGGGAGGCTCATCTGGGAGGTACCACGACCACGTCTTCATGCGCGGGTAGTGAGTCATAAAGACTCATCTTATCGCTCCGCAGGGCTGCGTGGTGACTTAGATAACAGTCTTAGGAGAGGTGGTAATTGTCCACGTCGTAGCCGTTGAACTCGCGGTCTACGCCATAGTCATCCACGGAGCTGAACTGCGTACCGTTCTCGATGGCGAAGCGGAGGTTGTCTAGGCGGGATGACGGGTCGCCCGCAACGGCACCTGCTGGAAAGTAAAAGGTGTCGCCACCTTTGAGCTTGACGATGAGTGATTCGAAGCTCATGTTTTCATCTCCTTGGGGGTGCTATGACCAATACAACTGCAGTGCGAAAACTGCGCGCGGGCACCGATCGTCCACGATCGATGCCAATTAACTTCTGATTCAAGCAGCTCGCACGCGCAGGAGCAAAGTAGTGAGATCTAGACAACGAAACCCCCTCCCCCCAAAGGCGGGGGAGGGGGCTGTATGGGAAGTGAATTTTAGTTCTCGTCCTCGGTGCGCAGGCGGTGCTTGCCCTCAGACTCGTGATCATCGGTGATGCGGGAGGTGTCAACGCCTTCGGAGTCGGCGTTACTGACCTCAATTTCGGTCTCAATAGCGTTCCGAGTGGCGGTTTCTTCCTCGCGGTGCTTGGCCAGCTGCTCATCCAGGGAGCCCAGCAGCTCCTCATCGCGTTCGACGACGCCATCCTCAGCCAGATCCGAGCCCTGTGCCGGAACCTTGGTGTCATCCTCGGTGGTGGAGGTGTAGACCAAGGTGGAGCCCTGCGGTGCGGAGGTGGACGGGGTGGCGAAGTCCTCCACGCGCGGCGGGACCTTGGACTCTTCCTTCTTCTGGGTGAAGAAGTAGAAGACGCCACCAGCGATAGCAGCTACGGCGGCCACGAGAGCGGAGATGAGCCAGACCTTTGAGCCCTTCTTCTCCTTGCCAGCGGCCTTACGGGCCTTCTTCTTCACCAGGGCGGCCTTCTTGTGGGCCTTCTTCTCAGCCTTGGAGGCCTTCTTCTCCGCCTGCTTGCGTGCCTTCGACGCCTTCTTGTCGGCCTGCTTCTGGACCTTGCTGAGCTTCGAGGAGACCTTGTTCTGGGCGTCTTCAGCAGCGGAGGCGACCTTCTCAGCGGTGTCCTCGCTGCGTTCCTTGAGCTCCTCCAGCGCGCGCTCAAGGCGCGAGTGCGCAGCCTTGGTCACGGCGCCGGCCTCACGGCGGGCCTCCGGGAACCAGTCATTATCGCGCTCCTCCATGCGGGCAGCGGCGGTCTCGAGGACGGAGTACGCCTCGCGGGACTTCTCCTCGCGGTAGTCCTTAGCGCGCTCCCACAGGGAGGACGCAAGCTTGATGGTGGTGGACAAAGCGGTGGGGTTCATAGGGAGTGGTGCTCCTTCACAGTGCGTTTCTTCCCCGAGTGTTACTCGAGCTTGTTTTATCGCTGGGTTCTCCCTTTCAGCGTAGTGGCGCCGCGCACGCCCCGCCACTGGGTGTGTGAAGCATCAAGCAGTTCATCAAAAATAGACAGCTTTGTACGGAAGGGGGACGTTTTTATTCACCTCGGGTTTTGGGTAACGACGCAGCTGGGTGGGGTGGAATGGTGTGATCATTCGAGATGCGGGTGCCGAAAAAATGAACAGCTTGGTACGTTTTCACCAACAGCACCGATGACTTACCCCGATAACCTGCAGAGGAGGTGACCATGTCCCCGAGACTTTCCGCGTCCGCGCCACTAGACCAAATCAGCGAAGATACACCCGAGCGCCTCGAGCGCACCGCGCTGTCCTTCGAGGTGATCCCGCCGCGCCACGACGCAGATGCCGCCAAAATCGACCGTCTGCTTGCCACGTTGTCTGCGTATAACCCGGATTACATCGCCGTGACGAGTTCCCAGCGTTCGGGTTGGCTGGAGGGTACCGCCGCCTTCATTGAGAAGATTTCCCGCGATACCTCCATGCGCCCGTTGGCCCACCTGGCCTGCACCGCCGGTACAGAGCAGGAACTTGAGGAGTGGATCGATACGCTTGTCGACGCCGGCGTGCGCGGCCTCCTCGCCCTGCGCGGCGACCTCCCCGAGGGCGGCATGCCCGAGGGTCACCTGCCGCATGCTGATTCCTTGGTCCGGCTCATCCGCCGCTGGGAGTCCGCCCGCGTGGCGCGCTTGGCCGCCGGGCGCTTGGCGGTCGGTGTGGCGTGCTACCCCAGCGGCCACGCCGAGTCCGCCACCGCCGATGAGGACATCGACGTCCTTCTGGCCAAGCAGCGCCTCGGCGCCGACTTCGCCATTACCCAGCTCTTCTTCGACGCAGAGGATTACGTCCGCTTTGCCCAACGCGCCCGGCTGGCGGGTGTGCGCATTCCGCTCATCCCCGGAATCATGCCCATGACTAGCCGTGCTCGGGTGGAGCGAATGTGCCAGCTGTCCGGGCTGGATGGGCCGACGGCGGTCCTTGACCAGTTCGCGACAGCGACCTCACCCGAGGAAGAACAAGAAATAGGCATGCAGATTACAGCCTCCTTGGCACAGGCGGTGTTGAACGCCGGCGCTGACGGACTGCACATCTACACGCACAACAATCCTGACATTACGACTGACCTGCTTAATCGAATTGGAGTCACCCCATGACCGCATCTTTCCCCAAGGCCACGATTGAGGGCTACCCCCGCGTAGGCGCGCACCGCGAGCTCAAGCGTGCACTGGAGTCCTACTGGTCCGGCAAGATCGACGCCGAGACCTTCGAGTCCGCTGCGCACTCCTTGCGTCTTGAGACCTACGCCCGCCTCAAGGATCTGGGACTCAGCGAGGACTACGCCATCCCGGCCGATGTTGCCTACTACGACCACGTGCTCGAGACCGCGCTGACCGTGGGTGCGGTTGCGGGCGAGACCCTCGATGACGAGTTCACCTTGGCCCGCGGCAACAAGGACACCGCGCCGCTGGAGATGACCAAGTGGTTCGACACCAACTACCACTACATCGTCCCGGAGATCGCGGACGGCCAGTCCTTTACCGCCCGCCCGCAGCGCGTCCTTAAGATCGTTGAAGAGGCTCGCGCCGCTGGTCACACCGTCCGCCCGGTCCTCGTTGGTCCCGTGACCCTCCTGGCCCTGTCCAAGCAGGCAGAGGGCGCCACCACGCAGCCGCTCGACCGCCTCGATGAGCTGGTGGAGTCCTACCTCACTGTGTTGGCCGCGCTTCACGACGCCAATGTGGAGTGGATCCAGCTCGCCGAGCCGGCCCTCGTTGCTGACCTCGCTGCGGCTGACGACGCCACCCTCGCCGCCGCCCTCAAGACCGCATACGGCCGCATCCTCGGTGCCGAGAAGCGCCCGCAGGTCTACCTCACCACGCCGTACGGCTCCCTCAACGCTGGCCTTGACGCCATTGCTGAGCTTAAGCCGGAGGCAACCCAGGTTGACCTCTCCGTGGGTACCTTGGCGCTGGATGACTCCTACCTCGAGCGCGTTCAGAAGCTTGTCGATGCTACCCACGTCGCCGCTGGTCTTGTCGATGGCCGCAACGTCTGGGCCGCTAACCTGCGTGACCTGCGGGAGAAGCTCGAGTCCTTGGGTGAGGGTGTCTCCGTGACCACCTCGGTTTCCCTGCAGCATGTGCCGCACACCGTCGAGGCCGAGACCTCCCTGCCGGTCGATGTGGCCACCTGGTTTGCTTTCGCGGATGAGAAGGTCCGCGAGGTTGTCGCCCTGGCTGCCGGCCCGCTCGATGCCCCGGAGGCCTACGCTCAGGCGGACCGTGCCGTGCGTACCCGCGCCGAATCCGCTCGTACCCACAACCAGGCCGTGCAGGATCGCACCGCCGCCCTGCCGGAGGGTCAGGTACAGCGTCAGCCGGAGTTCGCCGAGCGCAACAAGGCTCAGGAGGCCCTCGGCCTGCCTCAGCTGCCGACCACCACCATCGGTTCCTTCCCGCAGACCTCCGAGATTCGCGCTGCACGTGCTGCTCACCGCAAGGGCGAGCTTTCCGACGCCGACTACACCGAAGCCCTCCGCAACGAGGTGAAGTCCGTCATCGAGCTGCAGGAGCGCCTGGGTCTGGACGTCCTGGTCCACGGCGAGCCGGAGCGCAACGACATGGTGCAGTACTTCGCCGAGCTTCTCGACGGCTTCGTCGTCACCGAGAACGGCTGGGTCCAGTCCTATGGCTCTCGCTGCACCCGTCCGCCAATCGTCGTCGGCGACATCTCCCGCCCGGAGGCCATGACCACCGAGTGGGCCAAGTTCGCCCAGTCCCAGTCCGAGAAGCACGTCAAGGGCATGCTCACCGGCCCGGTGACCATCCTGGCCTGGTCCTTTGTTCGCGATGACGTTCACCAGTCCGTCTCCGCTGACCAGCTGGGCGTCGCGCTTGCCGACGAAGTCCGTGACCTCGAGGAAGCCGGCATCGACATCATCCAGATCGACGAGCCCGCCTTGCGCGAGCTGCTCCCGCTGCGTGAGCAGGACCGCAAGGCTTACCTGGAGTGGGCGGTGCGTTCCTTCCGCCTCGTAGCACTCGAGGCCAAGCCGACCACCCAGATCCACACCCACCTGTGCTACTCGGAGTTTGGCCAGATTATCGACGCCGTCGCCGGCCTCGACGCCGACGTCACCTCCATCGAGGCCGCCCGTTCCCGCATGGAGCTCCTCGAGGACATCGATGAGAAGTTCCACTCCGAGATCGGCCCGGGCATCTACGACATCCACTCGCCGCGCATCCCGTCCGTGGCGGAGATGGCCGAGCTCATCCGCGCCGCACTCAAGAACGTGCCGGCTGAGCGCCTGTGGGTCAACCCGGACTGCGGTCTCAAGACCCGTGGTTACGAGGAGACCGAGGCCTCCCTGCGCAACCTGGTCCTCGCTCGCGACGAGGTCCGTGCCAGCCTTTAGTCCCGCGTCAGCTTTTAGGTCCGCGCCAGCCTTTAAGTCCGCGCGTAAACCTTAGGTCCTAAGCCCTCCCTTCCCGGAGGGCTTTCGCCCGTTTTTCGCCCGTTTTACAGTGCCCTGAAACTCACGCTCTGCAGATCAGCCAGCGCGGCAAGATCTCCACGCCCTTCTCGGTCAAAGTGCAGTGCTTTCAGCCCCGCCGCGCGTGCGCCGTCCACGTCATTGGCCACAGAATCACCCACCATGAGGGCATCGGCAGGCTCCACACCTAACCGGCGGCACGCCTCCAGATAAGCCTCGCGCTGCGGCTTTGGGTGTCCCATTTCGACGGTCGGGAACAGTTCCACCCCGGGCAGGTCGAGCCCGCCCGCGCGCAGCTTTCCCTCCTGCATCTCACGCGCCCCGTTCGTCAGCACTCCCACCTTGAGCCCCAACTTGAGGACATACTCAAGTGCTTCCCGCGCGCCCTCGACCGCGCACCAGTGCTTTTCATAGGCGGCGAGATACGTGTCATATTCCGCCAGTGCTTCCTGCTCCGTCATCTCGGGCCGTCCCAAGAACTCGCGGCAGCGCTCCACCCGCTGGCCTTGGTGGCTGACCTCGCCGCGCTCGTAAGCAGCGAACCATTTCTTTTCAATGTCGGCGAAGCGCTGCAGATGCCCGCCAGGAAGCCACTCCTCGACGGCCGCTTGCATTGCCGCAGTGTGGTCCATGAGGGTGTCATCAAGATCGAAAAGAATAGCGCGAATCATGTTCGCCAGACTACGCAGATCGCTGACAGCGTCGCGCCGGAACGACGCGATGAGGGAAAATTCCATACAATGGCAGGCATGACTCAGAAGACCGCAACTGCAACGATGCACACCAACTACGGTGACATTGTTATCGACCTGTTCGGTAACCACGCACCGGTAACCGTGGAGAACTTCATCGGCCTGGCGAAGGGCGAGAAGGACTACACCACTCAGAACGCGAAGGGCGAGCAGTCCGGCCCGTTCTACGATGGCGCTATTTTCCACCGCGTCATTGACCAGTTCATGATCCAGGGCGGCGACCCGACCGGCACCGGTCGCGGCGGCCCCGGCTACCAGTTCCAGGACGAGTTCCACCCGGAGCTTCAGTTCGACCGCCCGTTCCTGCTGGCTATGGCGAATGCCGGCCCGGGCACCAACGGCTCCCAGTTCTTCATCACCGTGGCGCCGACCCCGCACCTGAACAACCACCACACCATCTTCGGTGAGGTTACCGATGCCGCCTCTCAGGAGGTCGTGTCCAAGATTGCTAAGGTCTCCACCGACCGCATGGACCGTCCGGCTGAGGATGTCGTCATCGAGTCCATCGAGATCGCCTAAGCGCTCTCACCTTTTCTTCCGAGCCCGCTGCCACATGACGTGGTGGCGGGTTTGTTGCGTATAAGGAGTCTTTGTGAAGAATTATCTGAAGTCAATGCCGGCGACCCTCGTATTCATGGTGCTGTGTATCGGTGCGTGGTTGGCCACAGCTGCACAGGCCAAGACTCTCGCTGCACCGTATTACCGCAGTTCCTTAGCCCAGGACTGGACTCTGTGGGGCCCGGATGTCTCCGCACACCCGGCAACGGTGATAACAGCCGGGTTCATGCACCTCGACGCCGGCCATCTTCTCGTCAACATGGTGATGCTTTTCTTCGTGGGCAGGGAAGTGGAACGCGCTCTCGGCAGCGTGCTGTATGTTGCCGTCTACCTCATTTCCGTGGTCGGCGCGTCGGCCGCGGTGTTGTGGATGGATTTTGACACCCCCACCGTGGGTGCCTCTGGCGCGTTGTTTGCGCTCATGGGTCTTCTGATCGGTGTATACCGCAGCCGTGGCCTTGATCTGCGCGCACCAATCGTCCTCGTGGTGGCCAACGTTGCCTACAGCTTCATCGCGGACAACGTGTCGGTGTGGGGACACCTGGGAGGCCTGCTCACGGGGATGCTCCTGGCACCGTTTGTCTTCCGCCAGCGCCTGTGGCTTCGCTGGCTGGGAAGCTGGATTATCGCACTAGCCGCGGCCATTGCGGCAGCGCTGCGAGCTGGGCTTTGGGGATAACTCGGGCGTGTTATTCACCAAAACCTCTGTGCGAAAAGATTCCACAAGAGTTATCCACATTGTGGATAACTACATTTTTGTAATTTACCGAACGTGTGGACCAAGATTTCCCCAGATCAGCAGGTGAATCGCGTTCGGTTGCAGTTTTTGGGCGCCCTGTGAGGGGCGTAAAAACACTTATCCACAGGCTGTGGACAAAAGCTGTGAAAATCAATTTTCACAGAGTTATCCCCACCCTGTGGATAACTTTCTACCCAAGGTGTTAACACCCTTCCGGTTGCGGGGTTGGTTAGGGTGGTTTAGTGTTCTGGGTCATGGGGGATTTAGAGACCTATTTCTCCTTCCGTAACTCGGGGATCACGTTGGTGGGGCAAGCGGGAGGAGGAGAACAACACCTACGCGCACGCGGTGCCGCACCGGCCGATGCCGCCGAATTAGCACGCCTGCACCACATCTACTTCGGTGCTACCAAGTTCACTGGTAAGCAACGCACCGCGCGTGCGCGTGCCCTGGACCAGGGCCACGATGTGGCCACGTTAAGCCTCATTGAGTCCTACACGTCGAAACTCAAGAATCAGTTGGATGCCTGG
>NZ_KV788227.1:0-2065 GCF_001807225.1 Corynebacterium sp. HMSC05E07
GGAGACTTCGACATGCGCAAAGCCACCGCATCCACCACCCCAGACGACTAAGACTAACGGTCCGGGCCGACGCACCCCTCGGCCTGGTACCAACTACCCGGAACACGACAGTACCGAGTCCCCAGAATGTTATGTGTCACTACCTTTTGCGCGCTTAAGGTCATGACATTGTTTACACCTAATGTCATGACATTGTGCACAGTTTCGTGACCTTTTATGCTGTGTGTCGGACACAATCGGATAATGAGTAAGGCAATTCCTCCGGAGATTCGCCGGAAAATTATTGAGTTCGACCCCTTCGACGGTCACGGTCTATCTATCACCGCGTTTTGTGAACAGTTGAAGATCTCCCGCCGCACGTTCTACAACATCCGTGCCCGATACGATGAGGAAGCAGGTGCCGCGTTGCATCCGCATTCCAGCGCCCCGATCACGCCAGCAAGGACCTACGACGAGCACGTGACCACAGCACTGCTTGTGATCCGGAAGCGTTTGAAAACCCAGGGCTGGGACTATGGTCCCATCTCCATTCGGTTTGAAGGTATTGCATCAGGAGAGCTAGCAGATCCGGTGCCGTCCGTATCCACGATTGCTCGCCTGTTGCGTGCGGCAGGAGCTGTGGAATCAAACCCGAAGAAACGCCCCAAGATCACCCGTGTTCGTTTCCAGCGTGGTCAAGCCATGCACATGTGGCAAATTGATGGGTTTTACTATCGCCTCCACGACGACAAACGAACACCTGTCACCATCTATCAAATCATCGATGACGCTACCCGCTTCGATGTCGGTACCTGCGCCTATGCGGCACACGAAAACTCTAAAGATGCCACAGATGCTGTACGCAAGGCCATTGCCACCTTTGGTGCCCCGCATGAACTTCTCAGTGATAATGGGGCTGCTTTTAACCAGCTACGCAACGGTGTTGTTGGCCCCTTGGAGGCCTACCTGGCATCGGTTGGGTGCTTGAGTATTTCCGGCAGGCCACGCAACCCGCAAACTCAAGGTAAAGACGAGCGTTCACACCGCACACTGTTTAGATTCTTGGAGGCACACAAACCAAAAACACTGAAGCAGTGCGAGGTGCTGATTGATAAGTATCGAGATCAATACAATAACCGGCGACCACACCAGGGCCTTCCAGAGTGTGTCACCCCGGCCACAGCGTGGCACCTTGTTGGGGTTGTGCCACCTCAAGACCCGATCCCACTGGAGGTGCTAAAGCAGAAAGCAGAAAACTACGCGCTTCAACGTGGTAACGCTTACCTCACCTCGGGGGTTATCCGCCAGGATGAAAAACCACCACGTCCAAAACGAAACGGTGGAGTCACAGGTTATTCACGTCCCAGTATTGCTGACTCAGATGACGACGGTTTCGATACGGTGACTGTCACTGAAGCTAATCAGATGGTGTTTTTCCAAGGGATGCGCATTGCTGTTCCCCGATCGATGAGAAACAGAAGTTTCCACCGCACAGTCACAGAAAGCGAACTTGGCTTTTGGGATGCCGAAGACGGTGAACTCGCTTTGTCGATCTCGATCCCGCTTCCCGTGGTCGCTATCGCAAAGACAACGGCATACATCAACTCCTACAACATCAAAGGCGTGTGGATGAAGGATCCACCCAAACAATGGCGTATCAAACACGAAAAAGCCCAAAAACGATTCGCCACCATTAGCCCAGACAAACTACTCCACTAAACACGCAGGACTGTGCACACACCCATGGGACACAGTGTGCACAACCTCCTGACACCCAGTGTGCACAACCTGATGACACTCACCGTGCACGAGGTGCTGACACTTTACACCGAGTCCCCAGAACACCGGTACCAAAAACTCGCATCTGACAATGGCAAAGCAGTTTGCTCGTCGTCGTTTCAGACGACGGACATCTCGAAAGCGTCTCATTCTTAATGAGCGACCAAGTCCGGTTGTTTTAACCGCCGACGCCTTAGGTTCCTGTTTCGTGGAAGCTCGTGTAGGCGTAGAACTATTTGCGTTTTAATGGGCTGGTTCTTGGAATAACCGCTTAAGTGGCTCTTCCGGTTTCGGAGTGCGTAGCGGG
>NZ_KV788228.1:0-712 GCF_001807225.1 Corynebacterium sp. HMSC05E07
TCTACGCACTCGATAAAGAAGTCGCGGCCAGGCGTGAACGACGCATCAACAAACTGCTGAAAGCATCCCGATCGCCAAACCTTGATGCTTGCCTTGAAAACGTGGTCTGCACACCTGACCGCAACATCAACCCCGAGCAAGTCAGCAGACTCGCTCACGGACAATGGTGCCACCTGGGACAAAACATTGTCATCCTGGGCAAATCCTCAGTCGGCAAAACCTACCTCGCCCAAGCACTGATCACAGCAGCATGCCGCAACGACTACTCCGCACGGTTCTACCGCACCGACATGCTCGCCGCCGAACTAGCAGTCCTGCAACCCGATGACCCCATACGGCTGAAGTTCATCCAACACCTTCACAACGTCGACGTCCTGGTCCTAGATGACTTCCTCACCACACCTATTGATGCCGCAACCGCGCACCAAATTCTCAACATCCTCGCCGGGCGTGAAGGCAAAGTCTCAACGATTGTCACCGCACAATTCACCCCGCAAGAGTGGTACAAGTCCATCCCCGACGCCGTGATCTCCGAGTCAATCCTCAACCGACTCGTCTCCGGCGCCGAGATCATCACACTCGAAGGACCAAACATGCGACTGACCACCCGCACATAACCACCAACAACGCCTGAGTAAGACACCGCTACCGGATACTCACTCAGGCGCTACCAGATACTCACCACACCGCTACCATTTCAGTCTTCTGAACA
>NZ_KV788229.1:0-7019 GCF_001807225.1 Corynebacterium sp. HMSC05E07
CACACCGCTACCATTTCAGTCTTCTGAACACGCGTCCCGCGATATAGTAAAGCCACTTCCCTACTTTCCCTATTAAAGGAGACTTCTATGATTTCGTGGCATCGTCGGTCCTGCCTTGGAATGGCGACAGTCATCGCCGCAGGCCTCGTAGCGGTTCCTACTGCGACAGCACAGGAGCTCAACGTGGAATCCTCTCGGTGCTTGCGCGAAGACTGCTTCAGCGCTTTTAGCAGCAAGGCAGACGAGACCGAAGAGTACAAGCCATCTGAAGAAGATGAAGCCCGGGCTAAAGAGATGTGGCAGGACGCTGAAGACGCCCGCCTCAAGCTAGAAGAATTGAAGAATTCCGGCGCTTCAGCGGAAGAGATAAAAGCTGCCGAAGAGGAATACCGGCTCGCCTCCCAGGCGTGGGGCGAGTTCAGCATGGATATCAACGTCAAAGACGCGCTGCGCGACGAGCACGAGCGCGAGCTTGAACAGATTGATGCGAAGGAAAAGCGCCTCTGCTTGCTCGCAGCCGGTGGCGTCGTTGCTCTCGCCACCGCGGCGGTGGCTGGGCTTGTTAAGGCAGCAGAGTTTTTCCTCCCGCAGTTGAAGGCTGCTCTTTCCCTGTAGCGAACAACCACGAAACTACAGGTCACAATAGATGTCCGGGGCCTCTGTCATACTTGATTCATGACAGAGTTTGAGACCATGGCTAGCGCATGGGCGAGTGGGATTGTGGGCGTCCTCGAGCGCGAGTTTCCCGCCGCCATGCACCATACGAGCGCGTCCGCTGATGATTGCCACGTGCGCCCGCAGGAGCTGCACCCGAGTTTCTACGGGTGTTTCGACTGGCATTCCAGTGTCCATATGCAATATTCAGGGGTGCTTCTGGACGCAGCTCTCGGCCCAGAGTCCCCAGCCGAACTTGCTGCGCTTCTCGACGAACGCCTCAGCCCCAAAGCCCTCGCCGTGGAACATGAGTACCTTACGCTGCATCCGGGCTATGAAATGCCTTATGGGCGTGCCTGGCTGCTCCAGTTGGCGTCGGTTCGGCCCACCGAACCACTGCTGGCTCTAGCTGAGCTGACCGCCCAGCATTGCCAAAGCTGGCTTGCCTCGTTGAACCAACCGGTGCGCCACGGCATGCATTCCAATACCGCATTCAACCTCTTCCTCATCCTCGAAGCAGCAGAGAAACTCCAGCTAAATTCCCTAGCAGCTTCAGTGCGCGAAGCTGCCGTTCGATTGTTCGGTAATGACCGTGACTATCCGCTCGAGTGGGAGCTTTCCGGACACGACTTCTTATCCAACGGGTTATCAGAAGCGCTACTCATGTCCCGCGTGTTACCGGATTTCGACGAGTGGTTCGATGGCTTCCTTCCTCACCGCGCCGAAGCAATGGACTTTCTGACAAAGATCCCGGAGGTCCTCGACCCCACCGATGGCCGCCTGGCTCACCTCTACGGTCTGGCGCTGTCGAGGGCGTGGATGCTGAGTGAACTCGCCGAGTATTTCGATGCTTCCGCTCTACCGCGTGCCCACGCACTGGCGGCTAGTGCGGAGCCTCAGCTTATCGACGGCGACTTCATGTCTACCCACTGGCTCATCACGTATGCGCTGCGTTATCAGCTTGCTACGAAGTAGTACCCTATTTCTTTAATCACCTCACTATCAGGAGCTTGCCCATGGATTCTCGCTACTCGGCGCGGCGCGACAGCTACCGCCTGCCGGAAGAGGGGATCCGCATTGATCTTCAGAAAGAACGCGCCCGCCGCCGCGACCGGTCTTCCCAAGACCACGAGGGCTCTGCCCCAGAACGGCCGCCTTACCGGCCGCGGCGGCGTCCCAACCACACGCGCTTAGCTTCTTCCCCTTCTACCCCGACCACGCCGGCCTCATCCCGGCAAATTGCTTCCCCGCCGGTGTCCCCGCGGAAGGCGTCCACCCGTACGGTGACAGACGGGGTGAGGAGGGGAACCGGGGGGCGTCGCCAAGCAGCGCGTCACCGCAGGCCCAGTAGTCGCCGCGGGATGGGGATGCTCCTCGTTCTGGCGCTCGTATTTGTCGGAATCGTTGCCGCACTCAACGTGAATAAGGAATCGGACGCGCCGGCACCGCAGCCACCTGCAGAGGTCATTGCCGAACCCCCCGCCGCCATCGAACCTTCTCCCGCAGTCGAGATGTACATCCCGTCGATCGATGTGCACGCAGAATTTGAGGAAGGCTCGTGCCGCGTCAAAGACAATAAAATTGACCCGGATTCGATGGGCAAAGCCTGCACCTACACTGCGGACGATAAGCCGTATGCGCTTCCCGGCACGGACTCGCCAGACATCGTCGTCATTGCCGGGCACACCGGCGCAGGCGTACCAGCGGTGTTCAATAACCTCTACGATGGCCGTGCGGATGAGCACAAGGCCTCCATTGGCGACAAGCTGTACCTGCGCACAGAAAACTCCGGCGAACAGTGGCTGGTGTATACCGCCACCGACCTACACGATCCTTCCAAGGACGGCCTTGAGCAGGACACGAGCATTTGGGGCGAAGACCCCATGCCAGGTCGCTTGCTCACCATTAGCTGCATCCAACCGGCCAACCTGCTCGCCGCCGCTGTACGCAATGCCGTGGTGGGCTGGCAGTTTGAGGGCGTGACCTCAACTCCAGAACCCACTGCCTAACTGCCACACCTCCTTCGACTCACCAGCAAAGTTATAGCCCCAAGCAGGGGTATCGCTGTTCAAGCGAAAAATTTTCGAACAATCCTCGCAGCTGCCTTCAAGGTCTCCAACGACAAAGGCCTCCTAGACAGGTATTTATTCAATTAATCCGTCACCTCCTATCCCTCGAACATACCGAGAAAGCTACGTTTCACGGATCTTCTTGAAGTAGGAGAAAGTGCAACAACAATCGTGACAGGTGTGAAAGTTGTGACTATTGTGACTTGAGTAAATTGATTCCCTCTCACGACCCGATCCAAGGAGTACTCCTATGAAGCGTATGTCCCACACCCTGACCGCCGCCGCTCTGTCCGGCGCACTTGCACTCGGCGGCACCGCCGTTGCCACCGCGCAAATTCCTTCCCCAGCCGAGATTACGGTGGACGGCACCACCTACTACAAGCAGGAGGATGGCAGTTACAAGACTGACACCGACAGTTCCCCGCTCGATGCTGCCAAGGTTAAGGAGGCCCTAGCAGCGCTGCAGGCGGAGGGGAACGGGGAAGGCACCCCATCCACTACCAAGTCCATGCTCCCCGAAGCTGACGGTATGGAAGAGGATGAGGCCAATATCCCATCCACCACTAAGACCTTCCTTCCGGACGTCGATGCCTCTGATCGTGTCCCCGGCGAAGAGCCGACTGCGCCGTCCTCGGTTGACTACCCAATCGCTGACGGATCTGAGTCTGAGTTTGACACCACCAAGCTGGCATGGCTGGCCCTGCCGGCAGCCCTCATCATCGGTGGCGTGACCTGGTACTTGGCCAAGGATGGCAAGACCTACGTCAAGTCCCAGGAGGAAGCTCAGAAGGACGCTCCTACCGCTGAGGAGAAGGAGGCTTCTGAGCAGATGCTCGAGGCCAACAAGGACGAGGTCATCGCCCAGGGCGGCAAGGTTGCTGATAGCACCGCAGAAAAGGCTGAGGTCGAATCCCGTGGTATGTCCGCCGAAACCGGCTCCAACACGGTTGCCCGTGGCGTTGCTGCACTGGCCATCGCAGCCATGATTGCTGCTGGCGCTTTCGCCGCTCGCCGCAAGTTCTTCATCTAAGAACTCCATCACCCGCTAATACCACGCAGTGGGTGGGATTGCCGCATGCTGCATGACACCTTTTAGGTGTGATGGCATGCGGCTCCCTCTGTTTTCACTGTCCCCTATTCCTGCCTCTATTACTGCTCTCGACAAGCCGCAAAAGTGCACGCCATATGCATAGCCTTGCGGTAGCCTGAAACTACCTCACTATCCAAGCGATCCTCGCTCTATTCCCAGGAGAAGAATATGAAGAAGTCCTCACTCGCTCTGACCACCGCAGCCCTGACCGGCTCCCTGGTTCTCGCCGGAACCACCATCGCATCTGCGGACGAGGAGTCCACCACGGAGACCACCAGCCAGATCAACTTCTGCTGGGCTCCCGCCGAGGAAATCACCACCACCATCGACGACGAAGAGCACACCTTCAAACAGGAAGACTTCGGCCTGTGGCGCGCCGTTGACAACGAGGAGCTGACCCTCAACCGCGCTGAGGTCATGGAGATTGCCAAGTCTGATGCTGAGGCTTGTGGCGAGCAGGACGAGGATGCGGCGAAGATCCAGGAGTCCATCGCCAACAACCCTCCGAGCTCCACCACTTCCGCGGCGCCGACGTCGGAGACCAACACGGAGACCAGCACCGAAAAGCCTTCGGAGCCTAGCACGACCCCGTCCCAGTCGGAGTCCAAGACTGAAGAGCCCAAGGAATCCAGCTCCCTCGATGAGCAGCTGAGTTCTGCTGACGGCGAGCCAACCGACCTGGGTATCGCCGCTATTGTCGCCGCCGTACTCGGTGTCGTGGGTGCCATTGCTGCTATCGCCCCAGGCGTAGCAAAGTCCCTGGGCATCAAGCTGCCTTTCTAACAGCTTCGAATTCTCCATAAAAAGCGCTCCTCACCACGAACCGTGGAGGAGCGCTTTCATGTAGCAGGACTTGAAGCCTTCTACTTCAGAGTCACCTTGTAATACAGCGGCTTCGACTTCCACGTAAAGATCACATTATCTACACGCTCGGAGTAGCCACCGGTGGAGTTGGTGTACCACAGCGGAATAGCCGGAAGATCCTTCATGAGTACCGCTTGGGCGTCATTGACCCGCTCAACATTATCCTCTTCACTGGAAGCCGCAGCGGCCTTCTTCAGTAGTGAATCAAACTCGGGATTGGAGTAGTCGGCGTCGTTAGTCGCAGCACCTGTGGCATAAAGCGGCTCTAAGAAGCTCGACGGCGACGGGTACACTGACTGCCAGCCGGTGCGGAATGCACCGTTGATCGTTTTGTTCGTCACATCATCGCGCAGTGATTTGAAATCCGGATACGGCGCTGGCTGCGCATCAATATCCAGGGTGTTCCGGATGAAGTTCACGACGGCATCGACCCACTCCTTATGGCTGCCATCGGAGTTATACGCCACGGTAAACGGACCCTGAAACGGCTTCATCTCTTCCGCCTTGGCCCACAACTCGCGCGCCTGGTCCGGGTTATAAGTAAGAACGTCGTTGCCGGGGATGTCCGTGGCGCCGTCGTTAAGCACAGGCGACGTGAAATCCACCGCCGGAGTGTTCGTCCCTTGGAAAATGGTCTGGGTAATCTCGTCGCGGTCAATGGCCATGGACAGTGCTTGTCGACGCAACGCCCCCGCCTCCCCGCTAAAGTTCTCATCCCCCGCGGGAATAGTGATGGACTGGAAGATAGCAGCAGGTTCATTCACTGCACGTTCGCCGAGATCCGTTTCAAAGTTGGCCATGGCCGAGGACGGCACCGATTCCAAAACATCCAGATTCCCCGAAAGTAGATCCGCATATGCTGCGCTGGCATCGGCATAGAATACGAAGTTCAGACCATCATTCTGCGCCTTACGGTCACCTTCATACTTCTCGTTAGGTACCAGAATCGCGTTTTGGTTATGGTTCCATTCCTGCAGCTTATAGGGTCCGCTTCCCACTGGGTTTTGGCCATAGGCGTCGATGTCATCGAAGGCTGATTCGTGCATGGGGAAGAAGACGGAATAGCCCAAACGGGTCTCAAAGTCCGCCGTAGGTTCTTCGAGCTCAATGGTGAACGTCTTCTCATCGACAACCTTGAGCCCCTCCATGCTCGCTGAACCTTCCTTGTAGCCCTTGATGGGCTCGAAGAAGTAGGCAGAGAGCATGCTGTTTTCTACCGCGTTGTTCCATGTGTCGACGTAGTCCTGGGCTCGCACCGGGGAGCCGTCGGAAAACACCGCGTCCTCCTTGAGCGTGACCTTGTAGGTCACATCATCGGTCTTCTCGATGCTTTCTGCTTGGTCATTGTGAACCTCACCGTTCTCATCGAAATACACGAGTCCTGAGTAGATGAGGTCAATGAGCGTTGCTCCCGGCACATCGCTGGTGTCCGCGGGGATAAGCGGCTTTTGGGGTTCGGTGGAGTTGGTACTGATGAAATCAACATCCGCCGCATCACCGGAACCGTCTCCTCCGCATGCGGTCAGGCCAGCCGCTGCGACGACGGCGGCGAGGCTCGCGCCTACTTTTGTCCATTGCATGAGTTCTCCTTAGGGGGTTGCAGGTGTGTGAATTGTCTCATAACCATGCGTCAATATGTTGCACTTCACGCGATAGTCGGACCCCTCACCGTCAAAACCTTTCGCATGTTCCCTATGTAAAGCCTGTCAACACCCTCGGCATCTACCCCACGACTTCTCCCCGACTGCACCACCACCTTGCAGACCTTTTTGCTTTTTCGTAGCACCATAGCGGCGACAGCGAACATTACCGCTCACTGACAAGCCCTTGATAGCTGCCGTGGAATACCCATATAACTATTCACAGCTTGGCCAATCCTTTGCCGACCTTCGTTAGCATGTGTGAAGTCGATTTCAATACGCGGTCACGCTACTGATGTCGACATTGACTTTTCATACAACGTCCCCGAATTCCCTAGGAGAAGAAATATGAAGCGCATTTCCCGCAACCTCACTGCTGCCGCTCTGGCCAGCTCCCTGACCATGGCCGGCGTTGCTGCCGCTTCCGCTGAGGAGACCGACAACACTGCAGGCAACGACAAGATCATCCCGATCTCTGCACCTGACGACAACACCGACGGAACCGAGACCGGCGACAATACCGATGGTGAGGGCACCCCAGGCGACGACGAGAAGCCGGGCACCCCGGGCGACGATGAGAAGCCGGGCGACGAGAACAAGCCAGGCGACGAGAACAAGCCAGGCAAGGACGAGAAGCCGTCCGACGAGAACAAGCCAGGCAAGGACGAGAACAAGCCGGGCGAAGGCGACAACAAGAAGCCG
>NZ_KV788230.1:0-468 GCF_001807225.1 Corynebacterium sp. HMSC05E07
TTCACCAACAACCATGGTGGAACAAAGCCTACGGTGCTCACCAGCGTGGTGGTGACCTTGGATAAGCTTGACAAGATTGTCTCCGGTGACGGTGACGACATTGTCCTCGAACTGACTAATGGTGGGCGTATGACCGGGGCTGAGTTTTTGAACTACAAGTTTGCGGAAATCGGCTACGTCACCCTAATCCACCCCACCATCGGGCCGGTATGGCTACACCGCATGCAGCGCTTCGCGGGGTTTGAGCAACGCATGATGGCTAGCGCGGAGCATCCCACGTGTGCGAGGGAGGGCTGTAACAAGCCGGCTGATTTTGCCCAGGTGCATCACCTGGTGCCGTGGAAGGCCGGTGGGGAAACCAACCCACCGAACCTGACCATGTTGTGTGCTTATCACAACGGGATTAACGATGATGACCCAGATAAACCCACCGGGGCCGGCTACGTCTTCCGCCTGCGCGGTGAAGTG
>NZ_KV788230.1:488-21854 GCF_001807225.1 Corynebacterium sp. HMSC05E07
GCCCTGGGCAGAACCAATCACCACCCAAGCGGCCTACCAGCAAGCAGCAGCACGAGCCGCACCCGGCTAAAACCACAAACAACAAGCCACGCGGACGCCCACTCCAGGGCCCTCCGCGACATCGGCGATCGCAGAAACAGCAACCGCAGAAACGGGGATCCGGAGAAACGGCGATCCGAAGACTAAAAGCGCACCGAATCGATGCCCGTAAACACGTGGGCGTTGAGTCCCACACGCTGAGCACCCTCAACGAAGTCAGGGCGATCGTCGAAGAAGTGGGTGTCCTTGGCGTGAGCGCCGAGGGCGTCGACAGCCACGAGGTACGCCTCCGGGTCAGGCTTGGCCACACCAATATCGCAACTCAGCGTCACTGCGGCACACTCCTCAAGCCACGGCTGCGCTTCACGCACCTTGGCGCCTAAGGCTGCAGGCACATTGGACAAAATACCCACGCTGTGACCTTCTCCGATGAACCCTAAAACCATCTCCACCATGTCCTCGTCGGCGGCAAGCAGGTGGTCAGTATCAAGATCCACCGCGTGGGAGACCTCAAAAGGCCCTAAGTCCGTCAAGGCGCGGATACGGCCCCAATACTGCGAATCACTGAGTTGCCCGGCGTCATAAGCGGGGCGAAACTCCTCGTAAATAGACCAAAAGTGATCCGAATCAGCGGGGCGGACGTAATCTTCAAGCTCAGCGTGTCCGGCGGGCGTGGCTGAGCGCATGAGCACGCCGTACAGATCGAAGAGCAGAGTGGCCATGCGCCCAGTGTAGCCACACTGCCACCGCACCCGTCAGCGTGCCAACAATGAACAACGGCAGGGAGACACTGACACGGCCCCACGGCAGCGCGCCCAACGTAGAAATGGCACCCACCAGGAATAATCCCCCCACACTAAACAGCGATCGGCTCAGCGCCGTCGACGCCGCCGCGGCACACACCAAGAGAGCCACGCCCGCAAACGGGCCCAGCATGATCGCCAGCGCGAAGAAGAAGGTCCCCAACGCCACATTCGTAGCAGCCAGCCAGATGCCACCAACGAGCGCCACCGCCAACCCAGCAAGGGCAGTACTCAGGAGCATCAGCCGCGTGTTCGTCATAAAAGCAATTCTCCCATCAACCGCGAGGGCTGTGGGAGAATTCGCACGAAATTATATGGCTTCGTTACCGTTCTGCCAGCGAGCTATCGATGCGCAGGAGGCCGGAGCCATCGTTGCCAACAAGCTTGAGCTGGTCAATGACGCCCGATACGTTAGCTTCTTCCTCCACCTGCTCATCGAGGAACCAATTGAGCAGCTGGCGGGAATCCAGGTCCCCCACCGAATCGGCCGTGCGCACGATCTCACGAATCTGCTCCGAAACCTTCTGCTCGTGCTCCAAGGAGGCCTCGAAGGCATCCAGCGGGGTAGCCGCCTTCACGGCGCCAACCTCGATAGTCTCCAGCTCCACGCGGTAGCCGCGGTCCAGCAAGTGCTCCGCAAACTTCTCCGCGTGCTCGCGCTCTTCCTCCGCCTGCTTGAAGAACCATGCGCTCATCCCCGGAAAGGACAGGTTTGCCATCTCGTAGGCCAGCTGGGTGTAGATCGCAGCTGCGCCGTACTCGTTGTTGACCTGGTCATTCAACAGGGTCTGCAGTTTCTCATCCATGGGTGAATCCTTTCGCATCAACCGTCTGTGTGATGCCCACTATACAGAAAACTTATTTCTTCAGTCCGTGGCTAAGACGGCGGTACCGTTGCTCATTCCCCGCATCCAGCCCACGGAAGGACACCGTGACTCCGCGCGTAGCGTATTTGCTCTCCACGGAGTCGAGTACCGCAACGGTCGAGGCATCCCAGATATCGGCCCGGCTGAAATCCACGATGACCTCCTGCACTGGCAGGGTGTAGTCAAAGGAGTAGACCAGATCATTCGAGGATGCGAAAAAGAGCTGGCCACGCACCTCGTAGACGGCCGTCGAACCTTCGCTCGACACCAAATCAACTGACACGACGTGCGCCACCCGGCGAGCGAAGGCCACGGATGCTGCGACAACACCCAGCACCACACCAACGGCCAGGTTATCGGTGGCCAGCGTACCGACCACGGTCACCAGCATGACGATGGTCTCCGCCAGCGGCATGCGGTGCAGAGTGCGCACCGAGTGCCAATCCACCGTGTGGAAGGACACCATGAACATCACAGCCACGAGCGCGGCCATAGGAATGCGCCCCACCGTATCGCCCAGCACGAGCATGAGGATGAGGAGGAAGACGCCGGCGAGGAACGTCGACAAGCGCGTGCGGGCTTGGGATTCCTTGACGTTGATCATGGTCTGGCCAATCATCGCGCACACGCCCATGCCACCAATCGCGGCCGCCAGCATATTGCCAATGCCTTGGCCCACGGATTCGCGGGTTTTATCGGAGTGGGTATCGGTGAGGTCGTCGACAAGCTTGGCGGTGAGCAGGGACTCCATGAGCCCCACCAGCGCCACGCCGAGGGCATAGGGCAGGCACAACATGAAGGTATCCATCGTCCACGGCACGTCCGGGATCACGAACCCAGGAAGCGACGTGGGCAGCTCGCCCTGGTCCGCCACGTCGGGCACGTCCCAGCCGAACACCACGGTGAGCACGCTGACCACGAGAATCGCTATGAGCGGGGCGGGCACGGCGGTGGTAATCCGCGGCCACAGCACCATGATGACCAGGCCCAGCGCCACGAGCACATAGACCAGCCACGGCACATTCCACAGGTGGGAGAGCTGCGCGGTGAACATGAGGATGCCCAGGGCGTTGACGAATCCCAGCATGACGCTGCGTGGAATGAACCGCATGAGCTTAGCGACGCCCAACAGCGCCATCACCACCTGCAGAATTCCCGCCATCCAGATGGTGACGAGGACGTAGTGCAGGCCATGCTCATGTGCCAGGGGCGCGATGACCACGGCGACGGACCCCGCCGCGGCGGAGACCATGGCGGGGCGGCCACCCGTAATCGCGATCGACATCGCCATGATGACGGAGGCGAATAGGCCCACCTTGGGGTCGAGGCCGGCCAGGATGGAGAAACTTAGTACTTCCGGAATAAGCGCGAGCGCAACAGCAAGCCCGCCAAACACTTCCTTGCGGAAGCGGGCGGGCGAGGTGAAGGCCGCGCGGAAAGATCCGGCGGAGGCTTCTGGCATTAATGACCTTCCTTGTAAGAGCCATCGCGCGTAATGACGGGGAGGACGGACCAGGCGAAGTTAATCCACTGGTCGGTCTTCTTCCACGAGAAGTCTGGCTCGAAGATGGTGGTGGGCTTGGTGTAGATGACGGCGGACTTGACCTCGGAGGCGGTCTGTTCCAACAGGTTGACCACAAGGTCGAGGGTCTTGCCGGAATCGGCCACGTCATCGACGACGAGGACCTTCTTGTCCTTGAGCGAATCGGTATCCAGCTGCGGGTTGAGCAAAATGGGCTCGGGGAGGGTCTCGCCGATATCGGTGTAGAACTCAACGTTGATCGCGCCCATTTCCTTGACGCCGATAGCGTAGCCGATGGCACCGGCCGGGATGAGACCACCGCGGGCCACACCGACGATGAGGTCGGGGAACCAGCCGGAATCCACAATCTCCTGGGACAGGTAGCGGCTGGCCTCGCCGAAGACCTCCCACGTCAGGTTTTCGCGTTCCGGGTTCCACCAATCCGGTGTGCTCATCGTCTAGGTCTCCTTCGCCAGAGTTGTCATTTCCACCAGTTTAACCGCCAACCTCAGCGGAACGGAACCTCCGCCACCGTTCGCCGCAACTTACGGGTGCGCAGACGCTCCGGATTCTCCGCCAGAGCCTCCACCGCGCGGACCGCACACATCACGTGAGCCTCCTTGGAGTTGGAGTAAAAGGCCTGAGCCTGGGCCGGAAGCTTGGGCACGGCATGCAGCGGAAGGTCCGAGACCGACAGGAGCGTGCCGTAGGGGATGCGATAGCGATAACCGTTGGCGGCCAACGTGCAGGATTCCATGTCCACGGCCACAGCGGTGGAGTGGCGCAGCCACTCCCACAGGTCCCGCGAGGTGCGCCACTCCCAGTTGCGGTCATCGGTGGACAAAACCGTGCCGGTGCGCATTAGCGAGTTATCTTCGCCATAGACCGAGTCCACGGCGGCCTCCAGCATGCGCTGGATTTCCGGAATGGCGGGAATAGGATTACCGGCGGCCACGGTGCCATCGAGGATGTGGTCCTCGCGCTGATAAGCGTTACCCAGGATGAGGTCACCAATGCGCATGCGGCCATCGAGCCCGGCACAGTGCCCAATCATGATCCACGCTTCCGGACGCAGCACCGCCAGGCAGTCCGTGATGGTCTTGGCATTCGAAGGTCCCACACCGATGTTGATCATCGTGATGCCATCGCCGCCTGCGGTGATGAGGTCGAAGCGCGGCATTTGATAGCGCGAGGTGAGGGTGAGCCCGTCGACGTCGAGAAGCACGGCGTCATTGGGATGAATCGTCTCCCCTGTGGGTAACACCAGCGCCGTGTAGCGCGAATCCTCTCGTGCCAGCTCGCGGAGGCCGAACTTCACAAACTCCGTGGTGTGCATGGCGTAGTTAGTGAAGAGAATGTACTTCTGGACCGAGTTCACCTCGATGCCGGTGTAGTGCTCGATGCGCGCGCAGGCGATGTCGAAGCGCTGCGGGCCAAAGTGGAAAAGCGGTTTCTCCTTGCCGTGGAAGGCCTTCCAGGCGCCGTCGACGATGCCATCGTGCACCGCATCCAAGGTGGGGCGGGGAATCTCTCCACGATTTTCCGGCAACGGTTCCGCGCCGCGGATGTATTCCGGCGGAATGCGCTCGTCCGACTGCCCCACATAGATATCGCAGGGGTAGTTGCTGGTCAACCTGGTCAGCTGCTCAAGCAGGTAGCCGCGAATGAGCCACGGCTTAGAAATGACGGCCGAGTAACGGCCTTCTTGGTCGACGTAACCGAAGGGCTCGGATCGGTCGATGGGGCTCCAGCGGCGGACCTGCACGATGATCTTGGGGTAGACCACATGGCGGTACGCGTCATGGTCTCCCGAAGCCAGCGCTTCGCGCGCCAGATCGCAGGAGCTGTCATAGAGCTCGCAGAGGCGGTTGACCGCCTCGGTGACGGAGTGGGCATGCTGCAGGTCAGTCATGCCGGCCAGTCTAGTGCGGATACTTCATTTGGGAGGCGTCACCGGCGTCGCGAACAATCTCCAGGGACTCGCGGAACTCAACGAGGTCCACACCGGACTGGCGGTACTCGTTGAGGATGGTCTCCGGGATGCACACCGCGCGCGGCTCGAGGTCAATGCCCTTCTGGGTGATGGTGATCTTGCCGTCTTCGACGGTGGCCAAGCCGGACTCCTGCAGGCCCTGCACGAGGCCTTCGTAGGTGCCGGTCTCCGGCTGGAGGCGCTCCTCCATGGCCTCCAGGGTGATCGGCTCCTTAACTTCCCACAGGATCATGAGCATGAGGTACTGCGGGTACGTGATGTCGAGCTCCTTGAGCAGGGGATCATAGGAGCGAATCACCGAACGCGCGGCACGGTAGAGCGAAAAGCACAACTGGTCTTCAAGGTGGAGAGACATATCAGCAAGGATACCTTAAAGATTTTTTCGTGCGCAATGGTCCGAACTGAGAAAAGGCGCCCGTGTGCTCAAGAAATGCCCCGTCACGGGCGAAATCAAACCTTAACGTATGTGCAGAAGGAGATACATACAGGCAGGGAGTGGTGCGGGCGATCCGGAGGTGACAAGGCGGGCCCGTCGCCGCTCGGGTGTAGCGGGGTGGCACAAAAGGCGTAAAATGTATCCACATGTCCACTCCCCCGCTCCCCCTCGGCGCCCGAATGCGCGCCCGCGGCGTGTGTGAAGACGACTGGTCCGCGCGCCCCACCGCCGAACGGCCCTGGCCTGTCATCCTCATCCATGGAACGTGTGACACGAAGGGCGTGTGGCAGGTCCTCGCCGGCATGCTGAGGGAGGCTGGCTGGGCGGTCTTCGCCCCCGATTACGGCACACGCGCCACCGGCCCCATCCAGAACTCGGCGCGGCAATTGGATGCGTATATCAACGCCGTCCTCACCGTAACCGGCGCTGACAAAGTCATTCTGGTGGGCCATTCCCAAGGAGGACTGCTGGCTCGTTACTGGATGCGCATGCACGAGGGTGCCAAGCACGTCCACCACGTGGTGTGCGTCAGCGCGCCTAACCACGGCACCACGCAGGGAGGCATCGCCAGCCCCCTGTTCAAGAGTGAGCGCCAGGAGGACGTGGTGCGCTCGCTTATCGACGGCTGGTTCGGCCCCGCCGGCATGCAACAAATCGCCGGCAGCGAGATTGTAGAAGCCACGAACCGCGAGAGCGAAGTGGAACCCGACGTGAGCTACACGTGTATTGCGACGCGTTCCGACGCCGTCGTCGTCCCACCCAACACGTGCTTCCTCAACGGACCCATGGTGCGCAATATCTACGTTCAAGACGTGGAGCGCCGCGCCATCATCCGACACGAGGACATGCCCATGGACAAGCGAGTGTGCGGGATCATTCTGGAGGACCTAGAGCAACTCGCGGAGGCGAGTGGTGCGAGAAACGATTAGAGGTCGAGGGCGTCGAGAAGCGCGTCGAAGGCCGGGCCCACCTGCGTGCGCCACAGCGTGTCCACGCGGTCATCGGCGCGGCCCGGCCCGCCGTTGATGGTGGCCACGCGCTTGCCCTGCTTCTTGGCCTCAAGCACGAAGCGAAACCCGCTCATGACTGCCAGCGAGGAACCGGCCACGAGCAGGGAGTCTGCGGCCGCGACCATGGCATAGGCCGCATCTTTCTTGGCGGTGGGCACGGGTTCGCCGAAGTACACCACGTCTGGTTTGAGGCGCGGCGAGCCGCAGCGCACGCACCCGGGCATCACGAATTCCGCAACCGCTTCCGCGCTCAGCGCCACGTCACCGTCCGGGTTCACGTCCGCCCTGTCCACCACCCAGCGCTGGAGAAACCCCGGGTTGGCCGCGGCCGCGCGGGCATCATAATCCGCGCGCTTTTCCTCATGCCCACAGCTCAAGCACACTACATGCTCCATGTTCCCGTGGAGGGTAATGAGGTTGCGTTGACCCGCCTCCTCGTGGAGGCCGTCGACGTTTTGTGTCACCAGGCCCGTGAGCAACCCGGCGCGTTCAAGCTCCACCAGCGCGTAGTGCGTGCGGTTGGGATGGGCGGCTTGCATCACCCGCCAGCCCACGAACGCGCGGGCCCAGTAGCGGTGCGAGGCCGCTGGATCGTGGAGAAACTCCTGATAGGTCATGGGCCGGTGGCGGCTGAGCGAGCCCTGTAGTCCGCGATAATCCGGCACGCCGGATTCCGTTGAGACGCCCGCGCCCGTGAGGACCATGACGTTGCCGTTGCGGAGTTGGCGGGAGACGTCGGCAAGCGCCTGCTCCGGTGGGGTGGGTTTCGCGATTTCAGTAACGACGCGGGAGATCGAACGCAGCGCGGACTGGTGGGCGTGGGCGACGGCGGGATCCATGGCGCCCACTCTAGCTAGCCCAGCGTCTCCTCGTAGATATCCTCCGAGTCGAGCTCACCGTGGCGCGAGCAGCGCGCGCTCCAGCCGTCCGGGCGGACCTGGACCACCATGCGGCGCCCGCACAGCTGGCAATAGCGCGGCACGTCAAGGCCGGCCGCCGCCGCTGGGTGGAGGGGAAAGTTCTCACTGAGCGGCTTGCCGGTGTTGGGGTGAAACAGTGGTTCCTCCCCGGCGAGGACCGCGGCGACGAGCTCTGTCGACTCGCTCCGTGAAGGGGCCATTAGAGGGCCTTGATGGGCAGGTCGATGCGGCCGAGCATGTCGACGTCCTTCTCAATCTGCTTGCCCAGCGTGGTGAGGTAGTTGCCCGCAATGATGGCGTTGATGCCGCCGAGGAGGCCCTGCTCGGTGCCGTCATCACCGAGGGAGAGCTCGCGGCCACCTGCGAAACGGAGGGTCACCGACGGCATGGCCAGGCGGAAGGCGGCCACCGCGCGCAGCGCTTCACCCAGCGGGACCAGGGGGCGATCCGCAAACGGGGTGCCCGGGCGCGGGTCAAGGAAGTTCATCGGAACCTCGCACGGCTCGATCTGGGCCAGCTGGTAAGCGAACTCGGCGCGGTCCTCCAGGGACTCACCCATGCCGATGATGCCGCCGGAGCAGACCTCCATGCCCACGGCGCGGACGTTGTCGAGGGTCTCCTTGCGCTCTTCCCAGGTGTGGGTGGTGACGACGTTGGGGAAGAAGGACTTGGAGGTCTCCAGGTTGTGGTTGTAGCGCTGGGCGCCCATGTCCTTGAGGCGTTGTGCCTGCTCCAGGGTCAGCGTGCCGAGGGACAGGGAGATCTCGATGTCAACCTCATCGAGGATGGCGGGGATCGCCTCGGCGACCTGGGCCAGGAGGTTTTCATCCGGGGCCTTCACCGCGGCAACAATGCAGAACTCAGTCGCACCAGACTTGGCAGTCTTCTTCGCGGCCTCCACCAGCTCCGGGATGTTGAGGCGGGCGGCGCGCACGGGTGACTCGAACAGGCCGGACTGTGAACAGAAGTGGCAGTCTTCCGGACAGCCGCCGGTCTTGATGGAGATGATGCCCTCCACGGATACGTCCGGGCCACACCACTTCAAACGGGTCTTGTGGGCGATGTCAGCGATCTCTTCCAGCTGCTCATCGGGGATCTGGAGGACCTGGAGGAGTTCCTCTTGGTTGAGGCCGATGCCCTGTTCGAGGGCCTTGTCACGCGCGATATCTACGATGCTCATGACAGAAACCTTACTTGAACGGTGTTCAAGTTGTGGAAAATCGCCGCCTTTTCCTTCAGCGGACTACCCTTGAGGGCCATGACTCTCTACGACGACACCCTGGCCCTCCTCCAAGAGCTCATCCGCAATGCCTGCGTCAACGATCTCACGCCGGATTCCGGCCACGAGGTTCGCAACGCCGACACCCTGGAGCGCTTCTTCGAGGGGACACCGGTGGAGATTCAGCGCTACGAGTCCCATCCGGGCCGCGTCACCCTCGTCGCCACCGTTCCGGGCGACCCGGACAAGGAGCCACTGACCCTCATGGGCCATACGGATGTCGTGCCCGTGGACGAGCCGAAGTGGACCAAGCCGCCTTTCGACGCCGTTATTGAAGACGGCAAGCTCTATGGCCGCGGTGCGGTGGACATGCTGTTCATTACGGCGACGATGGCGGCGGTAACGAGGGATGTGGCCAAGCGCGGCAATCCCGGCGGCACCCTGGCGTTTGTCGGCATGGCGGACGAGGAGGCCCGTGGCGGTTTGGGCTCCATTTGGATGGATAAGCGCCATCCGGAGGCCTACTCGGTGCGCAACTGCCTGTCGGAAACCGGCGGCAGCCACCTGCCCGGCGCGCTGGGATTCAACGTCGGCGAAAAGGGCGCGGGCCAGCGCCGCCTACACGTGCACGGCGATGCCGGCCATGGTTCAACGCCGTTTGGCAAGGACTTCGCCACGGTCAAGATTGGTGAGGTGGCGCGCCGCATTGCCGCGGCTGAGCCGCCGGTGGCTACAGACGAGGTATGGCAGGGCTTCGTCAAGACCTTCCGCTTCGACCCGGAAACGGAGGCAGCGCTTCTCGACGGCTCCGCAGACCCCACCCACTACGAGCAATTCGGCAACCTTGCCGCCTATGCCCACGCCTTCTCGCACACGACGATTTCCCAGACGGTGCTGCGCGCGGGCGGAGCCATCAACGTGCTGCCGTCCCACGCCTACCTGGAGATGGACATCCGCCCCTTCCCCGGCCAGACTCAGGAAGAGCTCGATGACTTCCTGCGCGAAGCCCTCGGCGATATGGCCGACGAGGTAGAAATCGAGCACCTTATTACCGAGGACGCCACACAGTCCTCCACGGATACTGAGCTGTGGCGCTGCATCGAGGAGACCGCGCACGAGTTCTTCCCGGATAAGGAAGTGCTGCCGGTGTTGGCCACGGGCGGCTCGGACCTGCGCGTGGCTCGACGCCGCGGCGGCAACGCCTACGGCTTCGCCCTGCATGCGGAAGATCGCGATATGGCCAGCGCCAACTCGCAGCTACACAGCCACGATGAGCACCTGCACCTAGAAGACTTGGATCTCACTGTGAAAGCGTATTCTTCGCTGGTAGATCGCTTCCTGGGGCAGGAGCACTAGCGCAAAAGTGTAAAAGGTGTGGCACAATGTGGCGCATGAGAAACAAGCTTGCCCTTTTCACCGCCGCTACCGCCCTTACCGTTGGCCTGTCCGCCCCTGCCGCATCTGCCGACATGGTCGATGACTACCTGGCCAAGGTCCCGGCTGGTCAGATCTCCTGCGACCAGGCATCGAAGTATTACACCAACCCGTCCGACTACAACAGTAAGAAGTCCCAGGCCCTCGCTGCCGCCAATTTCCACCCGCGCGGCGGCGAAATCCGTGATGCCATCGCCCGCGCCGACGAAGCCATCGCACGCTGTGGCCTGGGCGCCGGCGGCAACAACGGCGGTAACAACGGCGGTAACAGCAACACGGCCCCCGCCAACAACGGCGGCAACCACCAAGCTGCGCCGGCGCCGGCGAAGCAAAACCAGCCGGCACCAGCGAAGCAGAACCAGCCGGCCCCGGCCCCTAACCGTGGCGGCCAGCCGGCACCGGCTCCGGCCAACAATGCTTTCCCGACGATTCCGGTGAAAATCGGTAACGTGACGATCTACGTCCCGGATGTGGTGGCCTACCTTAAGACCATCGTTGAAGGTGCCCCGCTGACCTCCTCCCGCTAGAGATCGCCACAGCTATTTAGCGAAAATACGTCCCCGCGTGCAGCGCGCAGCCGATATTGAAGGCATGCCCGCACGCGGGGCATTCGTATGCTGGGCTTGCTTCATCGCCGGCATACTCGGCATACGTCATCTGACGTCCGCACGCCCCGCACATGACGCAGAGCTCATCTTTCGGCATGGCGCCAAACTCGTGGTCGGTTAATTCCGCATGGCACAGGGAACACGCGAACCAACCGGTACAGGTGCGGCACTTATTCGCAACGACGTCAACAGGCGTGTGCCAGTGCCGGCACCGCCCTTCCGCGTCGATGGCTCCCTGGATCATGGCCACGACTCTAACAGCCGCGCCATCGCCCGATAGGCCGGCGTGACGTCCATGCGCAGGCGGCTCTCCAGCATTTCCGAAGGGAAGTCAGCGGGAAGAAGCTCTGCAGGGAAGGGCGGGGTGTGGCGCAGCGCCGCAAAGACGGCAGAATGGCGGCGCGTGGTTTCGACGACGACGCCAACGTCATCGGTGGGCAGAGGGGGGACGTCGCCCAGCGCGCTAATGCGGGCAGCGCTCTCCTCAAGGTCCCACGCGGTGGCAATAACGTCGCGGGCGGTGTCCGTATCCACGGACCAAGTGCCGACAAAGGTTTTCTGCGCCCACTCCCCCGGCGCGTGGGCACCCACCAGGACTCCGGGCCGTAGCTGCCGGAAACCGCTGGCCTGCGCGGCGCGCAGGAGGGCATCCCTTTCTGTACGGCGATCCTCGCCGATATCGAAGATAACGGTGTGAAACGCCCCGTCCCATTGGAAGGCGCGCGGCGAGCCTAGGTGACGAAACTCCGCAAGGTAGTTCCCCACCATGGAATACACGGAGTATCGCCCGGCTCGGCGCGAGGATAGATCGCCCGCGCGCACCATGCGGGACAGATAGGTGCGAACGCCAGCCGGCGACAGACCCAGCCCAGTAAGGATTCGTGTCAGCACGGGCCCGGGGAGTTCCTCACGGCGAGCTAATCCGCAGAGATATCCAAAGGTTCCTGGTCCAACGTCAGCCATGCGCCAACCCTAAGGATTTTATGTGTCACAAACAAACCGTTACGTATGTTTTGTGGCACACTATGTGGCATGAGTCTCAATCCGCGCCTGCTCAACTTCCTCATCCTCGGCGTCTTCGACGTCGGCCTCGCCATCCTCCTGTTTCAACTGGTTGACTCCGCAACCGGCAACCACGTCTACGCCTACCTAGCCGCCAGCATCGGCCCCCTCATCGGTGGCATCATCCAGCACGTGCGGCAAAAATCCTTTTCTGGGATTTCTGCACTGATCTTTGCCTTCAACCTTGCCGCGGCCTTAGCCACGCTGATCGGTGGCACCGATGAGCGCCTCCTTCTAGTTAAAGGCAGCGTTATTACCGGTGTTTTCGGCCTGCTCTTCCTTGGTAGCCTTGCCCTGGGCAAGCCCCTCGCCTTCTACTTTGGCCAGCGCTTTGGCACCGATGGCACGAAGGAAGGCGTGGCCTACTGGAATGGGTTGTGGCAATACCCGACCTTCCGCGCTTCCCAGCGCTACATCACTATCGTGTGGGGCGTAGTGTTCCTACTCGAAGCAATCATCCGCATCGTCGCCGCCTATTCTCTCCCCTTCACCACCGCCTACTGGCTGTCGAATGCGTTGCCTTTCGTGGCCCTCGCTATCTGCTTGACGGCTACCTTCGTCATTGCCTCACGCACCCGCAGGTCCGCGCCGACCCCGGCCTAGCGCGTGAGCCCCCACACGATCAGCTCGTGTACGCGCGGATCATGGGGCAGTTTTCCGTGCTCGACCGGAACTGACTCCACGTTGACCACGTCCGCGCCCGGAACTGCAGTTAACTGCGAGGTCTCATTCGGCGTCACAGTGTTGTCTGCGGGTGAATAGATAGAGGTGTAGGTGATCCCCGGCGCGGTGTCCGGCAACTGGTTGAGATTCTCCATAAAGTCCGAACCCTGCAGCTGCTGGATACCGGCACTGGTTCCAACAAAATTGGTCACATCGGGCGCGATTTTTGCCGCCGTGCTTAGGGGCGTTGCTCTGTCGCCCCATGTTGTCCCGTGAAAGTTCGCGCCAATCGTGACCACGCGGCGCACCTCATCGGGTGAACCATAAAGCTGTGCATAGGACTTGGTGTGCAGCCCACCCTGGGAAAAGCCCACGAGGTTTACTTTCTCTGCCCCAGTAACGCCGCGGATGTACTCGATATGCTGGGCGATTTCACGCCCGGAGGACTCTAAATCCGCAATGCCCTTCATGTACGGGTAGGCGTTCTGGAAGGCCAAGTCATCCGCACCGTAGTCGAAGGCCCACACGCACATGCCCTGCTCGGTGAGCTTAGGGATGAGATCGTTCCACTCGGCCGAATTTGCTGAAGTGCCGTGGAGAAGGACGACCGGCTCGGTGACGGGTCCTGTGGGGTGGCATTCTGGGTCATTGATGCCGAGCTCCAAGGAGGCAGACGTCTCCATCGTTTGAGCATGGGCTGGAACGGGTGCAGAGGTACCGAGGAGAATGGCGAGGAACGCGCGCTGCAGAAAGCCGTGTTTCATGAGGAGCGAGCATATCGCCCTAGTCTGGGCGCATACTGTGTACTCGCTGTTAGCGCGAGGAGAGGCTGCTCAAGCTGCTGCTGCGGTCTTTCTCTGGCTGCTCGGTGCGCTCTTCGGATGGCTTTTCTGCGGGAGCTTGGCGGCGCTCTTGGGCGCGGGCTTGGCGCACGATGGCGGCCTCAGTCTCCGCCAGACGCGCGGCCGCTTCCTCCTCGTCGTAGCTCTTCATCAGCGCGGTGAGGTTGTCCACATATGGGTAGATCTCGCTGTGCCACATGAGGCGGCGCGTGCCGTCCTCGCAGGACTCATTTTCCTCGCCACCGGTGTGTACGGCGAAGATGGTCTCGTCCTGGTAAAGCGGGGCGCCGGAATCACCGCTGCAAGAGCGCGACGCGAACAGGGAATGGGATTTAAGCAGGTTCTCAAACTCGTGGTTTTGGATTTCGTAGGTCACGCCGGTTTGCTCAATGCGGGACACGGCCTCCGAGGCGAACGTATGGGAACCGCCGTAGCCCACGAGGAAAAGCTTTTCGTTGACGCGCAGGGGGCGGTCGGGAAGCTCGAAGGCCTCAGCATCCATGGGTTCCGCTTTGAGCAAAGCAATGTCCGATTTCTCCGCCACCGGAGTCGACGCAACTACCTTGGCGCTATCCCCGTCTGTCTGGGTAAGACGCAGGTTGCGGCCTAAACAGTGCGTGGCCGTAAGCCACCAATCATTGCCGATGTACCCCGCTGAACATTCCCTCGCGCCATTCATCCACACCGCGGCTACGCGGTCATCATTCACAGCGACCTTGCTCGTAGCCTGCAGGACCGCCGAGTCGCCGGCACCTTCCAAGGTGCCGGATGCGGCATGGGGAACCCCGAACACGGAAGCTACCGCTACGAGGACGGACAGTATGGATGCGAGAAAACCTGAGAACACAAGGCGTTACTTTATCAGCGGTACCACAGAAACGCAGCGCGCTACTGCACACCTAGGCGTTCGGCCAGTCCGGTGAGGAAGACATCGACAAAAGCGTCGAAGGAAGCGGCGAGGAAGTTCTCGCCCGCCGTGCCAGAAGGCTGCTGGCTGTCGAGGGAAGCGAGGAGAGTCAAGACAGAAGGGGCTCCTTCTGGCGGGACGGGGATGGGGGAATCGGGTACCTCGGCGTGGCCGGGCGTGGGGGCAACCTCCGCCAAGAGGTAGCCGTTGAGCGCGCAGAAGAATGACTGGACGCTAAAGAGCTGCTGCTCGGGAGGGATTCCGGCCTCGTCGAAGACTGTCAACGTCGGCGCGATGTGCGCGATTTCCGCCGGTGTGGAAATCGGACGGGTAGCCACGAGCACGAAGAGAGTGGGGTGGCGCAGGGCAAGGGCGCGGTAGGCACCGGCAGCGCTGCGCAGTGCCGCCTCCCAGGTTGGGGACTCCGAGGGGAGGGTAAGTTCAAGGATGAGGTGTTCATGGATGGCGTCGAGAAGCTCGGCCTTGTTGCGCACGTGGTGGTAGAGGGACATCGCCTGCACGCCCAGGCGGCCCGCGACGGCACGCATGGACACACGCTCGAGGCCCTTTTCATCACCAATGGCGATGGCTGCCTCGACGATGGCATCGCGCGTAATGATTTGTGACACGTGACCTCCTTCTGGGCGGCCGTCGGACTACGATAAAAAGTGAAACTTACAGTGTAAGGGAGAAGGGACATGAAGCACCCGTTTCGCTGGCTGCTTGGCGGCCAAGCCATATCCGCACTCGGTTCCCAGGTTACGTTCATGGCGCTGCCGCTCATTGCAGTCACGCTTCTTGATTCTAACCCCCTCCACATGGGCATCCTCGGCGCTCTGGACAACCTGCCCTACCTACTCTTCGGCCTGTTCGTCGGCTCGCTCGTGGACCGCCGCCGGCGCCGCCCGCTCATGATCGCCTCCGACCTCCTCCGTGCGCTGGCCGTTCTCACGATTCCGCTGGCATTCCTTGTCGGTGGCATCACGTTTACCCACCTGTGCCTCGTCGCTTTCGCCGTTGGTCTGGGCAACCTCGTCTTTGATGTAGCCTGCCAGGCGCAGATGCCGGACATCGTCGGTGAGGACGGCGACCTTGTGCAGGCCAACGGCGCGCTGCAGACCACCTCCGGCATCGCCTCGCTCACCGCCCCGGGCCTCGTGGGAGTCTTTATCGCCACGGTAGGTGCGCCCCTCGCCATGCTTATCGACGCCTTCTCCTACCTCATCTCCGCCGCCAGCCTCCGCATGATTGGGCCCGATTCCTCTACCGCCACCGCCGACGCCACCGTATGGGAGGACGTGAAGACCGGCGTGGGCTCCGTCGTGCGCGATAACCGCTTGCTCGGCCTCACTGGCGCGGGTGCGGCCGTCTCGCTGGGTATGAACGCAGCTTTCTCTGTTCTCATGGTGTTCCTCGCGCGTGAGCTGCACGTCAGCACCATCGGCATCGGGCTGGTTTTCCTCGCCATCGCTCTTCTCGGCGCCACCGGCGCGCTGACAGCACACCACCTGGCCAAGGCTGTGGGCGCTGGACGGGTGCTCCTGTGGGGGCCGGTAGTGGCAGCCGTGGGACTGGTGTGCATGGCGCTTGCCGGCCACGTCACGACCCCGCTGCTCCTCATCTACCTCGGGGCAGCCTTGTGCGGCTGGGGCATCATGACCAGCCAAGCTCTTGCCGCCGGCCTGCGCCAAGCCTTTGCCCCTGAAGAGATTCGCGGCCGCGTACTAGGCACGATGCGCTTTGTGGAATGGGGCATCATGCCGGTCGGCGCGCTTCTCGGCGGCTTCGCAGGCCAGCTGCTCGGGGTGGCCCCGGCCGTCGCCTTCTCCGGCGCACTCGTAGCGACCGGCTCCGTGTGGGTCCTCACCACCGGCCTGGCGCGCCTACACAGCGTGCCGATTCCCTGACTCGGCCCACGAACAATGTTGCTCACGGTAAATAGCACCAAAAACGTCGGCTTTAACAAGCGCTACGACCGCATCATTGGACTTGCTGCCGTGCACGCTGACGCATACTCCAATCCCGTCGACTCCTGGCGCACACTGCTCAACCCTGACACCAACGCCGTGTCCACTACTCGGGGGACACTCCCGCCCACCTCGGCACTCAACCCTGCTGTGGGGGTTACTCGTAGCGAAGCGAGCTGACCATCCCGGTTTCCATGTGATAGGCGTTATGGCAGTGAAATGCCCACTCACCGGGGTTGTCAGCGATCAGGTCGGCGATCATGGTTTCACCGGGGCGGAGAAGGACGGTGTCCTTGCGTAGCCCGCCGCTGCCGGGCAGCGCCCACGTGTGGCCGTGGATGTGCATAGGATGGGGCATCATGGTCCTGTTGCGCATGACCATCCGCAGGCGCTGCCCCTCCTGCACGGTCGCGGAGGAGGATTGACCGTCAGTGAGAATGCTCCATTCATACGGCATCATCTGCCCGCCCAGGTCGATGCTGACTTCTCGGTCTGGTGTGCCCTCGGGTAGGAGTGCACGGTCTGCTGGCTTCAGGGAGGACAGAAGCAGTCCGGTGGACGACAACTCGGGGAAGTCGACATTGGGGTGGGGAGCCTGGCCGCCGGCGGTGCGGATGACGGCGAAGGCGCGGTCGTCCTTACCCACCGCCAAAGCCGTGAGCGGGAAGATGCCGTCGCCGAGGATGACCTCGACGTCGACACGCTCGCCCATCGACAGGTAGATCGATTCGGTCTCCCAGGGCTGGACAGGGAAGCCGTCGGTGTGGGTGACGGTCATGCGGTGACCACCGAGGGCCACCTTGAAGATGGTGTCACCGCCGGAGTTGATAAACCGCAGGCGGGCCTTGTCGCCCGGGCGAGCCTCGAAGGTCCGGTGAGCACGGGGGATACGTCCGTTGATGAGGTAGTGCGGATACATCACATCGCCGGCATCCCCGCCCAGTACCCGGTCCGGGGTGCCGTGCATCATATGGCCGTGACCTCTCATTCCCATCCTCCCGTGATGGTCGCCCGAACCCATTCCGGTGAGCTTGTCGAGCTCATCGTCGGGAGTGCCCTGAATGCCATCGACCCAGTCGTCGAGCACGATGGTCCACTCGACGTCCTGGTCCTCAGCGTCTTGCGGGTCACGGATGATCAGTGGGGCGTGGAGGCCGCGATCAAGCTGCAGGCCGGTGTGGGAATGATAGAAGTAGGTGCCACCGTGGGGGACTTCAAAAACATAGGAGAAAGACTCGCCAGGTTCAATGGGGTCCTGGGTCATGCCAGGCACACCGTCCGCTGCGTTGTGGAGTGCGATGCCATGCCAGTGGATGGAGGTGCTCTCAGGCAGTTCATTGGTGATATCGACCTGGAGGACGTCGCCGGCGGTAGCCTCAATGGCCGCATCCCCGGTGTCAGAGACGTATCCCCACGTCTTGGCTTCGATGCCGCCGATATCCAGAGAGAGGGGCCGGGCGGTCAGTGTCCGGCGCACCGTCGGCTCACCGAGCGCAGTGGGGGTGGGAGTGGGGCGAAGGGAGGAACCTGGTGCCGAGGCAGCAGGTCCAGGGTCGCTGGTGCAAGCGGCCACGGCCCCGGTGCCGGCGAGGACGAGCCCGCCGAGCAAAAACTGTCGTCGGGAAAATCCGTTCATCATGATTTAACCTTCCTTAGTGTTAGATTTCAGTGACACGGGAGACAGGCGCAGGTGAGGACCCTGCCCCGCGTGAGGGCCGTGCCCTCCACCCATTGAAAATATACCCCCCTGGGGTATATTGAAACTATACCCCAGGGGGGTATACGCTAGAGAGCGGCATCGCCGCACCCCACCGAACCGAAGGAGCTTTCCCATGATCACCTCCCCGCCCCGCCTCTTGCCGCTGGCCTCCCACGGCTGCAGCTGTTGCGGACCTGCCTCGCGTGCCGACACCGCCTCCGTCCCTGCCACCAGCGACTCGTCAGCAGGAGGGTCCTCCTCTAGCTATCAGGTCACCGGCCTGACCTGCGGGCACTGCGTGAAAAGCGTGACCCAGGCCCTTCGGGCCCTCCCCCAGGTCGACGACGTCCAGATTGATCTCGCTGCTGGTGGTGTTTCCACCGTCACGATCACCGGTGCCGTACCTCCGGAGATGGTTCGCCGGGCCATCGAGGAGGCCGGCTACACCGTCTTATCCTGATTAGTTTTACCCATCATCTCGACCCCCGACCGGGTTGAGCGAAAGGAACGTCATGAGCACTCCCCACCATTCGGGTGATCACCATGGTGATCACCCCGCTCCGGAAGCAGGCCACACCCACCACCCGGATCATGCCAGCCACGAACACCACGCACATGCCGACACCCACGGCCAGGCGATGCCCCACGATCACCCGCACTCCGCCCTGGACGAAGACCACCACGTTCATGGTCACGGCGAACACGCCGGACACAGCACCGCAATGTTTCGGGACCGCTTCTGGTGGTCGCTGATTCTGTCCATTCCCGTCGTTATTTTCAGCCCCATGGTCGCCGACCTGCTCGGCTACCGCCTCCCGGCATTCCCCGGATCCACCTGGATCCCCCCGGTGCTGGGCACGATCATCTTCGTCTACGGCGGAACGCCTTTCCTCAAGGGCGGATGGAGAGAACTGAAATCCCGCCAACCCGGGATGATGCTCCTGATCGCCATGGCCATCACCGTGGCGTTTGTCGCCTCCTGGGTCACCACTCTGGGGCTGGGCGGTTTTGAGCTGGACTTCTGGTGGGAGCTGGCCTTGCTGGTGACCATCATGCTGCTGGGCCACTGGCTGGAGATGTCCGCTCTCGGGGCCGCGTCCTCCGCACTTGACGCGCTGGCTGCCCTGCTGCCGGATGAGGCCGAGAAAGTCATCGACGGGACCACCCGCACCGTGGCCATCTCCGAGCTGGTCGTCGACGACGTCGTGCTGGTGAGGGCCGGTGCCCGGGTGCCGGCCGACGGAACCATCCTCGACGGAGCCGCCGAATTCGATGAGGCAATGATCACCGGCGAATCCCGTCCCGTCTTCCGCGACACCGGTGACAAGGTGGTCGCCGGTACCGTGGCCACCGACAACACCGTCCGCATCCGGGTGGAGGCTACAGGCGGGGACACCGCCCTGGCCGGGATCCAACGCATGGTTGCCGACGCCCAGGAGTCCTCCTCCCGGGCCCAGGCCCTGGCGGATCGGGCGGCGGCGTTGTTGTTCTGGTTCGCGCTGATCTCCGCTCTGATCACTGCGGTGGTATGGACCATTATCGGCAGCCCGGACGATGCCGTGGTGCGCACGGTCACGGTGCTGGTCATCGCTTGCCCGCATGCCCTGGGCCTGGCGATTCCGCTGGTCATTGCGATCTCCAGCGAGCGGGCCGCGAAGTCCGGGGTGCTCATCAAGGACCGGATGACGCTCGAGCGGATGCGCACCATCGACGTGGTGCTCTTCGACAAAACCGGCACCCTGACCGAGGGTGCGCACGCGGTCACCGGTGTCGCGGCCGCTGTCGACGTCACCGAGGGCGAGCTGCTGGCCCTGGCCGCCGCCGCGGAGGCCGACAGCGAGCACCCCGTGGCTCGCGCCATCGTGGCGGCCGCGGCCGCCCATCCCGAGGCCTCCCGTCGGCAAATGCGTGCAACTGGATTCAGCGCCGCCTCCGGCCGGGGAGTCCGGGCCACTGTCGATGGCGCTGAGATCCTCGTGGGCGGGCCGAACATGCTGCGCGAGCTCAACCTCACCACCCCGGCCGAGCTCACCGACACCACCAGCGCCTGGACCGGGCGTGGGGCCGGTGTGCTCCATATTGTCCGCGACGGTCAGATCATCGGTGCGGTGGCCGTCGAGGACAAGATCCGCCCCGAATCCCGCGCCGCCGTGAAGGCCCTGCAGGGCCGCGGGGTGAAGGTCGCGATGATCACCGGCGACGCCCAGCAGGTGGCCCACGCCGTCGGTCAGGACTTAGGCATCGATGAGGTCTTCGCCGAGGTCCTGCCCCAGGACAAAGACACCAAGGTCACGCAGCTGCAGGACCGGGGTTTGAGCGTGGCCATGGTCGGTGACGGTGTCAATGATGCCCCCGCTCTGACCCGCGCGGACGTCGGTATCGCCATCGGTGCCGGCACGGATGTGGCCATGGAATCTGCCGGGGTGGTCCTAGCCAGCGATGACCCGCGGGCAGTGCTGTCGATGATTGAGCTGTCCCAGGCCAGCTACCGCAAGATGATCCAGAACCTGATCTGGGCCTCTGGCTACAACATCCTCGCTGTGCCGCTGGCCGCCGGAGTGCTCGCCTCGATCGGGTTCGTGCTGTCCCCGGCCGTGGGCGCGATCTTGATGTCTGCCTCGACCATCGTGGTGGCCCTGAACGCCCAGCTGTTGCGCCGCATTGATCTGGATCCGGCTCACCTGGCTCCGACCGAGTCGAAGGAGGAACACACCACGCCTACTCCGGCATCCACCGCCGTCCACTGATCCACCACTTCTCTCCACTGCCCCCATATGACCCTGAACAGGTGCTGTTGCAAAGTTGGGGCAGTAGGAAGAGCGACGTGAAATAGTCACAGCCATGGGTATCTTCTCTGGTTGTCATTTTCCCCGTGACATCATTCTGTGGGCAGTGCGGTGGTACTGCCGCTACGGGGTGAGCTACCGCGATCTGGAGGAAATGATGACCGAACGCGGCGTGCCGGTCGATCACACCACGATCTACCGCTGGGTCCAGAAATACCCCCTGAGCTGGACAAGCAAACACGGTGGTACCGACAGGTACCTGACTGGCAGGCCAGTTCCTGGCGGGTGGATGAGACCTATATCCGGGTCGGCGGCAGGTGGTGTTACCTCTATCGGGCGATCACCGCCGGTGGCCAGACCCTGGACTTTTACCTCTCTCCGAAGCGAAACGTGGCCGCAGCGAAGCGTTTCCTGGCCAAGGCCTTCAAATCCAATGCGTCAGCCGGGTACCCCAGAGTGATCAACACCGATAAAGCACCCTCCCTAGCCAGAGCAATCGCCAAGTTGAAGTCAGAGGGAATCTGCCCGCCAACAGTGGAACACCGGCAGGTGAAATACCCCAACAACATCCTGGAAGGCGACCATGGTCG
>NZ_KV788230.1:21874-23661 GCF_001807225.1 Corynebacterium sp. HMSC05E07
CGGGCCGAAAGGCGCGTTTAAGAACCGGACATCTGCATATCGGACGTTGAAAGGGATGGAGGCGATGCACTCATTGCGGAAAGGACAAGGCGCGATGTTTGCCTACGGGCAACCGAACCCGGACGCGGTGATCGTCAACCAGGTCTTCGAGACGGCCTAACAACGCCCACACGCAGCGGCCACCAGGGAATGAGAAACTGAGTCTTCGCTGCTCTGCCCCCAACTTTGCAACAACACCTCCCCTGAAACTGCAGGTTGGAATGAAGCAAAATCCAAGGGGGTTTCGGATACCGGAAGCCTCCACAACCAGATTGTGTTTCACCCGCTATCTCAAGTCGCCCGAGTTAAGCCTAGTTGGAACTTGGAGGATTGGCGCCCTGATGTTGGACTTCCTAGAACAATAGCCGAACGATGTAATCTGGGTGGGGGAGACGACTAACCATACAAACCCGTGCTAAAACAGCAAACATGTGTTGAGGAGGGTGGCATTGATGCGTAAACAGAAAAGCGCAGCCTACTGGTGGAGCGTTAGTGTCGTTGTAGTGCTGTTCATCGCAACGCTTGTAATCAATTATCTAGCAGGACTAAGTGCTGATGAATCATACTTTGGAGCACATTGGTGGCATCGTCTGGCGTGGGTTACGCCACTGTTGTTCTTGGCTTCTTTGATTTGGGCCTGGTTCGAGCACAGGAAGGTACATCGCTATCCGCAGTGACCCATATTTAGTAGCGTCGGGCGTGAATGGGAAGGAAGCCTTTGCGCTTGGGTGAAAGATGCTTTTTGCTCTAGGGGAGTGTCGATCCTGCTTTAGCCAATTGGATGACCGGGACTAACACTGTTAGAGCGGTGTATTACAGGCGTCCGGAATATGAACAGGTCAACAGGTACGTTTTGTCCTGTTGACCCCCCCAACTACAACCATTCAATCGGCATCCAAAAAGGCCAAATCTAGCCCAAGCGACACGCCGAGCCAGACACACATTTTGACCCTTAACCGGCATTTCGTGTGGAGCGTTCGCCGCGGTTTCATGGGGCAGCCTTGGGTGATGCCTTGATCCCGATACAGAAACCCACATAGGCGCTATTGACAATCATTTCCTATTGCTTTATCCTTATATAACCTCGTGTCAACCGCACCGGACGATTGCAAGCAACCCCGGAAGGCACAGTTTTGAAAAGCAATTTCGCCCATAGAATCACGGTCGTGACTCTCGCAGTAGCAATTCCACTCACCGGCGGCCCTATTGCCGATGCTGTCGCCTCGCAATCTCTTGCCTCGACTCAGGAAGGCGTCAACCAACAACTAGATAAGATTGGCACACCAGAATGGAACTCCGACATCCAGAAGCTCAAAGAGCCAAGGGCGCATCGAGGAAACCAACCATTCAGAAACTGACACCGAAAGATCCACTAGTTATCGCATCAATGACCCACAAACTGGTAATCGGGTGGGCGATTTCACTGTGGTAGAACCAAAATTTGCAGATCGCATCGGCGGCAAATTCGACCATGGAACCCCAGCTATCGACTTCAACCAAGACGACCAAAAGGCCCTCAAAGCCGGCTGATCAGCGGCAGTGGGCGCAATGGCAGCTGCATGGGCAGCAGCACTTTCCGAAACAGTCTGAATCCGTCCTCTCTGCAGGAGCAATTGCCTTCGTCGGCGGTACTGCCGCTTACTACCTGTCGAAGAATGGGATCTGCTCAAACAACAGAAATCTAGTCGTCAATATGAAAAGGCAAGCACACTGCGAATTGAAGCGTCCTGGGTTTAGTTCCTACCTCA
>NZ_KV788231.1:0-1122 GCF_001807225.1 Corynebacterium sp. HMSC05E07
TACTGACGGTGACGGCGTCAACGATGGTGATGAAGTCAAGAACGGTACCAACCCGACCGCTAAGGACGAGGATGCTCCCGAGGAGCCCAAGGTTTCCGTCGATGGTGCTGATAAGCCGAATACCGTTGAGCCGACTGATGATGAGCAGTCGACTGGTGTGAAGGTGGAGAACCCGACGGGTAAGACCACGGTGACTGCCAAGGATGAGGACGGTAAGGGTGTTCCTGCCAAGATTGATCCGGAAACCGGTGAGATTGTTGTTACCCCGGGTGACAATGTTGATGGTCCGATTGCCGTGACTGTTGAGGATCCGTCCCTGGATGAGCCGGTAACGGTTGAGGTTCCGGTTGATGGTCACGAGAAGGGCAAGGACGATAACGGTTCCGAGAACACTGGCGGTACCCCAACTGACCCAACCGACCCGACTGACCCATCTGAGGAGCCTGCCAAGGACTCCGACAACGATGGTGTTTCCGATGAGCAGGAGGATAAGGACGGTACTGACCCGAACAAGGCTGACTCTGATGGTGATGGTCTCAGTGACGGTGAGGAGAAGGAGAAGGGTACTGATCCGACCAAGGCCGATTCTGACGACGACGGCGTCAACGATGGTGACGAGGTCAAGAATGGCACCGACCCGAAGAACGCTGACTCCGATGGTGACGGCCTGACTGACGGTGAGGAAAAGGAAAAGGGTACTGATCCTCTCAAGGCTGATACCGACGGTGATGGCCTGAGCGATAAGCAGGAGCTGGACGGTTCCGAGAACGGTAAGTACGACAATGAGCCGACGGATCCGAAGGAGGCTGACTCTGATGAGGATGGTCTGACTGACCGTACTGAGATTGAGATCGGTACCGACCCGAATGAGGCCGACACCGACGGTGACGGCGTCAACGATGGTGACGAACTCAAGGCCGGCACGAACCCGACCGTGAAGGATGAGACCCCTGAAGAGCCTGCCAAGGACTCTGATGGTGACGGTGTCACCGATGAGCAGGAGGATAAGGACGGTACTGATCCGACCAAGGCTGACTCTGATGGTGATGGCCTCAGTGACGGTGAGGAGAAGGAGCACGGTACCGATCCGAACAAGGCCGATTCTGACGACGACGGCGTCAA
>NZ_KV788232.1:0-11997 GCF_001807225.1 Corynebacterium sp. HMSC05E07
AAAGCGGGTGGGGCCGAAGTAGGTGCGGTGTAGGTGGGCAAGCTCAGTGGCGTCGGAGGCGTCGGCGCCGAGCGCGCGGAGCTCGTCGGGTGAGCTGGATGCATTCTCCACGAGCGCAATCCCCGAATTGCGGTAGTGGAAGTAGGTTTCTAATACCCCCATGACCCGGAAGCCTAAAACAGGTCTAACGACCCCGCAACCGGAACGTGTTTATTGTGGGCCAGGGGGCATGATGCGCTTATGGGCGCCGCGGCGCCAGAGGGTCTCGATGCGCTCGCGGGCGTCGGCAGGAACGGCTTTGCCCTCGAGGTAATCGTCGATGTGGGTGTAGGTGACGCCGAGGGCTTCTTCGTCCGAAAGCAGCGGGCGGTCATCCTCAAGGTCCGCAGTGGGGATCTTGGTCCACGTGGATTCAGGGGCACCGAGGTATTCAAGGAGCTGGGCGCCCTGGCGCTTGTTGAGGCCGGCTAATGGGATGAGATCGGCGGCACCGTCGCCCCACTTGGTAAAGAAAGCGGTGATGTTCTCCGCCGCGTGGTCGCTGCCAATGACCAAGGCGCCGACCTCGCCGGCTACCGCGTACTGAGCAGCCATGCGCAAGCGAGCTTTGAGGTTGCCGCGATTGAAATCACTAAGCGTAGAGGATTCGAGGGCAGAGGCCACGGCGCTATCGAGTGCTGAGGTGGCGTCAGCGATATTGATGGTGAGGCGGTAATCAGGCTGGATGAAATCGAGAGCCACCTGGGCATCGTCCTCGTCGGCCTGCACACCGTGCGGCAAGCGAAGGGCCCAGAAGTGTGTGCCCTCGACGCGGTCGACGGCCAACTGAGCCAAACGGCCAGCCAGAGTGGAATCCTGGCCGCCGGAAATGCCCAAGACATACCCCTTCGCGCCGGTGTCACGAAGGTAATCGGCGAGGAATGTGACGCGGCGCTCAACCTCCTCGGCTGGATCGATCAAGGGCTTTGTGCCCAGGGCTTTTATGATGCTGCGCTGGAGATCAGTGGATTCGTGTGACATGACGACCATGGTAGCCGCCTGCGACAATAGGCACCCGTGAACAGCGATACCTACGTGATGCTTGTCGCCGGAGTGGCCGCGCTCGGCGGCCTTCTTTTTGGCTATGACACCGGCGTGATGTCGGGCGCTTTGCTCTTTGTGGGGCCAGAGTTTGGAATGTCTGCCCACGAAGAAGGATTAGTGACCTCAACCTTGCTGGTTGGCGCGGCCGCGGGCGCCCTGGCGGCCGGGCGTGTGGCAGACCGTCTGGGCAGGCGGCGCACGCTCATCGCTGGCGGCCTCATTTTCCTCGGAGGATCGGTGTGGTGCGCACTGGCGACGTCGACGGCGGTACTGGCTGTTGCGCGTGCCGTTCTGGGGCTGGCGGTAGGTGCAGTGTCCATCGTCTCACCCATGTACATCTCTGAAATTACCCCGGCGGCAGTACGCGGCCGGATGGTGTCGCTTAATACGCTCATGATCGTGGTGGGCCAACTGTTGGCCTATGGGGTGAACTCGGCTCTGGCAGCAAGCGGCAGCTGGCAATGGATGCTAGGGCTGGCGGCGGTGCCGGGAGCGGGACTGGCCATAGGTATGTTCTTCCTGCCCGACACTCCAGTTTGGCTCGCCGCGCAGGGCCGCCACGACGCTGCCGCTGAGGTGCGCGCACGGGTGGGAGCGGCTGAGGAGGGGACGAGGGGGACGTCGGAAAGCGCAGGCGAATGGGCCGCACTCACAGCACACCGCTGGATGCGCTGGGCGGTGGGCCTGGCCATGCTCATGGGGCTGACACAGCAGATTACGGGCGTAAATGCGATTGTGTACTTCGCGCCGACGATGATGAACCAGGTGGGCATCTCGACGACAAACGCTGTGTACACGTCCATGGTGATTGGCGCTGTGTCCGTCGTGGCATGCGTGGTGGGCATGCGCGTGGTGGACCGCGTAGGGCGACGCCGGCTGCTGCTGGTGGGGCTGGGCGGCAATGTGGCTGCACTTGTAGTGCTGGCGGTGGTCTATCACTACGCCAAGGAGTCAACTGCGATGGCGATGGTGTCGCTGGCCTGCATGGCGGCCTTCATTGCATGTCAGCAGGCGGCGGTGTCGCCCGCGACCTGGCTGCTGATTTCCGAGATCGTGCCGCCCCAGGTGCGCGGGCTGGGGATGGGAATCGCGGGCCTGGCTCTGTGGATAAGCAACTGGGCTGTGGCACAGTTTTTCCTGCCGGTCGTGGAATGGCTAGGAGGTTCACTGGCCTTTGGCGTCTTCGCGGTTTTAGGCCTGGTGGCACTGGGGTATACCCGGGCGCTGGTGCCGGAAACGATGGGCAAGACGCTAGGGGAGGTCTCCTGGGAACTGCAGTCGCGGTACTCTCCTACGTGAGTGTTTTGGTAATGACGCGCTTGTGCGGTAACATTTTCCCTCGTGTCATTGCTGGGCGCTTCGCCCGGCTGTGCTTTGAATTAATCATTCGCATGAAGTTTGCGCATAACGAAAGGAGCGCCCGATGAAGGTTCGCAAGTCGCTTCGGTCGCTGAAGAAGAAGCCGGGCGCCCAGGTTATTCGCCGCCACGGTAAGGTCTTCGTGATCAACAAGAAGGATCCGCGCTTCAAGGCTCGCCAGGGCTAAGAATCGAAGGATTCCCATTCCGCCTCTTCCGCTACGTTCGGAGGAGGCGGATTTTTTATGCTCATTCACCTCGCCACATTAGGGTAAAGGGTCAGAAAGTGTGTCTGGGATCGGGGATTTTTAGGCCCTGACCTCTAAGTTAGCGTCAAATATACGCTTTGAGTGCGTATATCTGAGGTCCAGATGCGAAATGCGCGGTGTGGCAGCACGCGGTGGTGCGGATGTGGTCAACAGTGACCGTGGGGAACTGTGCGGGGCCGAGCTGCGGCTCGTTTGTGGTGTTTGTCACAAAACGGGTGAACGTCTGGTAAACGCGCAGGAAATACCACCCGTGTAGTTACGGCGGTGGTGATGGTGGTGAGTGTGAGAGGTCAACATGTGGGGGCTAGGGGACTTACATCCTGGGAATATCATCGTTGTAACTACTATATGTAGTGTCAGTTGCGGGGTTTCGGCACAAAGTATAGTGTCGTTGATGTTGCTCAGGCAGCGGCCCTACACCGCGTAGCCAGAGCTAAAAGTCACTCAGCAGAATTCATTAGTCACTCCTCGTGCAGCGTTAAAGGAAACCGTCATATGAGCATCACTCTTTACACCAAGCCCGCGTGCGTTCAGTGCAACGCCACCAAGAAGGCCCTGGACCGTGCAGGTCTCGAATACTCCACCGTGGATATTTCCCTGGATGATGAGGCCCGCGACTACGTCATGGCTCTGGGCTATGTTCAGGCGCCGGTCGTCGAGGCCAATGGTGAGCACTGGTCCGGTTTCCGTCCTGACCGCATTAAGGCCTTGGGCTCCTTGGCGGCGACTGCCTAAAGATTCTCCATGTTGGTCGTGTATTTCTCTTCCGCCACGGAAAATACGCACCGCTTCGTTGAGAAGCTCGGTCTTCCCAGCGTTCGCATTCCCCTCCGCCTGACCGATGAGCCACTCATCGTCAACGAGCCCTACGTTCTGGTCTGCCCGACGTACGGGGGAGGGGCGTCGATAAGCAAGCAGAACACGAGGCCCGTGCCCAAGCAGGTCATCCGTTTCCTTAACAATGAACACAACCGCAGTTTTATTCGTGCGGTCGTGGCTGGAGGAAACAGCAACTTCGGCACTGACTTTGGCAAGGCCGGCGACGTCATCGCCGCCAAGTGTAAGGTGCCTTATGTGTACCGCTTCGAACTTCTTGGTACCGAGGAAGATGTCACAATTTGCCGCGAAGGCCTATTAGCCAACGCAGCAGCCCTGGGTCTCGCAGCCTAGGGCTTCTCCTTATATATTTCGTGTAGATTTTTCGTCTCTCCAATTTCGCCATAGTAAAGAAAGGCACGTGAACGTCGTGACCACGCAACTGGGTAAGACCGTCGCAGAACCTGTGAAGCCTGAAGAGCAGCTGGATTACCACGCGCTGAATGCACTGCTCAACCTGTATGACGAGAACGGTAAAATTCAGTTCGACAAGGACCGTGAGGCCGCGAACCAGTTCTTCCTCCAGCATGTCAACCAGAACACCGTCTACTTCCACGATCTGGAAGAAAAGATGCACTACCTGGTGGAGAACAAGTACTACGAGCCAGAACTGCTCGAGCAGTATGACTTCGAATTCATCAAATCCCTGTTCAAGCGCGCCTACTCGTACAAGTTCCGCTTTAAGTCTTTCCTGGGTGCCTACAAGTACTACACCTCCTACACGCTGAAGACCTTCGATGGCCGCCGCTACCTCGAGCGCTTCGAAGACCGCGTATCGATGACAGCTCTCTTCCTCGCAGATGGCGATACCGAGGTGGCTGAGCACCTCGTGGATGAGATCATGACCGGCCGTTTCCAGCCGGCCACCCCAACCTTCCTCAACGCAGGAAAGGCCCAGCGCGGCGAGCTAGTGTCTTGTTTCCTGTTGCGCATCGAGGACAATATGGAGTCGATCGGCCGCTCCATTAACTCTGCTCTGCAGTTGTCCAAGCGCGGTGGCGGCGTCGCTCTGCTGCTGTCCAATATCCGCGAGTCTGGTGCACCCATCAAGCACATCGAGAACCAGTCTTCCGGCGTCATCCCCGTAATGAAGCTGCTCGAGGATTCCTTCTCCTACGCCAACCAGCTTGGCGCACGCCAGGGAGCAGGCGCGGTCTACCTCAACGCTCACCACCCGGACATCATGAGCTTCCTCGACACCAAGCGTGAAAACGCCGATGAGAAGATCCGTATTAAAACCCTGTCCCTCGGTATCGTCATCCCGGACATCACCTTCGAGCTGGCCCGTAAGAATGACGACATGTACCTGTTCAGCCCGTACGATGTCGAGCGCGTCTACGGCAAGGCTTTCGGTGACATCTCCGTAACTGAGCACTACGAGGAGATGGTGGAAGACCCGCGCATTCGCAAGAAGAAGATCAACGCGCGTCACTTCTTCCAGACCATCGCGGAGCTGCAATTTGAGTCCGGCTACCCGTACATCATGTTCGAGGACACCGTAAACCGCGCGAACCCGGTCAAGACCGGCCGCATCAACATGTCCAACCTGTGCTCCGAGATCCTCCAGGTCAATGCTCCGTCCGAGCTCAACGATGACCTCACCTACAAGACCCTCGGCAGCGACATCTCCTGCAACCTGGGCTCCCTCAACATTGCGACCACCATGGATTCTCCGGACTTTGGTCTGACGGTTGAAACCGCCATCCGTGGTCTGACCGCCGTGGCGGACAAAACCTCCATCAACTCCGTGCCGTCGGTACGCAAGGGCAACGATGATTCCCACGCCATCGGTCTGGGCCAGATGAATCTGCACGGCTACCTTGGCCGCGAGCACATCGAGTACGGTTCCGAGGAAGGCCTAGACTTCACCAACGCCTATTTTGCTGCCGTCCTTTACGCCGCTCTGCGTGCTTCCAACAAGCTGGCCCGCGAACGTGGCGAGTACTTCACCGAGTTCCCGCAGTCCGAGTACGCCAGCGGCGAGTTCTTTGACCGCTATGATCCGGCAGACTTCGCTCCGCGCACGGAGAAGGTGAAGGAGCTCTTCGCCAAGTCGTCCATCCATACCCCATCAGCGGAGGAGTGGGCGCAGTTGAAGGAGGACGTCGCCAAACACGGCATCTACAACCGCAACCTGCAGGCTGTGCCGCCGACCGGCTCGATTTCCTACATCAACAACTCCACCTCGTCCATCCATCCGATTGCCTCCAAGATTGAGATCCGCAAGGAAGGCAAGATCGGTCGCGTCTACTACCCGGCGCCGCACATGGACAACGAGAACTTGGAGTACTTCAAGGACTCCTACGAGATCGGTTACGAGAAGATCATCGACACCTACGCCGCTGCCACCAAGTATGTGGATCAGGGTCTGTCGTTGACGCTGTTCTTCAAAGACACCGCCACTACGCGTGACATTAATCGCGCGCAGATTTACGCATGGCGCAAGGGAATCAAGACCCTCTACTACATCCGCCTGCGTCAGATGGCGCTGGAAGGAACCGAGGTTGAGGGCTGCGTTTCCTGCATGCTCTAGGCCGTAGCTAGGCCTCTGTCGCACGTGCCGCCGTGAGGATGGCACGTGCGATTTTTTCTGCCTCGACGGCGTCGCTGCGGTGGATAGCCTCCGCTAGATCCAAGTGGAGGCGCGCTGTTCCAGCGGTGGGGTTGCGCTTGTGTGAACCAAAAACTGAGCGCCCGCGCACCATGGAGAGAAGGAATGGGCTCAGCGCTGCGAACATTTCGTTTCCTGAGGAGTGCAGAACCATGGTGTGAAAACGCAGGTCCGTGGCTAGTTGCTCACCCACGCGGCGCGCGGGTGTCTCCTCGAAAGAGTGAAGGCGCTGTGCCAACGACAGGATTTCCTCTTTATCTTCTGGGGATCCGTGCTGCGCTGCGAGTGCTGCGGCGGTGGGCTCGATAGCGAGGCGCAGCTCATTGAGGGAGTTGCGCTGTCCGTCCCGTGATTTTTCCGAGTTCAATCGCCACGTGATGACGGAGGAATCGTATACGGCCCACTCACTGATAGGCAGCACAGTAATACCCACACGGCGTGAGGAAGACACCATGCCGAGTTGCTCGAGTGCGCGCATGGCCTCGCGGGCGACGGTGCGCGAAATGTCGAAGCGCAGGCAAATATCGTTGAGAGTGAACCGCTCGCCGGCGGGGAGGGTGCCGCTGACGATGTCTGCCCCCATGGTGTCCAACACGGTGCTGAGTAGGGGAGTGTGGGGTTCCTGCGTGGCTGTCACGATGCTGGTGCCTCCCTGCGCGTAGGGGAAATGAACTCACAACCCATAAAACGTCAGTATAAGTTAGCCTGCCTGACGTGCGTATTCCATGGGGAGTGGCGACACTTACCGGAACGGAGGCCGAATGGGTACCATGGCGACAGACGTATCGAGATGTAGAAAGACGAGGTAACGCGCGTGTCTCACGAGTATGACGATTACATCGCCAGCCACGAGGCGCCGGTGAAGGCGATTAACTGGAACACCGTCCCGGATGAGAAGGATTCCGAGGTGTGGGACCGTCTCACGGGTAACTTCTGGCTTCCTGAGAAGGTTCCGGTGTCTAATGACATCCCCAGCTGGAAGACGCTGACGGAGAAGGAGCAGGAGACCACCATGCGCGTCTTCGCTGGCCTGACGCTCTTGGATACCATTCAGGGCACAGTGGGTGCCGTGTCGCTGCTTCCCGACGCCACCACGCCGCACGAAGAAGCCGTCTACACCAACATTGCCTTCATGGAGTCGGTGCACGCCAAGTCCTACTCCAACATTTTTATGACGCTGGCATCGACGCCGATGATCAACGATGCCTTCCGCTGGTCTGAAGAGAACGAGAACCTTCAGCGCAAGGCCAAGATCGTCATGTCCTACTACCGCGGCGATGATCCCCTCAAAAAGAAGGTGGCCTCTACGCTGCTGGAGTCCTTCCTCTTCTACTCTGGCTTCTTCCTGCCGATGCACTTCTCTTCCCGCGCGAAGCTGACGAACACCGCCGACATCATCCGCCTCATCATTCGTGACGAGGCCGTGCACGGCTACTACATTGGCTACAAGTTCCAGCAAGGCTACAAGCAGCTGTCCCCGAAGCGTCAGGAGGAGATTAAGGGCTACGCCTTCGATCTGCTCTATGACCTCTACGAGAATGAGATCGACTACACCGAAGATCTCTACGATGACCTTGGTTGGACCGAGGACGTCAAGCGCTTCCTGCGCTACAACGCGAACAAGGCACTCAACAACTTGGGCTTCGAGGGGCTCTTCCCGGCGGATGAGACCCGTGTGTCCCCGGCTATCTTGTCATCGCTCTCTCCGAACGCCGATGAGAACCATGACTTCTTCTCTGGTTCTGGTTCGTCCTATGTCATTGGTAAGGCAGAGGAGACGACCGACGACGACTGGGACTTCTAACTACCCCAGATCCTTCGCAACGAAGCGTCACTTCCGTCACAAGGCCCTCGAGGGTCGCTGGCGTGACACGCACCTCCGGTCGGGATCATCCGAAAGGTTGATTCTTTCAGGGGGTGCGTTTTTCCCGTTTTAGTCAGCGCCTGCCCCCGGTGCTGTGTTCTGGATCACCGGCTGGCGAGGGGGTCGAGAGGGTGTCGGTGCAGGGGCTGCCCGCGTGCAGGCAGTTCGTGGAACTTTCCGGCTCCAAACGGGGTTAGCAAGCTTGGCAGAAGTAAGGGGAGCGCTGGAAATTTATCCGCGAGGTGCCCTAATATAAGGCGAGTAAACCTAGGTGTTTGATCACGTAGTGCGCAACGCGAGTCCTCGCGTGCACACGTGCGCGATAAAGCACTTGTTCTTCAGGAGGATTTTATGACCGCTGTGGCGCCACGGCTCGACGATTACGTCGCGCCCACACGTCCAGAGCCGACTGGTAACGCAAAGACTGGTTCCAAGGCTTGGACGCTACTGACCACCACCGACCACAAGCAGCTGGGCATCATGTACATGATCATGGCCTTCAGCTTCTTCTTCCTCGGTGGCTTCATGGCACTGCTGCTCCGTGCTGAGCTCTTCACCCCGGGCCTGCAGTTCCTGTCCAACGAGCAGTTCAACCAGCTGTTCACCATGCACGGCACCGTGATGCTGCTGCTCTTCGCAACACCAGTTGTGTGGGCTTTCGGTAACTACGTGCTGCCCCTGCAGATTGGCGCACCGGATGTGGCCTTCCCGCGACTGAACGCCTTTGGCTTCTGGATCACCCTGACCGGTGGTGTCGTCATGCTGCTCGGCTTCGTCACCCCGGGTGGCGCCGCTGACTTCGGCTGGACCATGTACGTGCCGCTCGCTGACTCCGTTCACACCCCGGGCATCGGCGCTGACATGTGGATCGTCGGCGTTGGCGCTACCGGTGTCGGCACCATTGCTTCGGCTGTCAACATGATCACCACCGTGCTCACCCTGCGTGCACCGGGCATGACCATGTTCCGTCTGCCGGTCTTCACCTGGTGTGTCTTCACTGCATCCGTCATCGTGCTGATGATCTTCCCGCTGCTGACCGCAGCCGCCCTGGGCGTTCTGTATGACCGCAAGCTTGGCGGCCACATCTATGACTCCGCGAACGGCGGCGCTATCCTGTGGCAGCACCTGTTCTGGTTCTTCGGCCACCCGGAGGTCTACGTCCTCGCAATCCCGTTCTTCGGCGTTATTTCTGAGGTCATCCCGGTGTTCTCCCGTAAGCCGGTCTTCGGCTACATCGGCCTGGTCTTCGCCGTTCTGGCCATTGGTGCACTCTCCATGGCTGTGTGGGCTCACCACATGTTCGTGACCGGCGCCATCCTGCTGCCGTTCTTCTCCTTCATGACCTTCCTTATCGCGGTTCCGACCGGTGTGAAGTTCTTCAACTGGGTCGGCACCATGTGGAAGGGCCACATCACCTGGGATACCCCGATGATCTTCGCCATGGGCTTCCTGGCAACCTTCCTCTTCGGCGGTATGACCGGTGTCATGCTGGCCTCCCCGGCACTGGACTTCCACCTGGCTGAGTCCTACTTCCTCATTGCCCACTTCCACTACACCCTGTTCGGTACCGTGGTGTTCTCCGCCTTCGCTGGTCTGTACTTCTGGTTCCCGAAGATGACCGGCCGCATGCTGGATGAGCGCCTGGGCAAGATTCACTTCTGGCTGACCTTCATCGGCTTCCACGGCACCTTCCTGATTCAGCACTGGGTGGGCAACATGGGTATGCCGCGCCGTTACGCTGACTACTTGGAGTCTGATGGCTTCACGGTCTTCAACCAGATTTCCACCATCTTCTCCTTCGTCCTGGGTGCTTCGGTTATCCCGCTCATCTGGAACGTGTTCAAGTCCTGGCGTTACGGTGAGATCGTCACCGTGGACGATCCGTGGGGCTACGGTAACTCCCTCGAGTGGGCTACCTCCTGCCCGCCGCCGCGCCACAACTTCGTCTCCCTGCCGCGCATCCGCTCCGAGCGTCCGGCCTTCGAGCTGCACTACCCGCACATGGTCAAGCGCATCCGCGAGGAAGCCCACTACGGCCACTAAACTAGCGGGCCTCCCGCGCCGCCCCGGTGCTCTCTGCACCTCGGTAGCGGAGAGAGAAACGCACACTCCTGAAAACGCCGCCTCCCCATCGTTGTGATGGGGAGGCGGCGTTTCTCGTTGAACTGCCTTCTGGCTACGAGCACGACGCATCATAGGTTATCGGTGGCCAACCTGAACGTGCGATAATGGGCAGCGTGGATAACCAGATTGATCACCCCAACCAAATAGCGTTCGCCGTCGTGACGACTTCCGGCCCCGACAAGCCAGGTGTGTCCGCTGCGTTCTTCCGAGTGTTGAGCTCGTACAACGTTGAGCTTGTCGACGTCGAGCAGGCCATCTTCTCGGGTCGCATCTCCCTGTCCGCGTATATTCGCGTCGACAATGCCTGCCTTGAGGCACTGGAGAAGGGGTTGCGCAATACGCTGAGCATCTACGCACAGTCGCTGACCGTGGAGCTGCGCGCCGATGAAGTCACCTCCCGCCCGCGGTCCACCCACGTTGTTGTGGTACTGGGCCGACAGCTCAACGCCAGCCACATCTCCGCCATCGCGCAGGAGCTGGCTAATTTTAACGTCAACATCGATCGTATCCGCGGGCTGTCGACGTACCCTCTCAATGGGTTGGAGCTGTACATCACTATCGACGGTTCCTCGGATCCCGTTCGCGCGGTCCTTGCGCGCTTGGCCACCGAGCAGGGCGTAGACATCGCGATCGAGCGCTCTGGTCTGCAACGCCGCTCCAAGCGCCTCATTTGCTTTGATTGCGACTCCACCTTGATCACGGGCGAGGTTATCGAGATGCTTGCCGCTCATGCGGGCAAGGAAGCTGAGGTCGCGGCCGTGACCGAGCGCGCGATGCGCGGCGAGTTGGACTTCGAGGAATCCCTCCGCGAACGAGTGGCTGCGCTGGCTGGGTTGCCGGAGTCGGTCATCGCGCAGACCGCGGCCGATATTGAGCTCACGCCAGGCGTGCGCACCACTATCCGCACCCTCAAGCGTATGGGCTACCGCGTTGCGGTGGTATCCGGTGGCTTTATCCAGGTTCTGGAGGATCTGGCGAAGGAACTCGAACTAGACTACCTGCGCGCTAACACTCTTGAAATTGAGGACGGCAAGCTCACTGGCCGCGTCATTGGTGACGTTGTTGACCGCAAGGCTAAGGAGAACTTTCTCCGCGAGTTCGCCGCCGATTCCGGCCTCAGCATGCGCCAGACGGTCGCGGTTGGTGATGGTGCCAATGACATCGACATGATTTCGGCCGCCGGACTAGGCATCGCCTTTAACGCGAAGCCGGCGTTGCGCGAGGTCGCCGACGCCGCCGTCAACCACCCCTACATGGATGAGATACTGCAGATTCTTGGTATCCCCATGGAGGAGGTTGCCAGTGAGTAATCTTCGCGAGGCCCACCGCCGCCTTGTCGAGGCCTGTAGCGAACGTAGCTGGCGCGATGATCCTGAGGACCCGGATAAGCCGGAGACCATTCAGGCGATGCAGATTGCGCTTCACCTGCCAAAGCAGGATCCGCCAAGCCGCACGGAGGTGCTGGAGGCGGCGGGAAGGGCCGTCGTCAAGCTCTGCCTTGATGAGCGCGCCGGCCAGGACGGTGCCTTCGCGGAGGCCCTGGGGCAGTGGTACGGGCACCGGATTCGCAAAGTCGCGCGCCGCGGCCGTAACAAGGCATGGCGTGACGTGCAGACTCTGCCCGGTGTCACCGTCGAGGATCGTGCCCGGGCCTTCGTCCCCTCGGCTGTGTCGGAGGTTGATCCGCTCGTGGCGAAGCTCCAGATTGGGCACACGGATCTGCCGATGGATGAGCCAGGGCCCGCGCTTGCCGACGTCCCCCTTATCCTCATCGACGCCTCCCTACACATGAGCGCCGGCAAGGCGGCAGCA
>NZ_KV788233.1:0-43486 GCF_001807225.1 Corynebacterium sp. HMSC05E07
TTGCCCCTACCAACTACGCCGAAACGGCATAGGTGAGCAGAGACGAGCCTTCCAGCCGTTCTTTGAGACTGGTGGCTAAGCCTAGAAATTCGACTGGGTTATTTGTGGGGCCGCTGTTGAGATAGATTTTGTTGTGCTGTGCGTACGAACTTAGCGAGTATTCGGGCGTCGTGGGTCAGTGAGGAAGTGGTAGGAAGCTCTGTCAGTAATGCTGGCGGGTGTCTGGCTGCACTATTGGCGGCGTCTAGCGCGTACTCGGTACTACATGGGGGTGTTGGAGACGCCACGACTCGGTGGTGTTGCGTCAACTTCTACTTGAAAAAGCCAGTTCTTGTGGCTAGCTTCAAACAGATCATCGCGATGCGCATTGAAGGTGATGGGGTCTTTACGCGTTAACACCCAACTGCCCGCGCAAAAACACATGAAGATAAGCGTTTGGTGCTCTCGGGGCAGAGGTTTAAAAGCGTTCATTTGCTTGAAAATGCTGTTTTGCTGAGGTCATTAAATGCGCCAGCTTCTCATACGGGCGCGTACGACGGTACGGTGCCCTCTCAAATTAGGCGTGGTTCATTGAAAAGCGGGTGCCCCAGGAGTTTTTCCCTGGGGCACCCGCGTGTTTCTCTTAGCTCTTTAGAGCCAAGGAAGTTAGGGCCAATCTACTTAACAACAATCTCTACTATTACCGGCTCGTCATTGACAGTTACTTCTTGACTACCCTCGAGCACTCGCGTGGAGGAAAGGCTGGAAAGCCCCGAACAAGATGCGTTGATGGTATGCGAACCAGGTTCCAACGCGTAGAAGTACACGCCATTGGCATTAGTCGTGTGTACCTTTTCCTGCGAAAGACCAATAAGCTTACATTCGCCTGCCGGGTTACCACTGGAGGTTACAACTTGAATCGTTGATTTTCCCGCACTGGGCTCGGTCTGCCCATCATTAGGAAGGCCTTGGTTGTCACTGATTGCAACAACTAGGGAAATAATGCCCAGAACGGTACCAATGAGTCCCAGAAGATTACTGGGGTTATTAATGAGAGCTTGAACCTGAGCTGGAACCGGGATCTGTGGTCGCATTGTTTCGGATCTCCTTAATGTCATTGAAGGTATTTAGCATGTTTGGGCTGATACGTAGGTCACTGTTTACAGGGAAGCCTAGCTGACTGATGCCGTGCGTGTGAATGCCGATAGCAGTAATTTTGTGGTGTCGACGGGAGAACCGCTTTGTCCGCCCGTGGTGTCTAAGTTATAGCAGAGTCGAGTTTGGGTTCCTGGCTGAAGGATTCCGCTCATTGTCCACAGTTGCCCTTAGTCGCGAATCAGGCTCGTACCTTTCTCTCCTGGAAATCCGGTGACAGTTGCTTTTGCCCGGAGAAAGCGGAAGAAGTATCGCTCGGTTTAATTCCAAACCAGCTGGAAGAAATCGGCTTTGCGAACTTTACAACTCCCCAGTCATGATCGGTTGCGTCCCTTAGTGTGGTGTAACGCTTGCTGATGGTGGGCCTCGGAAAGTAGTGGGCGGCCACCCAGACGGGCGACCAGCCACATACGACGCCCACATCGACAGCGAATGGAATCCCAGCTTAGGCGTAAGAAAAGGCTGGGACGGGCGCTCTATTCAGAGTCGGTCGGTGCGCAGGCTGCGGCGATGATGCCAAGCGCAGCCAGCAGACCAATGCCACCGGCAGCGTACTGAGCCTCACGCGGGAAATTGCGAGTGAGCGACCCAATCTGCTTCTTCACTGGCTCAAGGCCTGGGATGTTGAGCTTTGCGCCGAAGTTGCCGAGGAAGGCCAGCGGAATGGCGAGTGCTGCTGGGATGGTGAGGCCGAGGACCGTCGGCAAGCAGCGCTCACTGACAGAGGAACCACCTGCCGGGGCGGCTGGCTTTTCGCCGGACTTGACGGTTTCTGAGGTGCCGTCGGTGTAGGTGATGACGAGGTTACCGTCGGCATCCGTGGTCACGGACTTAATGCCGCGGCCATCCTTGCCGTCTTTACCGTTCGCGCCATCGCGGCCGTCGGTACCGTCGCGGCCTGGTGCGCCATCGAAGCCATCGCGGCCCGGCGTGCCCTGGTCACCCTTCGCGCCGGCGAGGGTACCGAGAATCTCAGAGGTGCCGTCGGTGTAGGTGACGACCACCTCGCCCTTGTCGTTGGTCGTCACGGACTTGATGCCACGGCCGTCTTTACCGTCGGCGCCGTCCTCGCCATCGGTACCGTCCTTACCGTCCTGGCCGGCATCGCCCTTGTCGCCCTGAGGGCCCTTGTCGCCATCCTTACCGTCGGTACCGTCTTTACCGTCCTTGCCGTCGGCGCCGACGACCTTGCCAGCATCCTCGGTGGTGCCGTCGGTGTAGGTGATGATGAGATGTCCATTGTCATCAATGGTGACGGACTTGATGCCGCGGGCGTCGTCAGTCGGCGCTGGGTCTTCGGACGGGTCGCAGTCCTTGAGATCGTCAGCGGAGCGCTCGACGGTGCCGAGGTTGAAGCCCACCTTGACCGGGTCGTGGTCGGAGGAGCGGTACGGGTTATCGGACTCAAAGACATCGCCACCGGTGTAGTTGCGGCGAGAGTACTCCATGGCAATCGGCTCGTCGGAGTTGATGTTCCAGGTCTGCGCAGCCTGCGCGTTGACGTGCTCGTTGGCCAAGATGTGGTCGAGGGAGCCGATGCGTCCGGAGAACTGATAGGACGCGACGGCCTGCCACTCAGACTCCGGGTTGAGCTCCTCGACCGGGATGGTGTAGCCCGCGTTGCGGAAGATCGAGATGGCGTCTTCCTTGGAGTAAGTGTTCAGGTCACCCATGACGAAGGTGGCCTTCTCCTGCCACTGCGGCTGCTTCGCCAAACCATCGAGGACAGCCTGGGCGTGGGCATTGCGCACGTTGGGGTTGTTGCCTTGGCCATCGCCGGTGTCCTTGTCGCCCTTAGCCACCGAACCCTTGGACTTGAAATGGTTGGTGACCACAACGAAGGAATCCGGACCTTCAGCAGCGCACTTGTCCTGCACCGGCACGAACTCGGCAGCGAGCGGGGTGCGGGCGGTGCCCTTGAAACGCTCGTCCTCCAGCAAGGTGGCCTCACCTACTGGCTCGACGCGGTCCTTCTTGTAGATGATCGCGGTGCGGATGACATCCGTGTCCGCCGCGGAGTTTGCCGGGGCCTTGACGTAGTCCCACACCTCGGAACCTGCGCGCGAGTTGAGCTCGCCCACGAGGTACTTCACGGCATCATCGTAGGAGCCACCCACGGTGTTAGCGGCGTTCTCAATCTCAGACAGGCCGATGACATCGGCGTCGAGTCCCTCCAGCGCAGTGAGGATCTTGCCCTTCTGGTCCTCAAATGCGGAGGCAGACCACGCGCCACGGAACGTACCGCTGTCAGAACCCACGCCGTTGCCAAAGCGGTCCTTATAGGACTTCGCACCGTTGTCCTCACCAAGGTTAATGAAGAAGTTCAGCACGTTAAACGCAGCAACGGTGTAATCGCCGGCCACCTGCGGGGCTTCCGGGCGTGCCGGATCCCAGGTGATCGGCAGGTCACCGGTGGCGGAGTCACCGGTAATCAGCGTGGTGGGCTGGAAGCGCCACTGGTCGTGCCCGTAGCCCAAGATAACGCCAGACTCGGCGAACTCCACCTGGTTGGTGGTACGGATGGTCTTCACATCCGAGCCGTTCTGCATGATGTACGGCAGCTTGGTGGAGGCACCGTCGCGGGTGAAGTCACGCGTGGAACCGTCATCCAGAATGACGTACTTTGCCGCGTTGGACTCCTCGAGGGCGTGCATCTCCGGGGAGCCGGGCGCGAACTTGTCGGTGGGCTGGCGCAGTGCCTCAGTGCCCGGGGCTAGGCCCAACTCGCCGTAGCGGTTGAGGCCGTAGTTATCCGTCACTGTGTGCACGCCCGGCTTGAGCAGCATGGACTCGAGCTTCTCGCGGGCCTCATCGCCCTGGGGTAGGGCATCGATGGCAAGCGGGGTTACGGGATCGAGTGCAGTCTCGAGGACGGAGCCCGAGGACAGGACCACCTGGGTCTGGCCGTAGTACTCGTCGACGGAACCGGTGACCTCGACGGATTCCCCAATCTTTGGGTAGAAGCCGGTGCCGCCGGTGTAGACGAAGACAGCCTCAGAGGCCTCTGCGGGTGCGGCGTCGCCCGTACCCGGGGTCTGGATGGTGAAACCGTTGAGGGACTTCTCGCCCTGCCACACGGCGGTGACAACGCCCTGAGTGGTCACGTTCTGGCCCTTGAGCGGGGACTCCGTGCCGGTGCCCTGGATCTCCGGGATGGTCACGGTCGCGCCCGGCTCGACCGGGTCCGGCTGTGGTTCTGGGGCTGGCGGTTCAGGGTTGGTTGTGTCGCCGCCTGCAGACTTCGGTGTTGGGGCGCCCGTGCTGAAGTCAGCGGAGTTGTCGTCGGTGTCGGTGCCGGCTGCGTTGCGCTGTGCGGAGGTCGTGTTGCTCAGGGCGGGGGTGGTAGAGCCTTCGCTTATCGACGCCGCGCCGTACCCCACCACGTCAACCTCGGCCCCGGAGGCGTCGTACAGCTTGACCGAGCCCTTGGAACCGGACATGTTCAGGCTGCCCTCCGCATCCGGGGTGGGAAGCGGTTCACCGGTGCCGCCGCCACCTTCCTGGATGAGGTAGTGCCCGCTGGCCGGGATGGAGCCGGAGAGAGCTGTCTTTCCACCAGAATTACCCTTGGAAGAGAAGTACTCCACAGACCAGCCGGTGAGGTCGATAGGGGAGTTAGTCGGGTTGTAGAGCTCGATGAAGTCATTGGTGAAGGGGGCGCCCTTGTTGCCGCCGCCACCGTAGACCTCGGAGATGACAGCGGTGGAGCCATCCACCGCGGCAGTGGCCTGAGGGACTACCACGCAGGTGGAAACCAGCGCGGCGATGGCGAGCGAGCCAATTCGCTTGAGATGCATGAGACAATCCTTGAGTCGGGGAGATGAGTGATTGTGCATCTCGTTCTACCCGCTGGGTAGCTGGTGCGATACCGGAGAGCTGAGAGCGAGCTGGGAGTTAAGATGCGATTCCTCAAGAATTCTTGAGGCGTTTAGTGCGTGTTCACCCCCTGAAGATTCCGAAACTGTCCGGGTTGGGGGATACACTGGCAGGGCACCCATACTCACGCACAGTAAGGCAAAATTTTCATGGCTCGTGTAGTTGTCAATGTCATGCCCAAGGCCGAGATTTTGGACCCGCAGGGTCAGGCCGTCGTTCGCGCGCTGGGGCGCCTGGGGGTTGCTGGGGTCAGCGACGTACGCCAGGGCAAGCGTTTTGAAATCGAGGTCGATGATTCCGTGAGCGCCGAGGAGTTGGAGAAGGTTGCTTCCACGCTGCTGGCGAACACCGTCATCGAGGACTACGAGGTCATCCAGTAATGAAGATCGGCGTTATTACCTTCCCGGGCACGCTTGATGACGTAGACGCGGCCCGCGCCGCCCGCACCGCCGGCGCCGAGATGGTGTCCCTGTGGCACGCGGATGAAGATCTGCGCGGCGTCGATGCCGTCGTGGTTCCCGGCGGCTTCTCCTACGGTGACTACCTGCGTTCCGGCGCGATTTCGGCGCTGGCTCCGGTGATGCGTGCGGTCGTCGATGCAGCAAATAAGGGTATGCCGGTGCTCGGTATCTGCAACGGCTTTCAGATTCTGACTGAGGCCGGTTTGCTGCCCGGCGCTTTAACCCGTAACCAGGGCCTCCACTTCCACTGCGTGGACACGTACCTCGAGGTGGCGAACGCGGAGACCGCGTGGACCAGCGAGTTCGAGAAGAACCAGCGCATCCTTATCCCCGCCAAGCACGGTGAGGGCCGCTTCCAGGCGGATGCCGAAACCGTAGAGCGCCTCGAGGGCGAGGGCCGCGTGGTCTTCCGCTACACCGAGAACTTCAATGGCTCCATCAATGACATTGCGGGTATCACCAATGAGGCCGGCAACGTCGTGGGCCTCATGCCGCACCCAGAGCACGCTATTGATCTGCTGACCGGACCGTCCACCGACGGTCTGGGCTTGTTTGTGTCCGCCATCAACACCCTGGCCAGGGCCTAAATCGCCGGCGGCTGAAAGGGAACAAGGAGAAACCATGACCGTACACAACGACACCGTTGAGCAGGCTACCCAGCAGTCGGATATTGAACAGCCCTACCGCGACCTGGGCCTCAAGGACGACGAGTACGCCCGCATCCGCGAGATTCTGGGCCGCCGTCCTACCGACGCCGAGCTGACCATGTACTCCGTGATGTGGTCGGAGCACTGCTCCTACAAGTCTTCCAAGACGCACCTGCGCTACTTCGGTGAAACCATGACCGAGGAGATGGGATCGAAGATTCTTGCCGGAATCGGTGAGAACGCAGGTGTGGTCGACATCGGAGACGGCAACGCCGTGACCTTCCGCGTCGAAAGCCACAACCACCCCTCGTACGTGGAGCCGCACCAAGGCGCGGCCACTGGCGTGGGCGGCATCGTCCGCGACATCATGGCCATGGGTGCTCGCCCCATCGCCGTGATGGACCAGCTGCGCTTCGGCGCTGCCGATGCCCCCGATACCAAGCGCGTTCTCCCCGGTGTTGTCGACGGTATTTCGCACTACGGCAACTGCTTGGGCCTGCCCAACATTGGTGGTGAAACCGTTTTCGACGAGTCCTATGCGGGAAACCCGCTGGTTAACGCCCTGTGCGTGGGTACCTTGAAGGTGGAGGATCTCAAACTGGCCTTTGCTTCGGGAACGGGCAACAAGGTCATGCTCTTCGGCTCGCGTACCGGCTTGGACGGCATCGGCGGCGTGTCCGTGCTGGCGTCCGATACTTTCGAAGACGGCGCGGAGCGTAAGCTGCCGGCCGTGCAGGTCGGTGACCCGTTTGCAGAAAAGGTCCTCATCGAGTGCTGCCTGGACCTGTACAAGTCCGGCATCGTCGTCGGCATCCAAGACTTGGGCGGTGCGGGCCTGGCCTGCGCCACGTCCGAGTTGGCTGCCTCCGGTGACGGTGGCATGGAGATCAACCTCGACAACGTGCCGCTGCGCGCCAAGGACATGTCCGCCGCGGAGATCCTCGCCTCCGAGTCCCAGGAGCGCATGTGCGCCGTGGTGACCCCGGAGAACGTGGAGAAGTTCAAGGAAATCTGTGCGCACTGGGACGTTACCTGCGCTGAGATTGGTGAGGTCACCACCGGCAAGCACCTCATCATCCGCCACCAGGGCGAGGTCGTCGTCGACGCACCGGCCCACACCATCGCCAACGAGGGCCCCGTTTACGAGCGCCCCTACGCCCGCCCGGAGTGGCAGGATGCGCTGCAGGAATTCCAGGGCGTCGAGAAGCACGGCCTCGTGCAGGCGCTGACTAAGCTCGTGGCCTCCCCGGCGCTGTGCTCGCGTGATTTCATCACGAATCAGTATGACCGCTATGTGCGCGGCAACACCGTGCAGGCCCAGCACGCCAACGCCGGTGTGCTGCGCATCGATGAGGAAACCAGCCGTGGCGTGGCCGTCTCCGCGGATGCGTCTGGCCGTTACACCAAGCTGGATCCGAATATGGGCGCGCGTCTGGCGCTGGCGGAGGCCTACCGCAACGTTGCTGTGACCGGTGCCCGCCCCGTCGCCATCACCAACTGCCTTAACTACGGTTCCCCGGAGAACCCGGACGTCATGTGGCAGTTCCGTGAGTCCGTGCATGGCCTTGCCGATGGCGCCGTGGAACTCGGCATCCCCGTCTCCGGCGGCAACGTCTCCTTCTACAACCAGACCGGTGAGGAGCCGATCTTGCCGACGCCCGTCGTGGGCGTCCTCGGTGTCATCGATGACGTCCACAAGACCATCGGCAACGAGCTCGGCCTTGTTGAGGAGCCGGAAGTGCTGGTCCTCTTGGGTGAGACCAAGGATGAGTTTGGCGGTTCCATCTGGCAGCAGGTGAGCGCCGACGAGGCGAACACGGACAGCGGTCTCAATGGTCTGCCGCCGCAGGTGGACTTGGCCAATGAGAAGCGTCTCGCGGACTTCTTCGTGGGCAATGAAGGACTGACTGCTGCGCACGACATCTCTGAAGGTGGACTTGCCGTCACCGCATTTGAGATGGCCAAGCGTAGCGGCGTGGGCCTGAGCCTGGACCTATCCAAGGTGCACGAGGACGCCTTTGTGGCGGCCTTCTCCGAGTCCGCCTCCCGCGTGCTCGTGGCTACGACTGCCGACCGCGTCGACACCTTGCTGCACCGCGCGGAGGAGTGCGGCGTACCGGCCGTCGTCGTCGGCCAGACCAACGATAGCGGCGAGTTGGAGCTCGGCGAAGAATCCATTGCCGTCGCCGCTCTGCGCGAGGCCTGGTCTGCTACCTTGCCGCTGCTCTTTGGTCACGCGGTGGGTGCCAACTCCGTCGTAGAGTAAAACACACAGTTCCGCTCAGCAGCGTTGACGCTGCATCAGCCCGGCTTCGGCCGGGCTTTTTCCGTTTTCTGAGTCATCTAAAGTGTTTCTCCATCCCAGTTGCCGTGAACACCGATACTGGCTTTTTCGACAAGAGGATTGGTGAGGAAGTGCTCATTTAACAAGGCCACTACTTTTTCAGGCCACGTGGTTCCGGGAGACACGGTCCGCAGCAAATGCGCCATGATTATTAAAGCACCGAATAGCTTTTCACTTTGATTCTCTGGAAGGATGTGTAGGTTTCCATTGTTCCGGATAACCTCAGTTGGAGCCGGAGCACAACAACAGCAACTTGTTTTGGTCCGGTCTAGGGTGCTGAGCACCTGTTGCTTCCTCTGGTTTCCAGGGCGGGGATGCCAATGTGACTGCTGATCGCGCTGGTGGAAGAGGCGGGAGGTACATGGGGTTTATGTAAAGGCTTTTGCTTCTATTGCGGGGCTGCCCTTCAAAAGGACTTGACCCTGCTTAAAGTAGGAGGGTGACTTCCCCGCACACAAAGAATCCGACACCCTCTGGCAAGCTCGGGGTTACCCATCAGCTTCTCGCTGATCTCATTGACCTTGCCCGAGTCGCGGCCTTTCTTCGGTGACACAGTAGTCATTATCGGTGAAACTCCTTCAGATCAGAGCCTCACACATAAACTTTTTGACGCTCCCCCCGTTAGACTGCAAAATATGACAACAGATTTTTCCGCCTTCATTTGGACCTTAATCGTCGATGACGACCCCCTAGTCTTATCTTTATTAAGAGAATACTTCGCAGCCACGGAAGATATTCGAGTAGCTGGGGAAGCACGTGATGGCATCGAAGCGTTATCATTGCTCGACAAAATTTACGTTGATATCGTCCTGGCAGATATCAATATGCCCAAAATGGATGGGCTGACCCTCCTCCATGAGGTTCAAAACCGCCCCAACCCGCCACTCTTTATAGCTACTACCGACCTAGACACCGACGACGCCATGCTCGATGTGCTCGCTAGAGGAGGTGCTGGATACATCATAAAAAGCGCCCAACCCCAGGCGATTATTCATGCTATCCGTGACGCTGTCGCAGGCGGAACAACTGTCTCTCCCCCAGCCCTAAAACGGCTTGTCCGCTATCTATTCAATAACCCCAAAACGCCCTACCCCCTCCAATAAGAAAGAGCAATGTTCTTCTCCTCTTCCCCTAACTAACAGGGAGAAAGAGATACTGCATCATCTCTGTGAAGGAAAATCGAATGCAGAGATTGCCGAATCGATGAATTACTCGGAGTCAGCAATTAAGAAACAGCTATCGCACATAATGTCGCTATTCAATGTGGAAACCAGACTCAGACTTGTCGTAAAAGTATTTCGTTCTGTATACACAGATCATTGATAGCAACTTAATGCCTTGAAAGAAGAATTGACAGACTAAAAGAAGATCATGTGTGTTGCCAATGCGAAGGCTAGGGCAGAAACGATACTGGTTAAAATCCAGAAGGTGAGCTGAACGTTAAAAGTAGCTTGGCTCATAGTCAGGGCAAACAACCCCCCTAGAGTCAATCCGGCAAGAATGGGTACACCGACAGCGGTTGAGAATGCGATGTCTTGACCACTCATCCTAAAAACCAGAAGGAGCACGCAGTTTGCAATAGCCATTACCGCAAAAACAGTGGTCGCTGCTTTAATCCTTTGGTCTAGCGTGAAGCTTTTCTTAGTTTCCATGGTTTCCAGTCTATTTTTCGCACAGCGTTGAAGCAAGAATTTCCAAAAGTTGGGGACAAAAGTTTCATATCTTTATACGAACGGACATAAAGGGCTATTCTTGGTTGCTACCATCAACAATGCACGGCAACCTAGATAGGGAGACGAATCGCTCCCTCATCAGAAAGGCCGCAATGAAAAAGACTATTCAAACTGCCACTGCAATTGTGGTAGCAACTACCATTAGTTTTGGCACGCATGCGACTGCATCCGCCACTCCTACACATCAATCGGCATCAGTGGCAACATCGACGGCTGAGAATCAAAAATCATTGGAGGAATCCGTAGACGGAGTAACCCCAGCCGCAGTTGTCAGCCGAACTGTTGAAGAAGAGGGGGATATTCTCACAGAGACTACCACACTAGACACGGGCGACGTGTTCACTAGCGTTCTAGATAAGACTAGTAATGACCTTACGGCCTACTATAACGGCAGGTACGTAAATAAGGTCAATCTTGATTCTGTCTACAACGAAATGCTGGCGGCTAACACATCACCGGGTCAGGTTCAGCCCTTGAACTGGAGGTGCAATACTCTCGAGTGGCTTGCCTTCGGGAATACAGCGGTATGGGGGATCGCGGCAGCAACGTTCCCGCCATCAGCTGTTGCTGCTGCCGTCGGCGGAACTATCACAGGTGCTGCTTTGCTGGCTGCAAAGCAGGCCTGCGAAGCAAAATACGGGTAAGATAGGGACTCGTACTGTTTGCATCACCTAACGTTGTAAGACTTTTCCCTCGCCTAACAGGCGTGCAGGCTTAAGTGTGCGCCAACGGGGAAGTCACGTACTCCCTACTCCTGATTGGAAGTGGGGGTTGTGGACCGTTTAGAACGGTAGCATCCTGCCTGCGTTCCCCAAATAATGACGACCACCGCTCAATCACTCACAGTAATAAAGGTTTACAGAGGCTGTATAGCTGTAAACCTTTATTGTTGTGGACGTATTCTTCGAGGTAGTCGCTAACAGTCTGGCGACCGCTCCGGGCTAGAGGCCGTGTGGCCTACCTCCGGCCTGGCGATCTGCTAGTTGTAGCCAGCATCGACCGGCTGGCGCGTTCGCTGACTGTTCTGCGTCGAATCGTGGACGAGATTGTCGAGCGTGGAGCATGAGTGCGCTTTGTAAAAGAGTTACTGACCTTTAGCGCGGAGGGCAGCGACCCACGTTCCGACCTGATGCTGGGAGTTCTCGGCTCTTTTTCTTCGAGTTGCGGCGTCGCGCTGTAAATGGTCTGGTGCGAAAGGCTTCGCCTTCCTTGCCCCTTGATGCTTCGTTGCCGACGCCGCTGTCGGCCCCTGGTTCGACGCTACACAACCCCGCCCCGCGATCACCGTCCGCCAAAACCAGCCCCCACAGCGTCGTTTCTCGACGCTCCAACAGAATCCTTTGGTACATTTGCACTAAAGTGCCTTGGTGGGTGTGTCCAGGTCGTCGCCGTGGTGTTGTTGAGGAGGTGGCGGCGTGCTGACTATCGCGAAGATGGGTGCGCATTCTGTGGCCTACTACCAGTCCACGGTTGATGAGAACCGGGGCTGATTCGTATTATTCCGAGGATGGAAAGCAGCCTGCTTCAGGGTGAAAAACTGTCCGTGGTTTCGGCGTTTTTGAGCACCAATAACGGTGCGATTGCGTCAGTGAAAGCGGTTGATGATTGGTTCAATAAGGCGGTTGCTCCGAGCGGCGAACGGCTTGGAAAAGCTCTTGGAGATAAAGGGGTCCGGGTTTCGATCTGACGTTTTGTGCGCCGAAATCGGTGTCGCTGTTGTGGGCCATGGGGGCTGATTCTGACGTTCGTGATCGCCCAGATACGACGCGCAGGACTGGTAGCAGGAATCATCAGAGCGTTAGGTCCATAATCGCTTGGGTAATCATCTGGTACTTCCTCACCTTCCTCGGCGTAATGATTGGCTCCATGAACACATGAACGATTCCACAGCCTTCCATGGTGGGCACATGTATTCCGAATGACAGTTAGCTGCTCGAGCCAACTCGCCAGCGGATGTTTCTTCGTAAGTCTTTGCTTCTGATTCCTATTCAAACTAGAGAAGTTGATTTTGATATCGAGCGCTTCCGAAATCGAACGTTGATCGTTGGATCCTAATCCTGCATAGAGCTTTGAAATGTCCGAAAAGTCGAGCACTTCAGCCACAACCCACATGGGATACTGTCCACCGTATTCATCAATGTAGTGCTTCACGGCGTCGCTCTTCTTTGCTCTCGCAAGCCGACCGTACGCTGTACTCAGCCACGACACGTGGTCAAAGTTTGGCCGAAAGTCGTCTGATTTGAGGTAGAAGGTAGGATCACCCGGGTGTCGAGCACACAGCAACTCGATTATCTTGGTGCGCATCGCAACCTCGATTCGCTCCATACCATCATGAATCAGGGTACGGAGTTTCCGATCGGCTTCATATAAGGAGACGACGTCGGCAAAGTCAGTACCATCAATGTGTTCGCCAATGGTCGCTGCTGGCTTGAGCGTAGAAGACATGAAAAGCCAATCTAGAGGTGGGATGTGTTGCCACGGCGACAGTGTTGGCGACACTGCGCAAATAGAGATCCAGCCCACTCCGTGTTTCCGAAGGGAACCGGGCGGGCTGAACTATTAACCAAAATTTTACCGCAGAATCTTGACATGCGTCAATCCCTTTTTTCGGGCAAACATGAACTTTCAAGATCTAGTTGTTTAGCTGAGGGTTAGTGGAATCAAAACCTACAGTGGGTATATTCCGTGGTCGTGGTGATGAAGGGGGCTTGCGTCTGCAGTGAAGCGACAACCAGTCAAAACTTAGGCGCCGATAGCGCGGGCAATAGTCTGATCCCAGCTCAGCTTCATCTGGTGGGAGAAAAGGTTGAAGGTGTGTGAACCGTAGGGGCTGAAGTAGCGGTTCACGCGCACTCCGGCTTTGCGGGCGTTGCGTGTAAATTCCTCCGAACACTGGTTGGCCACCATCTCTACCGCGTGGGGCCCGAGCCACTGGGCGGGGTTGGTGGTGCCATCGATGGGGCCCGGCGTTCCGGAGGCGGAGCCTACGAAGACTTCAACGCCGCGCAGGCGAGCGGGGTTAGCATTGGGGTCGTGGTCCAGCCATTGCGGGGAGCCTGGCAGACCCCACGCGTTGAGGGAGGAGCCGCCGCCGTAGGCAATCATCGCGGTGGAGGTGGGGAAACCAATCGCGCCGGAGCGCACCGGGCAGCCGGAATAGGAGGCAGCGGCCTTGTAGCGCTGCGGGGCATGGCCGGCGATGTCGAGTGCGGCACCAGCGGTGGAAGAAATGCCGCCGATGGCATCGCGGCCGGTGCCGTGGAATTCGGCGTCGATAAGCGGCGGCAACTCAGTGGTCATGTAGGTGTTCCACTTGTTGATGCCCAGGATGGGATCGTCGGCGTTCCAATCGGTGTAGAGGGAGTAGGCGCCGCCGAGTGGCATCACCACGTTGACGTTTTTGCCCACAGCCCACCTGCCGATATCGGAGTGGGTCATCCAATTCATGCCCGCCTGGCCGCCCTCCACTCCGGGCAGCAGATAGAAGGAAGGCCGGGGCTTATCGCCTGCGGGGAGGAGGACGTTATTGGAAATCACCGCACGGTTGGCCGGGGACCACACGTCCACCACCCAGTGGTTGCCGTGCACGTGGCGCTTTGAGGTGATGAAAGGCTTGTTGCCAAGCCAGGGTTGCGGGTTGGTCACGCGCGAGGAAGCCTCACCGATCGTGCTGGACTGTGCGGAGGCAGGGCCGATGCTTGCCGACGTCGCCCCCAGCGCCACCATGGCGGCTGCGAGCAAAGCCGTGGTGCGGCGCGAGTGTGAGAAATAGGAAAACATACTGTGCGTAGTGTATGTGGCCAGGGCTCTCGATCTGTGGCAATCGGTAGAAAATACGGCGGTAACTTTGCTTTTAGTCTTGTCTGGAGTGTTCCTCACCCGTATAGTTACGGGCACGTAAGTTTTGGAGGTGAATGCGTTATGCGCATGACCCGCATCTCAGGCAAGGCAAGGCCCCTCACTATGAACGCACCCATTGCTCACACATCTTCCCCGCACGATTTTCCGGCTGAAGGTGGCGCTGCGCGCGGCGGCGATACGATCGAGCACCGCATCCAGCGCTCGTACTGGATGGCAGACCGCGGACCGCGCCCCCTCACGCGCGGCTGGGGGCACTTCTTTGCGGCTATCCTTTCGCTCATTGCGTCGACGGTCCTTATTACCTTTGCGTGGATGACGCTTCCGTGGTGGCAGGGCCTTGCGGTAACGGTGTACGGCGTCGGCGTGGTGGGGCTCTTCGGGGTCTCGGCGCTGTATCACCGCTGGCCGTGGGTATCCATGCGCGCGGTGCAATGGTGGCGGCGGGCAGATCACGCGACGATTTCGGTGTTCATCGCGGCGACTTACACGCCTTTGTGTGCCATTGTTCTGGACCCCACGCAGGCGCTGTGGATGCTGAGTGCGGCGTGGGTGGGAGCCATCATGGGGGTTGTCCTGAATCTGGTGTGGATTAACCACCCACGCTGGCTGGATGTGGTGGTGTATCTCGTGCTGGGCTGGCTTATTTTGCCGCTGCTGCCGAACCTGTGGGAATCCGCCGGGCCAGCCGTGGTGTGGCTGCTCTTTGCCGGTGGGGTGGTCTATTCACTGGGAGCCTTGGTGTACGGCTTCAAGTGGCCGGGGCGCAATGCGCGGTGGTATGGCTACCACGAGCATTTCCACACCGCGACGATTGCCGCGGCGGTGGTGCACATGGTAGCCATTTGGATGGTTGTTGCGGGCTAGCCGAATGAGGGGCTGACCATTTGGGGCGCCTAGTCGGTGAGGTCGTCCGCGAGGGGGAATTCGAGGGCGACGTCGTGGCATAGAATGCGCGCTTTCGTCGAGCCGTTCCATTCGGGGGCAAAGCCTACGGCGCGCAGGGCGTCGACGAGTTGCTCGCCGACTTTGATTGTTGCCTCTTCGCTTTTTTCCATGGCGGAGAAACCGAAGTATAGTTCGCCGTTGTAGATAGCCCGGCTGATGTCCTGGCGGTGGCAGTAGACATAACCGCTGTGGCCTTCTTCCTCAGCGAGCTCGGAGCCTACCCAGGCTCCGTCTGACATATCCCATGCTTCGTTGAATGTGAAGGATATGTCGCGCTGAGCGAGCTCGTCGTGTAGGGCATCAAGGCGCTTAGCATCTTCCGACTTTTCTGTGACGAGGCGGCGGTATTCTGCGGCGACTTCGTCGATGATGCCGTCGAAATCCTCTGGATAAGGTTCCGCGTGGTTGGCTTTCCACTCGGACGGGTCATCGAGGACTTCAAAGAAGTCGTTTTCACGTCCCCTGGCCTGACTGCGGGTTCTCTGGGCTATGCCCTCCCCGCATCCGCGTAGTCCACGAGAAAGCGCAGGAACTGATGAGCAGGATCGGAAAGTCGGTTCTGCGAGCTCCACACGACTCGTAGCGGACGGTCAAAACTAATACCAGCCACCGGTACTTCGACATACTCACCCGTCTCCAGCTGGGACGCCACCGCACGTCGCGCAATTATTCCAGGAGCTCCTAAAGCACCTATGGCAGTACGTTGCGCACCCAGAGAACCAAACTCTCCCGCAGGCGAGGCGAGCATCCCCAGAACATCGGCTACAACTTCGCGCGTACCACTTCCATGCTCACGCAAAACCAGAGGCGTAGATTGCAACTCCTCTTTAGTCACCGCCGCTATTTCAGGAGCCGATGTGGAAACTTCAGTACCGCTTGGTTGACGGGGATTTTTCGTGTCAGCCCAGCGATGCGCTGCGGGGACAACCACCACCAACTCATCGTGCCCGACTACACGCTGATGCAGCTCGTGCGCTACCCAGTTGCCTTCAACAATGGCTAGTTCCGCATGTCCTTGAACAACATGATTCTGCGCCTCCCGGCTGTTGAGCTGACGCATGTGCAAATGGGTATGCGGGTAAGCACGCTGATAGGCCGCAGCCCAGCGAGGATAGTCCACTTCGGCGATCGTATGAGAAACCACCAGTTTGACTTCCTCGGTGGGACTTCCTCCTACAGCAATTTCGAGACCCCTCGCGCATTCGTCTAGGGCACCGTGCAGACCTTCGAGCACGCGAACGATCCGGCTCCCCGCCTCTGTGGTGAAGCTACCCGCCGCTCCGCGCCAAAAAATGCGTTGACCTAATCGCATTTCAAGTTTCGAAATACGCGTACTTACCACTTGTTGGGAGACTCCCAAGTGATGAGCGGCCTTATTCATACCCCCATACCGAACAACGGCAAGCACCGCATCAACTGTTAGAGCGTCGGGAACGTAGCCGCGTCGAACTGGAAAAAATTCATCACTATCGTTATTTCGCATGGGGTACATTCATTTATTGTAACCCCGTTCGGTTTGTGCGCTCTCCCGCTTCGTCGCGGCAGTACCTAGCCTGAAACCCATGTTAAAAATTCAAGATGAGATAGATCTCCCACCTCTAGGCCCTGCCTGGGCTGGCTCACTCATGGGTCTATCGATCTCATCGACCCTTATCAACATTCATCTGACGCCAGTTGTGGGTAGGCTGCCCGCCGCATTCATGCTTGGGATTGCAACCTCTCTAGCCCTAGCGCTCCTGATCGGCTTCTTGAGAAACCGCGTTCCTGGATTTCACTCCACTGTAATGCCATCGTGGGGTATGGCTTCAATGGGCATCCTCGCCTTGGGGAGCGCATACTCCGGTGTTTTCACTGCTTGGACAATCCATGCGCTGTGCTGGGGAGTAGGAACAGTCCTTGGCGTCGTTACCTGCCTTCGATTTCTCCATTTCCTTATCGTCACACGCCCCTCTGGGCCGGCATTCACCTGGGGATTGCCCCTCGTAGCACCCATGGTGGCCGCTACGTGCTCAGCGCAATTGACACCACATGCTGGCGAGTGGGCTTCGGTAGTCCACGGTATCGGTGTGGCCTGCTTTGTGCTGGCATGGACTACCGCGATACCCACGTTTGTCTTCGTCTACCTGCGCACTTTTCCCAAGCTTCCCACCAGCTTCGCCGCCACTGCTTGGATCCCACTCGGCCTGGTTGGCCAGTCCACCGCAGGCGCGCAGCTACTCGCTGGTGACAAATTGCTCGACGGAGATCAATGGCATCTTCGAGCTGCGGTCTACGGCGCCGCGATGCTCAGCCTCGGTGTCCCGTTAGCTGTCTATGCCGTCACCAAACACTGGGGGGCAGTCTTGGGCAGCACTCCAATGTCCTACAACCCTTCGTGGTGGGCCAGTACTTTTCCTGTAGGCACGTGTTGCCTCGGTACTCATGCCTTGTCTACGCAGGGCACTATGCTGTCGTGGAATGTGGAATGGTTAGATACTGTCAGCGCCGCCCTGCTTATTCTTCTTCTTGTGCACATCGCTTGGGCGACTTTCGGTGCTGTCGCAATAACTTGGGGGAGGGCTCGCAGTTCATCCAGTTAAGGCAATAAACACTGAGGCGGCGCACTGGAAGATGTCAGCCCTGCGAGCACATGGTAGCCATCTGGATGGTTGTCGCGGGCTAGCCGAATGAGGGGCTGACCATTTGGGGCGCCTAGTCGGTGAGGTCGTCCGCGAGGGGGAATTCGACAACGAGACCTTGGCACAGGACACGCGCGTTGGGGTTGCCGTCCCACTCAGGGTCAAAACCACTGGCACGTAGTGCTTCGACGAGCCGCTCACCCACGGCCTCGGCCGTGCTGAGTTCGGCATCGGTTTTCATGGTGCCAAAGCCGAACAGGAGGTCACCGGTATGAATCAACCGGTCGACGTCCTGCATGTGGCAATAAACATAGCCCGCGGCATCATCTTCTTCCGCCTTTTCAGCACCGTACTCGGCTCCTTCGGAGGCATCCCAGCCCTCGTCAAAGCTGAAGACCAGGTCGCGTTGCTGGAGTTCATCCCGGAGGTTCTCGAGGCGCTGTGCGTCAGCAGACTTTTCTGTAACTTTCTGTGCGTACTCAGCGGCTACCTCGTCGATGATGGCATCGAAGTCTTCGGGGAACGGGTCCTTGCGCACCATCTCCCACTCGTCTGGGGAATCGAGCAGTTCGAAGAAGTCGTTGTGAATGTCCCGGCGTGAGTGGCCGTGACACAAATGCAGCGAGATGTCGTTGCGCAGAGTGCCGGAGACCAAGAGATCATCGGAGGGCGGAAACGAACTGGAGAACATTGGATGCTGTGTGGTCATAGCTCAGAGAGTAAACAACTCTAAAAGGTACTGTCCGAAAACAGGGAAGACACCCCGCCTGCGGGGTGTCTTCCGAGAAATGCGGTAGTGGCTTACTTGTGGAGCGGATCCACACCGGCCTCGTTAAGCATCGGGATGTTGTGGGCCTCAGCCGGAACGCCGAAGGCGTCGACCAACACGACGGACCACGGCGCCAGCGAATCAACGAGGTCGTTGATGGCGGCGCGGGCAGCCTTGATGCGGCCGGCCGGGATGAGGTTGTGCTCCTGGTACCAGCCGGCGTGCTGCACGATGGTGTCGAAGACGAAGAGGTGACGCAGCTGCTCGAAGACCTGGCGGGCCATTGAGCCCTCCTCGAGACGCTCCTCAGCCTCAATCATTGCTTGCACGAGCAAGGTGTCGACGCGGGCCCAGCCGGCGGCAATGAGGTGGTCCTGGCACTGGTCCACAATCGCGGCTGCCTGCACCTTGTCTGCCTTGCGGGCCGGCTGGATGCGGCGCACGAGGGAGAAGAGGACGGACTGGGCGCGGTCGTCGATAAGCTTGGCCTGGTACGTGGCATCGAAGAGCGAGGCCTCGGACGGATTCACGCGGTCGACCAAGCCCTGTAGGCGGGTGGTGAAGCCGTAGCGGCGTTTGACCACATCGGTGGCGGTCGTCGCCGCGTACTTCACGGTGTCCCACGGGCTCATGTCATTCATCTCACGGCCGTAGGCGGTGAGGAGGTTCTTGCCCACCATCTGGATGAGGACGGTGTTGTCACCTTCGAAGGTGGCGAAGACATCCGAGTCGGCGCGGTAGGTGGTCAGACGGTTCTCCGACATGTAGCCAGCACCACCGCATGCCTCACGGCACTCCTGGATGGTGCGGGTCGCGTGCTGGGTCTGTGCGGACTTGATGGCGGCCGCGAGGGATTCCATCTCGCGGGAGGCGAACTTCTGCTCCTCGGTCGGCTCCGTGACGGACCAGGTACCAGCCTCGTGCTGGTCGTTCTGCTCCTGGTAGCGCTCCAGAATCTGGTTGTAGAGCAGGTGCAGTGCGTAGGTGCGGGCCAGCGGGATGAGCAGGCGGCGGCGGTGCTGGCGGTGCTCGATGAGGCGCTTCTCGGCGCCGGTTGCGCCTTCGAACTGGCGGCGGCGGTTGGCATAGCGAACCGCGATGTCGAGGGAGGCCTCGGTGGCAGCACCAGCGGCACCAGACACGCCAATACGGCCGCGAATGAGGGTGCCGAGCATGGTGAAGAAGCGAGCGTTCTTGGATTCGATGGGGGAGGTGTACTTACCGTCCTCATCAACGTCCGCGAAGCGGTTGAGCAGGTTCTCGCGCGGCACGCGGACGTGGTCGAAGCGAAGGGTGCCATTGTCGACGCCCACCAGGCCGCCCTTGTGACCATGGTCGCCCAAGGTCACACCCGGCAGTTCATTGCCTTCTTCATCGCGAATGGGCACGATGATGGCGTGAACGCCGTGGGAGCGGCCGTCGCTCTCCGGGGTGATGAGCTGGGTGAAGACGACAGCAGCGCGGCCATCCTTGGCGGCATTACCGATGTAGTTCTTCACGGCGGTGTCGGACGGGGTATGCACGACGAATTCCTGGGTCTCAGGGTCGTAGGTAGCGGTGGTTTCCAACGACTGCACGTCGGAGCCGTGGCCGCGCTCGGTCATGGCGAAGCAACCAGGTAGCTCCAAGTTGGCGGCCTTCTGAACCCACTCGATATGGCGCTCGGTGCCGAGCTGGTCTAGGGCGCCGCCCCACAGACCCCACTGCACGCCAGACTTGATGGCGAGGGAGCCATCGACCCACGCCAGACCCTCGAGAGTGAAGGTGGAGAGGTTCGGCTTACCGGAACCACCGTTGTCGCGGCGCAGGCCGTGCTTGAAGCCGCCGAAGTCGCGCACCTTGGCCAGGTTGTTGAAGGTGTGCTCACGCTGCTCCGCCATGGGCAGGTGAGACTTCGGGAAAAGCTCCGGGTCGTTGAGGAAGGTACGCAGTTCATCGCGGAAGGCGGCGTGGGGGCCGTCGAGAAGCGCGCCCAGCTCCGTGGCCACAGCCGGCTTCGGCGTGGACGGCAGGCGGCGCGGGCTGCGGGCCTCTGCCTTCGGGGCGTCGTTGGAGGCGTTCTTGTTGAGATCGGCGTTGGACTTCTTGTCGGAGGACCTGGTCATTGGCATGGTGAGGGATTTCCTTTCTGAATAAATTTCTTTAACGCTCGACGATGGCTGCAACACCCTGGCCGCCGGCAGCACAGATGGAGATCAGGGCGCGGCCGCCGCCGTTCTCTTCGAGAATCTTCGCAGTCGTAGCAAGAATGCGGGTTCCGGTTGCCGCGAACGGGTGGCCGGCAGCGAGCGAGGACCCCTTGACGTTGAGCTTGGAACGGTCGATCGAGCCGAGTGCGGACTGCAGACCGAGGCGCTCGCGGCAGTAGGTCTCGTCTTCCCATGCGGAGAGGGTGGCCAGGACCTGGGAGGCGAAGGCTTCGTGGATTTCGTAGAAGTCGAAGTCCTGCAGGGAGAGGTTGTTGCGCTCCAAGAGGCGCGGAACAGCGTAGGTGGGGGCCATGAGCAGGCCATCCGGGCCGTGGACGAAGTCGACGGCGGCGGTTTCAGAGTCAACGAGGAAGGCGCGCGGCTCAATGTTGTGCTCAGCGGCCCATTCCTCAGAGCTGAGGAGGGCAACGGAGGCACCATCGGTCAACGGCGTGGAGTTACCTGCCGTCATGGTGGCCTGGGCTCCGTGCTGCTCGGCGTCGCGCTTGCCGAAGACTGGCTTGAGCTTGGCCAAGGACTCAAGAGAAGAATCGGGGCGCAGGTTGGTATCGCGGTTCACGCCGAGGAAGCCAGTGGTCAGGTCGGTAAAGAAGCCCTCTTCCCAAGCCTTGTGGAGGTTCTGGTGGGAGGCCAGTGCAAGTTCATCCTGAGCCTCGCGGCTGACCTTCATTTCGCGGGCGGTGATGGCGGCGTGGTCACCCATGGACAAGCCGGTGCGCGGCTCACCATTCTGCGGCTGCTCCGGGGCCAGCTGGGAGGGGCGGATGGAGCCGATGAGCTGGGCGCGCTGTGCGGCGGACTTGGCGCGGGTGAGGTTGAGCAGAGTGCGACGCAGGTTGTCATTGACGGCGAGCGGGGCATCCGACGTGGTGTCCGTGCCGCCGGCGATACCAGCGGAAATGCGGCCCTGGGCAATAGCGTCGCCGACGTGGATGGCGGCGGCGAGGGAGGTGCAGCAGGCCTGCTGAACGTCGATAGCCGGGGTGGTGGAGTCCAGCGCGGAACCGAGGACGACCTCACGGGTGAGGTTGAAGTCGCGGGAGTGCTTGAGCACAGCACCGGCGGCCACGAGTCCCAGGCGCTCGTCGTGGAGGCCGTAACGAGCCACGAGGCCATCAAGAGCGCTGGTGAGCATGTCCTGGTTGGAAGCGTGGGCGTACTGCTTATTCGAGCGGGCAAACGGGATGCGGTTGCCGCCCAGGATGGCTACGCGGTGCTGAGGGGTGGTCATCTAAAGCTCCTTCACGGGGTGGTTTGGTGCGAGTCATCCCGTGAGAGGGGGGTGAAGACCCCTTCAGGAATTTCGCATCACACTTAAAGTGATAGTGTTAGTTCTATCACTCAATTAACTAACCTTGCAACCAGGGCAACAAAGCTCGCAAGGTTGTGAAGATTTAAGAAAGGATCGCGCCACTACATGTCGCACGTCACCATCGCTGAGAAACTCATTAACTCCCCGCTCGCCGCCAAGGCGGGTGTGCCACAGGGCTACCCCCTCCGCCGCCACAAGGCTGGCGAACCTGCCCTCGAAGGCCCCATCGTTCTCGGCGGCCAAGGCCGCATCGCCGAGTTCCTCCGCTCCCAGCTTGCCGTGGACTACCAGGTCATTGACTCCTCCGCGGAAGCCAAGCGCGCTGCCCTTGTCTTTGATGCCACCGGCCTCGAGACCCCGGAGCAGCTGCGTGAGCTCTATGATTTCTTCAACCCGCAGATGCGCAACCTCCTGCCGTGCGCGCGCATCGTCGTCGTCGGCACCACTCCGGAAGCTGCCGATACTATCGACGCCCGCATCGCCGCCCGTGCCCTGGAAGGGTTTACCCGCTCCCTTGCGAAGGAAATGCGCAAGGGCGGAACCGTGAACCTTGTCTGGGCGGACCCAGCCGCCACCGCTGAGGTGGAGTCCACCCTTCGTTTCTTCCTCTCCGGTAAGTCCGCCTTCGTAGACGGTCAGGTTGTTCGCGTCACCGCGCAGGGCGAGGTTCAGGGTCCCCACAACTGGGAGAAGCCGCTGGAGGGCCGACTTGCCGTGGTCACCGGTGCTGCGCGCGGTATCGGTGCCACGATCGCTGAGGTGCTCTCCCGCGATGGGGCCGACGTCATCTGCATTGACATCCCGCAGGCCAGCGAGCACCTGGCCAAGACTGCTAACCAGGTTAAGGGCACCGCTCTGCCGCTCGACGTCACGGACCCGCAGGCAGCAGAGAAGATTGCGCAGCACGCCCAGGAGCGCCATGGCCGCGCCATCGACGTCATCGTGCACAACGCCGGCATTACCCGCGACAAGTTGATGGCCAACATGAACGAGGGGCAGTGGGATTCCGTTCTTGCTGTCAACCTTCTCGCCCCGGTCCGCATCACCGAGAACCTCCTCGAGTCTGGTTCGCTCGCGCCGGGCGCATCCGTCATTGGTGTGTCCTCCATGGCCGGCATTTCCGGCAACCGTGGTCAGACGAACTATGCCACCACCAAGGCGGGCATCATCGGGCTTGTCGACTCCCTCCGTCCCGTCCTTGCCGAGAACGGTTCCACCATCAATGCCGTAGCCCCAGGCTTTATCGAGACCGCCATGACCGCTGCGATGCCGACCGGCCCGCGTGAAATCGGCCGCCGCCTCAACTCCCTGCAACAGGGTGGTCAGCCGGTTGATGTGGCTGAGACCGTCGCCTTCTTTGCCGCTCCCGCCTCCGCAGCGGTGACCGGCAATACCGTCCGCGTGTGCGGCCAGAACCTCATGGGAGCCTAAATGAACTACACCATCCTGAAAGAAATTCCAGATCTGTCCGCGCTGTACCGCTCCCTTATGGTGGGCGCGGTGCCGGTGCCGGGGGTGGGCGTCGGAAAGCGCACAGTGGCCGACCCTCAGACCGCCTACCGTGTCGAAGGCGTGCACGTTGATGCTGAGCATCTGGCGCGCTACTGCCAGGCCACCAGCCTGCGCCTGAGCAACGAGCTGCCGGCCACCTACCCATACGCCCTGGCGTTCCCGCTGGCCATTAAGGTGATGGCAGCCAAGGACTTCCCGTTCCCCGCGCTCGGCGTGGTGCACCTGTCCAACCGTATCGAGCAGACTCGCCCGCTGCGCGTGGATGAGGCCCTTGATATCGCGGTCCATGCGGAGAATCTGCGCCCTCACCGCAAGGGCCTTGTTATCGACATGGTGACGACGTACAGCGTGAATGGAGAGGAGATCTGGCGTCAAACCTCAGCTTTCCTCGGACAGGGTGCGAAATTCACCAAGGAGACCCCACAGGAAGTCACGACGCGTCCCGAGGCGGAGCGTTTCCTCGACTTCCCAGGCGATGAAGCCGGCACTTCGACGGCCACGCTGCGCTTCACCCCTGAAAGCACACGCGTCTATGCCGAGGCTTCGGGAGACAAGAACCCCATCCACGTCTCCAAAGTCGGTGCAAAGCTGTTCGGTTTTCCCGCCACCATCGCGCACGGCATGTACACCCACGCGCGCATGCTGTCGGTACTGGAGGGCGTACTGAGCGGCGCTACGCGAATCACCGCCGATTTCTACAAGCCGGTCATCTTGCCGGCCATCACCGGCGTGTACGTGGACCAATCCGGTGCCGACAGCGGCGATAACGCCGGGGTGCGCGGTGGTACGCGCACCGTGACGCTGCGCAAGGCCAAGGACCCCAGCACCCTCCATGTTGCGGCCCGCGTGGAGCCGCTAGCCTAATTGGCGTGGCTATCTGGATTAATCTCTGATTAATCCAGATGCTGGTGCTTCGGCGCCACCACTAGCGGCTTGGGGGAGTACTTGCCGCGCAGACCACGCAGAATGCCGGCGTGCTCCCACAAGCGCTTGTCCTCCTCTGTGCGCGGAGTGAACTGACGGGCGGCCAGCGGCTGCCAGTCAGCGTCCATGGCCATGTAGGACACCGTGGCATGAATGGCGGTCTGCAGCTTCTCACGGCCACCGCGAGGGTTGCCGGAGCGCACGTGGACAGACATCTGCATGGAGCGGGCATCGGTGCGCATCATGCGGGCATCAACCTCAATGAGGTCGCCGATGTGAATCGGGCGGTAAAAACGAATGCCGCCGGCATACACCGCAACGGTGTGTTCGCCAGACCACTCCATCGTGCAGGCAGAGCCTGCCTCATCGATCCACTCCATGGCGGTGCCGCCGTGGACATTGCCGCCCCAGTTGACGTCTGTGGGCTTGGCAAGGAAGCGGTTGATCATGCGCGGCGCATCTGAGGGGCCGTCATAGGTCTGCTTTTCCATCTCTTCCTCGATGGCCTTGCGCAGCTCAATGCGGGACTCCGCAGCCTCCCACACGCGCTGGTGCTCGGTGGACTCCGGGGTCAGCGGAGGCACGGGAACTGCCTTTCCGGTTTCAGTGTCCTTGGCCACGAAGATGACGAGACAGTCGCAGGCACGCGTGAAGATACCGTCGCGCGGATCGGCTGACAGCACCTCATTGACAATGTGCATGGACGAGCGACCCGTCATGGCGATGCGGGAGCGCACCTCCACGAGGTGGCCCGAGGGGATGGGACGTGTGAAATGAATATGGCCCACGTAGGCTGTCACGCAGTAAGTCCCTGACCACTGCACCGCACAGGCATAGGCGGCCTTGTCGATCCATTCCAGGACGCGTCCGCCGCCGATGCCCTGGGCACCAGCGATGGTGAGATCGGTGGGCGCAGCCATAAAGCGCAGCGTGATGGAGGGGGACTTCCCGGTAGAAACCGGTTTCTTTTCTTCCGACAGAGTAGGTGACATGGATAACAAATTAGCAGGGAGAGTGGTTCACGTATGAAGAAGGCCGCTGATGCCGCCACCACCCGCGCCGCCGTCGAGGTCATCGCGGCCTGGATCCAGAATCCGGAGGAGGTGGAAAAACCAGGTCGCGCGGCACTTGCGCAGGCTACCCGCATGACCGCCCGCTTGCTGGAGGCCGACGCGCCGGGCCACTCGGTGGAAGTGCGAGTCCCCCCATTCGTGGCAGTTCAGTGCATCGAAGGCCCGCGCCATACCCGGGGCACCCCTCCGAATGTGGTGGAAATGGATCCCCGTACCTGGTTGCAACTGGCCACCGGGGTAGTGTCCTGGGAACAGGCGCTGGCCAGCCCTAACCTTGAGGCTTCCGGTTCCCGAGCCCACGAAATTGCGGAGTGGTTGCCCGTCATTCCGTTAGTTTTCACTGACCGAAACGGCTAGGATAAACGCCGTGGTAGCTGAACACGTCCAGAACAACATTAAACCTTTGTCCGAGGATCCAGCCCAGGATCCGGAGCCCCGCGAGGAATGTGGCGTTTTCGGCGTCTGGGCCCCAGGGGAAGAGGTTTCTAAGCTCACCTATTTCGGCCTCTTTGCCCTCCAGCACCGCGGTCAGGAAGCCGCGGGCATTGCGGTGGGTGATGATGACCGCATCGTTGTCTTCAAGGACATGGGCTTGGTGTCCAACGTCTTTGATGAATCCATTCTGAGCTCGCTGCACGGCAATGTGGCAGTGGGGCATACCCGTTATTCCACGGCGGGCGGCAAGGAATGGTCCAATGTGCAGCCGATGTTCGGGACGTCGCCCAGCGGCATCGACATCGCACTCGGCCACAACGGCAATCTAGTGAACTACCTGGAACTGCGCGCGGCGGCCGTCAAACGCGGACTCATCAAGCCGCAGGAGGAATCCGTCTCCGATTCCATGTGCCTGTCCATGCTGCTGGCGGACGGCGTTTCGGAGGACACTTCCGTCTTTGATTCCGCCCTGAAACTCCTGCCCGACGTGAAAGGTGCATACTGCCTGACGTTCACCGACGGGCACACCTTGTATGCCGCGCGTGACCCGCACGGCGTGCGCCCGCTGGCCTTAGGGCGCCTCAGCACCGGCTGGGTCGTCGCCAGCGAAACCTGTGCGCTCGACATCGTGGGTGCGCAGTTCATCCGTGAGATCGAGCCAGGTGAGCTCGTCGCGATTGATGAGACCGGCATTCGCTCCGAGCGCTTTGCGGAGACTAAGCGCCACGGCTGCGTCTTCGAATATGTCTATTTGGCACGCCCTGACACGGACATCAAGGGCCGTTCGGTGAATGCGACGAGGGTGGAAATTGGGCGTCGTCTAGCGCGGCAGTACCCAGCGCCCGATGCCGACATGGTCATTCCCGTGCCCGAATCCGGAAACCCTGCCGCCGTGGGCTATGCACGTGAATCCGGCTTGACCTTCGCGCATGGCCTGGTCAAGAACTCCTACGTGGGGCGCACCTTCATCCAACCCACGCAGTCCCAGCGGCAGATGGGTATCCGCCTGAAGCTCAACCCGCTGCGCGAGGTCATTAATGGCAAGTCCATCGTCGTGGTGGATGATTCCATCGTGCGCGGTAACACGCAGCGTGCGCTCATCCGCATGCTGCGCGAGGCCGGTGCGGCTGAAGTGCACGTGCGCATCGCCTCCCCGCCGGTGAAGTGGCCGTGCTTCTACGGCATTGACTTTGCCTCCCCCGGCGAGCTCATCGCTAACGCTAACCCCTCCGATGACCCGGAGGAGGTAGCGCAGACCATCTGCACCGCCATTGGTGCGGATTCCCTAGGGTTTGTCTCCATCGATGAGATGGTGGCCGCCACGGAGCAACCGCGCAACGAGCTGTGCTGTGCCTGCTTCGACGGCAAGTATCCACTCGGCCTACCCGCCGGAAACCCCAATGCTGAGGCCGTGCGCACCCTGCAGGGCTCGACCCCGACTAACGAGTAAGGACCAAAGTCTCACATGAGTGAAAACACGTATGCAGCCGCTGGCGTCAACATCGAAGAGGGCGACCGCGCGGTTGAGCTGATTACCCCACACGCTAAGCGTGCCTCCCGCCCGGAGGTCATGGGCGGACTCGGTGGTTTCGCCGGTCTGTTTAAGCTGGGCGAGTACAAGGAACCGGTCCTGGCTGCTGGGTCCGACGGCGTGGGCACCAAGTTGGCCGTGGCCCAGGCGATGGATAAGCACGACACCATCGGTATTGACCTGGTAGCCATGTGCGTCGATGACCTCGTTGTGTGCGGCGCAGAACCACTCTTCCTGCAGGATTACATCGCCGTGGGCGAGGTTGTGCCGGAGAAAATCGCAGACATAGTCAAGGGCATTGCCGAAGGTTGTGTCCAGGCCGGTGCCGCGCTGCTGGGCGGCGAGACCGCCGAGCACCCAGGTGTGATGGGCAAGGATGAGTACGATGTGTCCGCCACCGCCGTGGGCGTGGTTGAAGCTGATGAACTGCTCGGTCCAGACAAGGTGAGCGACGGCGACGTGCTGATCGCCATGAAATCCTCGGGACTGCACTCCAACGGCTACTCCCTAGCGCGTTATGTCCTTCTGGAGCAAGCTGGGCTTCCTCTCGACGGCTACATGGAGGACCTTGGCCGCACCCTCGGCGAGGAGCTGCTAGAGCCGACGCGAATCTACGCCAAGGACTGCCTGGCGCTGACGTCCGAGTGCGCAGTGTCGACCTTCTGCCACGTCACCGGCGGTGGATTGGCCGGCAACCTGGAGCGCGTTATTCCGGAAGGCCTGACTGCTGAGGTCAGCCGCTCCACGTGGACTCCGGGTCAGATTTTTAAAACCATTTCCTCCGTGGGCAAGGTCGCTCTCGAAGAGATGGAGAAGACCTTCAACATGGGCGTGGGCATGATTGCCGTCGTGGCACCCGAGGATCGTGAGCGCGCGCTGGCTATGATGGCCGCCCGCCACGTCGAGGCCTGGGAGCTGGGCACGGTACGTTCGGCGAATGAAGGCGAGCCACGCGTTCTGATGACCGGTGAACACCCGGGATACTAGAACTCGCTGACATAGCAGAGGCCGGTGGTCTCACCTCCCATGGACTGGGAGGGGGAGGCCACCGGCCTTGTGCATACGTGCTGAGGGCTGAGTCTGAGGAGCTTAACGCTCGTCGGAATCGTCCTCATCCCATTCGTCCGAGTCCCAGTCATCCTCGTCATAATCGGCATATTCCGAGTGCTGGTCAGCATCCTCGTCGCGGGAACGCTGTGACGCGAGCTCGCGCTGGAGAGAGTCCAGATCCATTTCGGGCGAATTGTACTTCAGCTGGCGTGCAACTTTGGTCTGCTTTGCCTTTGCGCGTCCGCGTCCCATGTGCATGACCCCCTTGAGGTGTGTAGGGCGGTCCAGGGATTCTTGGCCGCCCCATCGTCTTAGTCAGATATGTGTATGTTCCTGTAAGACACCATAGCGCGTGTGACGAAAAAATTCCGAACTACCCCCAGCAACGGGCTGAAAAAGTGCTATACCCCGCGCAGATGCAGCCATGTGCGGTTTGCCACTACCGTCCGCGCAGACGATCCACAGCAGCACGTCCCGCCTTAGGGCCCTCGTCCTGTGGGATGGACTCCGGTTCCACAGACGCGGCGACCGGGCCGATGGCCAGATCGCCCTGGCTCAGCGCCGAGCGCTTGACAAGCCCCAGCGCAATAGGACCGAAATCGCAATCTTCCACCACAGTGCCGAGGCGGCCCACACGACGGCCGCCCAGCGTGATATCAGCACCGCTGTTTGGCGCCTCCGGAGCAGAGCCATCGAGGTAGAGGAGGACGAGCAACCGCGGTGAGCGCCCAAGGTTCTCCACGCGCGCCACGGTTTCCTGGCCGCGGTAGCAGCCTTTCTCCAAGTGGACGAAGGCTGGGCGCTCATCGCTGCGTCGAATCCAGTGCGGGACTTCGTGGGCGATGGCCTTGGCATCTAAGTCTGCGGCGAGTTCCGGTTCGCGGGCCTTGACGCGCTCGGCGGTAAAGGCCATGAGGCCTGCGAGCGTGCCGCCGTGGGACTCGAGTTCCGCCGCAGCGACCACAAGCTCAGCGCGGGGAACGAGGAAATCCTGGCGTGGGCAGCCTGGCCAGTAGACGGTGCGTTCGGCCACGACCGCGGAGGGCGCGGGCAGTGCAGTGCCGAGGACGGTGATGACCGCGAGGTCCGCTTCGTCCACAGTGACGTCCGACCAAAAGACCATCCTGGTGAGGAAGTCCTTGAGCGAATCGAACTGCTGTGAGGGGACATCAAGGTAGAACGTCTCACCGCTGAAGACGAGGTCCATGTGATGAAGCACGTGGCCTTGCACGTCCAGATCGAGGGCGCCGGCGGCGAAGCCCGTTGTGACGTCATCAAGCTTCTGACTCAGCAGGTTATGCAGAAAACCGGGAGCATCCGGGCCGGACACGGAGATGACGCGGCGCTGGGAGCGGTCAATAATCGCGGATCCAGTCTCCACGGCGCGCTGCTCCACGAGTGGGTTGCCGTAGTGCCAGGGGACTCCGGCGGCGTCAACAAGCGTTGTGCCCTGAAGCTCAGCGGCTCCGGGCCGGGAAAGAAGCGGCGAAGAGTAACTCACGTCTTCCGATGGTAGGGCATAATCGGACTTATGAGCCTTCTGCCCCGAAAAGAGCCGGTCATCTACGTTGTCGAACCTTTTGGTGGGTCGGTGCGGCGCCATATGCCCAGTCTGCCGTTGGTTCACTGGGATGATGCTGCGGTAACCCGTGGCGATGGCATCTTTGAGTCGCTTCTCGTGCGTGATGGCAAGGCGGCGAACTTTCAGCGTCATGCCGAGCGTTTCGCGCAGTCGGCCCGTGCGCTGGACTTGCCAGAGCCGCCGATGCATAAGTGGGAGAAGGCCACACAGCTAGCCATCACGGACTTTTGTGGGCCGGTGACGGATGGACGGCCGGTTCCGGAGGCTAAGTGCACGTGGACGTACACGCGCGGCCGAGCGTCAACGGGCGTGCCTTCGGCCTGGGTAGTGGTGCAGGAAATCCCAGAGGACGTGCTGAAACAGCGCGAGACCGGTGTCAAGGTCATGAGCACGCCGCGGCTGTGGCAGGTGGCGGAGGAGCTGCCAGCCAAGACGTTGAACTATGCGGCCACCATGGCTACGCTGCGCTTGGCGCGCGAGCGCGGGTTTGATGACGTCATTTTCACGGACCCGGAGACTGGGCTGGTGTTGGAAGGGGCGACGTCGACAGTCGTGGCGGTCAAAGGTGCGAAACTGCGCACGCCGGCGGGCAAGGGAATCCTGCCTGGCACCACGCAGGCAGCGCTCTTTGAGTACGCCACGAAGCAGGGCTTTCGCTGCAAAGCGAAGGAATTGACCGTGGAGTACCTGCAGGGAGCGGACTCAGTGTGGCTGGTCTCCTCCGTGCGCACCGCGGTGCGGGTGACTCGCCTCGATGATGTGAAACTCAAGGCGCCAGGGAATGTGGAGGAGATCCGCGCGCTTATCGACGCCTCACTGGCCCGCTAACCACCCCGAAAGCAGATCCCTCCCGCCTTCACTCAGGTGCCTGAGCTTAGCCTGCGACGCGGGTGAGCTCGGCAGACATGAAGGGGCGCATCTCGCCATCGACGAGGCGCTCATCGACCCAGCCGAGGTTGTTGTTTGGCATGAGGCCGTACATGCGCTTGCCCGGGCCCAGGTTGGTCGGGCCAGTTTCGGTGACCATGGTGGAAGCGGATTCGAGCTGCCAGGCGCGCTCATTGAAGAGGGAGCCGTAGAAGATCTCGTTGATTCCATTAGAAGAGGTATAGGTCATTTCGATCTCATCCTTGAGGGAGATGCGCCAGAAACCGGTCTCGCGGACGTCGGGTCCGGTGGGATTGCCCTCGGTATCGATCTTCCAGGTGCGGGAGGTGTAGGTCAGGTAGTTCTCACCATCGTGGGCGATAATGAGCTGCTGGCCAAAGGTGTACTGTTCACCGTCGGTGCTGTGAGCCTGGCCCTCACCCTGCCACACGCCAACAAGGGGGAGGAGCCCCAAGAGACCATCGTGCAAGGATGGGCCCTGCCGCAGGTTGGCGGTCTCATCCGGCAGCGGGTTTTCCGCCACGGTCACGGTGGGGATATTGCGCGAGGCGGCATCCTTCCATGCCTCCGCGGCCTGATTGACGGCCTCGTTGCCGTCAATCTTGGTGTTCTCCGGGTGCGCGCCGCGGTGGTCTTCGGGCTGGTTCTGGTTATTCGTCTGTTCGCTCATGCTGCCCCAGCGTAGTCGTGCCGCACCGACGCTCACCACTAGGCTCCAGTACTGTTGGGTGACATGCGCGTATTGCTCATTTCTAACCCGAATTCCACCAGCCAGAATGCAGCCCTCTTCCGAGAGGTGCTGCCCATCATTCGCGGTGTGGAAGGGCTTCGCCTGTTGACGCAGTTTACCCACTACCCAGGCCATGCAGAAGAGATGGTGGAGGGAATGACCAGGGAAGATTTCGATGTCATCCTGGCCTTCGGCGGGGACGGCACTGTCAATGAAATTGTTAACGGCCTCCTCGGGTCGGTGGATGGACGGGCCCACCCGTCGCCACAGGATATCCCAGCGTTGGCGGTGATTCCGACCGGTTCCGCCAACGTTTTTGTGCGCGCACTGGGGTTCCCCAATACTCCTGTGGAAGCCGCGCACGTCTTGGCGCGCATGCTCGACCGCGACATTCGCCGCGAGGTGTTCCTTGGAACGTGGAATGACCGCTGGTTTGCTGTGAACGCCGGGTTCGGTTTGGACGCGGACGTTCTTGCCCGCGTGGATCGCGCTCGTGAGAAGGGCTTTTCTGCAACCCCGCTGCGCTATCTTGCAGTGGCTTTCCAGGCTTATCAGCGCGCCCGCGTGCGTCCGCCGCGCATCAACGTGCGTGCAGTATCGCGTTCTGGACAAACCTTTGAGGCGGAGAACGTACCGCTCATGTTCACGTCCAACACTAACCCGTGGACCTTCTTGGGCCCACTTCCTGTGGTGACTAATCCGCGCAACTCCTTCGACCAAGGTCTGGGCCTGTTCGGAGTCTCTGACCTTCACGGTTTCGATGGGTTGGTGGGAGTTCTCCACCTCTTCGGTGTGGATCACCGTCACTGGCTGAACAAAATCACGGATGCCCGTACATTGCACTTTGAGGATGCCGCCGAAGTGGACTTGGACTGCCCAAAGCCGCACCGCTTCCAGGCCGATGGTGAATCCGAAGGTACCTTCACCAAGGTGCACATCGAATCAGTGCCGAATGCGCTGGAAGTTTTCGCACCTATTGATCCGCGCCCAGCCTCACAGCGCACCATCCGGGAAGTGCTGCGAGACTTCATCCGCATCAAATAAGGCGCGTACCACGTACAGCGGTGGTGTGGACACCGGGGGTGGCACAATCCACGGCCCGTTAGTTTTGGCGCCAGCTGGGAGGCGTTGTTGGGGCGCTGCCCACTTCGTTGGCGGTGTCGTGGGCTTTTTGCGCCGCGTCCTCCACGGCTTTCTCCTCCGAGCCATCGATCTCGAGAGGGGAGAGCTGGGTTGCCTTCAACGTGATGTTGCGGCGCTGCACCTCAAAGGAAATTGATCCGCCGTGCAGCTTCACCGACGTTGCTTGTGATGGGAGCGGCAGTTGGCGAGTATCAAGCACTAGGCTGAAGGCTTTCTTGAGGCGTTCATCGTCAGTGCCATACACGCTCATTCGAAATTCCGGGCCGACGAGGCGCAGCGTGACAGTAGCCGTGGACTTGGTGGTATCACCGGGCAGTGTTCCGGTGAGTTCGGCCTCGGCGGATAAACCACCGGTGGGGGAGATGTTGTCGGGATTGGCAATGGATAAATCCGTGATGCCCAGCAAGCGGCCGAGTGCAACGCCATCGAGGCTGATGCTGCGCGTGTAGGTCGATACGGGTGAACCTTCTAAGTCACCGTTGAAGAGTTGTTCGGGGCGGATGGTGATATCACGCAGAGTGGTGGAGGCATTGACCATGCCGAGCTTGGGAACCTCGACGTCAGAGGAGTTGACCTCGATATAGGGAATCTCTGAAGTGACTGCCGCTGCGGTGAAGGGAACGCCGCCGATGTAGACATCGGGTGAGTTTTCGAGCTGTGAGCTGGCCTTTGCTTGTTGCGCCACGGTGTGTTCTGCATGCATGGCCACCGCAGAATCCGCCAGCCATGCGGCCAACACCACGCCTGCCACTGCGGCGAGGCGCACGGTGGTGCGGCTGAGATGGATGACGGTCACCCTTCTATTTCTACCGCACGTAGGCTGGGAAGCATGAATATTGAGAACAGCAGTCTGCCGCAGCACCCAGACCTGGCTGAGCAGGTTGAACAACTTGCCCGTGCCGCTGCCGCCCAGGATGGCATTGATCCTCTGTCCGAGCAGTTTCTTCTCGGTCTGCGGGATACTCGTCTGGGTCACGAGCACCTACTCGCCACGGAAGGGGACGAGATTGTGGGTGTCGCCGCGCGCGATGGGGAGTCGGTGGAGCTCGTCGTTGCGCCGCAGCACCGTGGCCGTGGCGTGGGGCAAGCACTTGTCGCCGCCCTCCCGGACCATCCCCAGGTCTGGGCCCATGGCAACCTCCCGGCTGCGCAGGCACTTGCGAAGAAGTGTGGGATGGACGTTGTCAGACGCCTGCTCGTGATGAGTATTGATGGCGAGGCACTGCGCGCGGCCGCGGCGTGGCCCTCCCTGTCAACGGGGCTCACGATTCTGTCCTATACGGAATCCGTCGAGCGCTACGGCCGCGAGCACGTGGAGACAGAGTGGGTCCGCGCCAACAATGAGGCCTTTTCCTGGCATCCGGAGCAAGGCGGTTGGGATCTGGAACGACTGCACCGCGGCATGGAGGCCGAGTGGTTCGATCCGGACGACGTGCTTTTCCTGTGGGAGGAGGACGGCGCTGCCGCACCCAGCGAGCCAGCCACAATGGCCGGCTTCCACTGGCTGAAATGGCACACAGAGGACACTCCAGCTTTCGGTGAAGTCTATGTTGTCGGGCTTAGCCAGGACTACCGCGGGCGCCGATTGGGCGGCCCGTTGCTCACTGCTGGACTGCAGCGCATGCAGGATAAAGGCGCTGACAAGGTAATCCTGTATGTGGAGGCGGATAACCAGCCGGCGGTTAAGGCCTATGAACGTTTGGGCTTCTCTGTCGCGGAGGAACACTGCGTCTGGTCAGTAAGTGACTAGTCTCACGACCTTTTGGTACAAGTTAACCGATTGTTCACCTCTTGATCCCTGTGTGGTTAACCCGCTCGGGATAGCTTTACCTCTCGTGAGTTAATCGTGCTCGCCCCGGTGGGGCAGTGGACGGTTTCCTCGGACAATCATTCTCTTGTATCCGCACCGGAAAGGTTTCCCGTGATTCGCAACTTCAAGCGCACCGCCGCTATCTTCGGCCTTGTCGCCGCTACCTCCACCGCTCTCGTAGCCTGCAACGACTCCAACGACTCTGGTTCTGACAAAGCTGAGGGTGGCTCTGACGCCGCCGAGACCAAGGAAGTCTCCGGCGACCTCTCCGGCGAAGGCGCTTCTTCCCAGAAGTCCGCTATGTCCGTCTTTGAGAAGGCTTTCCTGGGTGAGTACCCGGATGCTAACTTCTCCTACACCTCCTCCGGTTCCGGCGCTGGTGTTAAGGCCTTCAACGGCGGCACCGTAGACTTCGCTGGCTCTGACTCCGCTCTGAAGGAGGACAAGGGTGAGGTCGAGGCTGCCAAGGAGCGTTGCGGCGGCAACGATGCATGGCACCTGCCGACCACCATCGGTCCGGTAGCTATCGCTTACAACCTGGGTGACACTGAGGTCAACCTCTCCACCGACACCCTGGCCAAGATCTTCAAGGGTGAGATCACCAAGTGGAACGACGACGCCATCAAGGCTGAGAACGAGGGCACCGACCTGCCGGAGAAGGACATCACCGTCATCTTCCGTTCCGACGAGTCCGGTACCTCCGACAACTTCCAGAAGTTCCTGAAGTCCGCTACCGGCAACTGGGACTCCGAGGGCAAGCAGTTCCCTGACGCTGTCGGCGAGGGCGCTAACGGTTCCTCCGGTGTTGCTGACCAGGTTGCTTCCATTGACGGTGCCATCACCTACGTTGAGGCTGGCTACGCACACCAGAAGGAAGCTGACGGCGTCAAGATCGCCAAGATCGACTTCGGTAACGGCCCGGTTGAGCTCTCCTCCGAGTCCGTCGGCGTTGCCCTGGACCACTTGGCCTTCAAGGAGACCGGCTCCGAGCACAACATGGTCGTTGATTCCGAGAAGCTCTTCGCTTCCGACGACGAGGGTGCTTACCCGCTCATCCTGACCACCTACAACATCGTCTGCTCCGCTGGCTACGATGAGGAGACCTCCGCTCTGGTGAAGGCCTTCTTCAACACCGTCCTGGACAACCAGAACCAGGAGCTCGAGGACGCTGGCTTCATCCCGGTTTCTGGCGACCACCTGGACCGCTTGAAGGCTGCTGTTGAGGCTATCCAGTAAGAGCGCTTAGCGCGTGATAGCTACCGCTGGGCGCACTGCCTAGCACCGCTTTCGCCCCCAATCCGCCCGTTACGAGCGCTTTGGGGGCGCTGGCATGTCACATATTTTTATTGCTTCCGTCGAAAAGGATTTCGTAGTCTCATGGCAGACAACAATCTCACTACGGCGTCGTCAGCCGAGGAGGACGTTATTGCTACGTCCCAGCCGGCAGTGTCGAAGAACGATGCCAACGTAGCAACCGAACCCGCAGTGAAGTCCGGCGTTAAGCGCCCGGGTGACCGCGTATTCGAGTTCCTGTCCACCGCGTCCGCGACGCTGATTACGGTGATGATCGCTGCCATCGCAGCCTTCCTGATCCTGCAGGCAGTGCCGTCCCTCGCCGTCAACGAGAACGGCCTGTGGGGCTTCTTCACCTACGGCGAGCGCTGGGAGACCACCAACACCGACGCCATGAAGTTCGGTATCCCGACGATGTTCGGGTCCACCGTCCTCATCTCCGTTGTGGCGCTCATCATCGCGATGCCGGTGGCACTTGGTATCGCCATCTTCCTGTCCAACTACGCACCGGCCAAGCTGGTCAAGCCGCTCGGCTTCCTGGTGGACATGCTCGCCGCTGTGCCGTCCATCGTGTACGGCCTTTGGGGCTGGCAGGTGCTTGGCCCGGCGCTGTCCGGCCTGTACACCTGGCTTCACTCTTGGGCTGGTGGTTTCTTCCTGTTCAAGGTCTACGACAACTCCCCGAACTTTGCGACTGGCCGCAACATCCTGACCGGTGGCATCGTGCTGGCCGTGATGATCCTCCCGATCATCGCCGCCACTGCCCGCGAGGTCTTCGTGCAGACCCCTCCCGGCCAGGTCGAGTCCGCGCTGGCGCTGGGCGCTACCCGCTGGGAAGTTATCCGCATGACCGTCCTGCCGTTCGGTATGTCCGGCTACATTGCCGGCTCCATGCTGGGTCTGGGCCGTGCGCTGGGTGAGACCATGGCTCTGTACATGGTCGTCTCCCCGCTGGTGGACTTCCGCTTCTCCCTGTTCGACGGTGGTACGACCTTCGCTACTGCCATCGCCCTGGCAGCCGCCGAGTTTGGTAATGAGATGCGCGCCGGTGCCTACATCGCCGCAGGCCTCATGCTGTTCCTGCTGACCTTCCTGGTCAACGCCATTGCCCGCTCCATCGTGAAGAGCAAGTAAGGAGGGACGAAGAATGACTACGACTACGACTACCAATTCCGTCCCGGCCTCCTCCGGCCCGACCTTCCTGGATATCTCCGCCGGCCGCAAGGCCACCAACAACGTCGCCACAGTGCTGGTGTGGGCGACGATGATCATCGCCATGATCCCGCTGCTGTGGGTTCTCTACGAGCTCATCGTCCGCGGCGCCGGTGCAGTCATCTCGCCGGAGTGGTGGACCAGCTCCCAGCGCGGCATTCTCGATACCGAGGCCGGCGGCGGTGCCGCCCACGCCATCATCGGTACCTTCGTGCAGACCATCATCGCCACCCTCATCTCCGTGCCGATTGGTATCTTCACCGCCATCTACCTGGTGGAGTACTCCAAGGGCGGCCTCCTGAGCCGTCTGACCACCTTCATGGTGGACATCCTCTCCGGTGTCCCGTCCATCGTTGCGGCGCTGTTTATCTTCGCCATGTGGATTACCATTTTTGGTTTCAAGCGCTCCGGCATGGCCGTGGCCCTGTCGCTGGTGCTGCTCATGATTCCGATTGTTGTCCGCAACACCGAGGAGATGCTCCGCGTGGTCCCGATGGACCTGCGTGAGGCTTCCTACGCTCTGGGCGTCCCCAAGTGGAAGACCATCGCCCGCATCGTTCTGCCGACTGCCCTGTCCGGCATCGTCACTGGCATCATGCTGGCCGTGGCCCGCATCATGGGTGAGTCCGCACCGGTCCTGGTGTTGGTCGGTTCCACGTCTTCCATCCACTGGGACCCGTTCAAGGGCGCACAGTCCTCCCTGCCGCTGATGATGCTGGACATGTACAAGTCCGGCGCACAGCCGGCCGTGCTGGACAAGCTGTGGGGTGCCGCGCTGACGCTGGTTATCCTTATCGCCGCCCTCAACATTGCCGCGCGCATCGTTTCGGCGAAGTTCTCGGTCAAGAAGTAACCGTAACCACTCTCTACTTACACACTAGGAGCATTACTCATGTCCAAGCTTGAGCTCAATGACGTGAACATCTACTACGGTGACTTCCACGCCGTACAGAACGTCAACATGCAGATCCCGGCGAAGGCCGTCACCGCGTTCATCGGTCCGTCCGGCTGCGGTAAGTCCACCGTGCTGCGCACCCTCAACCGCATGCACGAGGTCATTCCGGGTGCTTACGTGAAGGGCGAGATCCTTCTGGACGGCCAGGATATCTACGGTTCCAAGGTGGACCCGGTGTCTGTTCGCAACACCATCGGCATGGTCTTCCAGAAGGCTAACCCGTTCCCGACCATGTCCATTGAGGACAACGTCGTTGCCGGCTTGAAGCTCTCCGGCGAAAAGAACAAGAAGAAGCTGAAGGAAGTTGCTGAAAAGTCGCTGCGCGGCGCTAACCTCTGGGATGAGGTTAAGGACCGTCTGGACAAGCCAGGCGGCGGCCTTTCCGGTGGTCAGCAGCAGCGTCTGTGCATCGCTCGTGCGATTGCTGTGGAGCCGGAGGTTCTCCTCATGGACGAGCCGTGCTCCGCGCTCGACCCGATTTCTACCTTGGCCGTGGAGGACCTCATCCACGAGCTGAAGGAGAACTTCACCATCGTTATCGTGACCCACAACATGCAGCAGGCAGCTCGTGTGTCCGATAAGACTGGCTTCTTCTCCCTGGAGGCCACCGGCAAGCCGGGCCACCTCGTGGAGTTCGATGACACCACCAAGATCTTCGAGAACCCGTCCAAGAAGGACACCGAAGACTACATCTCCGGCCGCTTCGGCTAAGCCGCAGAGATTCTTTCCACCGCAACGGCCCCCTCCCGGACCTCAAAGGTCTAGGAGGGGGCCGTTGGGTCGTTGTGGCTTCGTTGTGGGCGGAACGCGCGATGCTGTGCGGCGTTTCCCAGGCTGAGCCGTGCGAACAACCTAGCGCTGTTAGCGGTGGAACTGGCGCTCGAGCTCAGCCATACGGGCCTCCATCTCTGCCTCGCGCTTTTCTTCATCACGCTTGTGCATGTAGCGCTCAGGATCCAAACCCGTGGCGAGGTAAATGATGCGGCCAGCAGCGGATGCGCAGTGGTCGGCGAAGCGCTCGTAGTAACGAGAAAGCTGCGACGTCTCGACTGCCTGGCGGACGGAGCCATTCCACTCACGCTGGGTCAACATGCGCAGCAGGTGGTGGTTGATGTCATCAACGGCGTCGTCGTCCTCGGTGAGATGCAGCGCGAGTTCCGGGTCGCGGGTGATAAGGAGCTCCTTGAGGCCCAAGGACATGTCCAGAACGAGGCGCGCGTACTCCTCGAAGAAACCCAAAATTTCCGTGGGAACGACGATCTCAGGGTGTCGGCGGCGTGCGCTCGTGGCAATGTGCTGGGCTAAGCGGCCCATGCGGTAGTAATCCTCCACGATGTAGATAGAGGAGATGACCTGGCGGAGATCTTTGGCCATGGGGTTCTCCAAGGCCAAGAGGGAGACCGCGCGGTCCTCGCAGCGTTCGCGCACTTCATCGAGGTCTTCGCGCAGTGAGAGGGCCTCCTCGGCTGGCTGGAGGGCGCCCTCAAGCAGGGCCTGGGAGGCTAGAGTCATCAATTTGTGGACAGTATCGCTCATGATGATCAGGTCATGGGCAAAGTTATCCAGCTGTTCACGGTAAGCGGCGCGCATGGCCTGTAGCCTAACTGATTTTTTGGTCTAGCGCTCGGTGAAGAACAATGCGGGGAGGGATGTGCAACTTTTGGTGACCCTCTATTAGCCGCCAGAGTGCATCAACTCTGCACCCTCGGGCACAGTCGCATCCTCCGGATCGTCGAGCCAGCCCTCAGGAAGGACTACCTTGGCGGGGGAGCCTTGGCGTCCACGGGCACCATCGGCGTCGTCGGCAAGCGCAGGGGAGTCGGACCACGGTGCGAGGAGTTCGCGCAGATCCTCAAGGGAATTAACGCGCGAAAGACCCGCCCGAACCTCGCCGCCGACAGGGAATCCACGCAGGTACCAGCCAATGTGCTTACGGATATCGCGGCTGGCCTGGCGCTCGCCCTCGTGCTGCGCCAAGAGCTCCGCGTGGCGGGTCATGATCCGGGTGACCTCGCCGAGCGTGGGCTCAGACGGGACTGGTTCGCCGCGCAGGTGTGCGGACAGCTCCGCGAACAGCCACGGCCTACCCAAACAGCCGCGCCCGACGACGACGCCGTCGCAGCCGGTCTGCGCCATCATGGCGTGGGCGTCGCTGGCCTTGAAGATATCGCCGTTGCCCAGCACCGGAATACCGGTATCGGCCAGGTGCTCCTTGAGGCGTGCAATCTCGTTCCAGTCAGCATGGCCGGAGTAGCGCTGTGCTGCGGTACGACCGTGGAGAGCGACTGCCGACGCCCCTTCCTCCACCGCAATGCGTCCCGCGTCAAGGTGTGTGTGGTGCTCATCGTCGATGCCCACGCGCATCTTCACCGTCACAGGGATATCGGTGCCCTCGGTAGCCTTAACCGCTGCTGCCACAATATTGCCGAAAAGGCGACGTTTATAAGGCAGGGCCGAGCCGCCACCGCGGCGTGTCACCTTAGGCACCGGGCAACCAAAGTTCATGTCAATGTGGTCCGCCAGATTTTCATCCACAATCATCTTCGCAGCCTTATAGGTGTACTCCGGATCCACGGTGTACAGCTGCAGGGAGCGCGGATTCTCCTGCGGATCGAAGGTGGTCATATGCATGGTTTTCGGGTTGCGCTCCACGAGCGCGCGGGCAGTAACCATTTCGCACACATAGAGTCCGGATACGGTTCCGGTTTTTTCGATCTCTTGCTCGCGGCACAGCACGCGAAAAGCCACGTTGGTCACGCCAGCCATGGGGGCGAGAACAACGGGGGAAGTGAGCTGAATTTTTCCGATCGCAAGAGTCACGCAGCTCATTGTGCGCGGTAGGAGGGTGGGGTGGCAAATTGGCGCGCGGCCACGATTGGCTCGGGCACAGTGTGGGAATCGGGGACAGAGAGGGGATGCACAGTTTTGCGAAGAGTGCGGTAAACTCTCCACACATTCGCTAATGTGGTGCATGTAACTAAGTGGATGGAGCCGTAACCTAGGCCCTTTCCGTACACAAAGGAGGATTTAATGTCTGAGAGAATCGCGTACGCGCCGTTTGAGAAGCTTGTTATGAGCGCTGACGAGGCTGCACAGTTTGTCAATCACGGTGACCGTGTGGGTATCTCCGGCTTTACCGGTGCCGGCTACCCCAAGGCCCTGCCCACCGCTATTGCTGAGAAGGCTAAGGCTGCTCACGAGGCTGGCGAGGAATTTAAGATTGATGTATTCTCCGGCGCCTCCACCGCTCCGGATTGCGATGGTGTGCTGGCAGAGGCCAACGCCATCCGCTTCCGTTCCCCGTACAACTCCGATCCGGCTCTGCGTAACCGCTTTAACGACGGCTCGGCCCTCTACCAGGACATCCACCTGTCCCACTCGGGCCAGCAGGTCGAAGAGGGCTTCTACGGTGATTTCCAGGTAGCGATCATTGAGGCCGTGCGCATCGATGAAAACGGCAACATCGTTCCGTCCTCCGCCGTGGGTAACAACCTTGAGTACATCGATGCAGCTGACAAGATCATCATCGAGGTCAACGAGTGGCAGTCCGAGAACCTCGAGGGCATGCACGACATTTACAAGATTGAAAAGCTGCCGAACCGTCAGCCGATTCCGATCACCAAGCCGGCCGATCGCGTAGGCACCACCTACATTGAGATTCCGGAAGAGAAGGTCGTGGCCGTTGTCAAGACCGACGCCCCAGACCGCAACGCACCGTTTAAGGCTCCGGACGAGATCTCCGAGAAGATCGCTGCAAACTTCATCGAGTTCCTTGAGGGCGAGGTTGCCGCTGGTCGCCTCGAATATGACAAGTTCATCATGCAGTCCGGCGTGGGTAACGTGCCGAACGCCGTGATGGCCGGCCTGCTGGACTCCAAGTTTGAGAACATTCAGGCGTACACCGAGGTTATCCAGGACGGCATGCTCGACCTTATTGACGCTGGCAAGATGACCGTCGCTTCCGCTACCTCCTTCGCGCTGTCCCCGGAGTACGCAGACAAGATGAACGCTGAGGCTGAGCGCTACGCCAAGCACATCATCCTGCGCCCGCAGCAGGTGTCCAACCACCCGGAGGTTATCCGCCGCGTGGGCCTGATTTCCTCCAACGGCATGATTGAGGGCGACATCTACGGCAACATCAACTCCACCAACGTCTCCGGCTCCCGCATCATGAACGGTACCGGTGGCTCCGGTGACTTCACCCGTAACGCGTACATCTCCACCTTCGTCTCCCCGTCGGTAGCTAAGGATGGTGCAATCTCCGCCATCGTTCCGTTCGTGTCCCACACCGACCACACTGAGCACGACACCATGGTCATCATCACCGAGTACGGTGTTGCCGACTTGCGTGGCCTGGCCCCGAAGGAGCGTGTGGAGAAGGTCATCGCCGTGGCTCACCCGGACTACCGTCCGCTGCTGGAGGAGTACTTCGAGCGTGCGAAGGAAAACAAGTTCCAGCACACCCCGCACGACCTGAAGACCGCCTTTGAATTCCAGGTGAACTTCATGGAGAAGGGTGACATGCGCGGTTAATAAGCGCGCTCTACCGTGGCCTTCACTGCTGAAGTGGGGGCCATTTCCTTTTCTTCAAGCCCACCGACTACTATGGAAGGGCGTTGGGCCTTTAGCTCAGTTGGTAGAGCTACGGACTTTTAATCCGCAGGTCGCGGGTTCGAGCCCCGCAGGGCCCACGGTGGAGCCGCCTTCGGGCGGCTCTTTCCAGTTTTACCGGTTAGCTCTTGACCAGCTTCCGAATGGCGCGCATAGCCTCCTCAAGCTTCTCTGCGGCCACATGCTCATCTTCGGCGGCAGCTCCGGCCACACAGTGCTCAATATGGTCCTCAAGGAGCGCGAGGGAGACGTTCTCGAGGGCAGAGGTTACCGCTGAGATTTGGGTGATGATGTCAATGCAGTACTGGTCTTCATCAATCATGCGATGAATACCGCGAGTCTGGCCTTCGATGCGCTTGAGGCGGGCCAAATATCTAGCCTTCTGCTCACTATCGGAGTTATAGCCATGCACACCGGGCTCGTGGCACGAGCAGGTTTCGCGCTGTTCAGCCATGGTTTTCTGCCTCTCTGTCGGGGCGATTTGGTCAACTGAGGATATCTCCAGTATATTTTTACGAAGTTGCCTGAACGGCAACGGGCCCCCATCGTCTAGCGGCCTAGGACACCGCCCTTTCACGGCGGCGGCACGGGTTCGAATCCCGTTGGGGGTACCAACACCTCTGTGTTGGTAGATATGTGAATATTTGGCCCTGTGGCGCAGTTGGTTAGCGCGCCGCCCTGTCACGGCGGAGGTCGCGGGTTCAAGTCCCGTCAGGGTCGCCATCGGCACGCCCCGAAGCATCGTTGTGTATGACGAGCTTCGGGGCGTGAGTCGTTTTCTGTTGTTCGACGATCTGGGCCTAAACGACAAAACGTGTTGTTTTCCG